>JARFRM010000293.1 GCA_029287235.1 Thermoanaerobaculales bacterium
GGGTGGGGGTGGCCAGGGTCCGGCCGACGGTTCCGGTGAGTCCGCGACGGCGCGCGAGGTAGTCGAGGATCAGGGCGATGCAGGTTGACGAGTCACAGAGTCGGGCGCCCCGGTCGAGGAGTCCGAAACGGTCGCCGTCGCCGTCGGTGGCGAGACCCAGATCGGCGTTGGACGTGCGCATGACGTCCCGCATCCGGGAGAGGTTGACAGAGGTGCAGTCGGGGGCATAGCCGCCGAAGTAAGGGTCTCGTGGGTTGTGGATGACCGTGATCGGGATCTCGTTTTCGAGCAGGATGTGGTCGAGATATTCACGAGTCGTGCCGAAGAGGGTGTCGACGACGATCTTGATGCCGCTCGACCGGATGGCGTCCCAGTCGATGAGGGTCTGGAGCCGGGCGAGATAGCTCGGTTTCGGGTCGAAGCTCCCGATGAGCTCGGTCTGTGGAATGAACGTGTCGTCGTAGTTTTCGGCGAGCTCCACGACTCTGGCCTCGACACGGTTGGTGAAGTCGGTCTCCGCGAGGATCCCATCGGCGGTGTAGATCTTGAGCCCGTTGTACTCGGGTGGGTTGTGGCTTCCGGTGAAGACCATTCCTGCAGCGGCGCCCCGCTCGGCGACCGCCGACGCGAGCACCGGCGACGGGACATCGCGGCTCGCCAGCTCGACCGGGACTTCCTCGGCGGCGATGAGCTCGGCCGCGGCGCGGGCGAACTTCTCGGACAGCATTCGGGTGTCATAGCCGATGACGATGAGATCGACATCGGTACGATCTTCACGAAGGGTGTCGATCAACGCGCTGGTCACAAGCCGCACATTGCGGAACGTCACATCGCGGCCGATTACGCCGCGCCACCCGGAGGTCCCGAACCTAACCTGCATGCTTCACCATCTTCCACCGTGTGCGACGGCGAACCGTGTACGGCGCCTCGTCACCTTCGCGACGAATTCGGGTGAGAAGTGCAGGTTGATCATTCGGCCGAAGGTTACCATGAAGACGGGTGGAGCTCAGCGGTTGGAGAAGGCCGTGGGATCAACTTCGTCGACGGTGCCCAAGACCAGCTCCGGGATCTCGGATGGCGCCTCGACGATCTCGAAGGCCGTACCTACGCGGTGGGTGAGGCTGTCCACGTCCACCCGGCGATCGCCGGTCTCGAGAATGGCCAGCGGTTGGCCCTTTTCGACCTTGTCGCCCAGTCTCGCGTGCACCGTGACACCCGCGCCGAAGGCGAGCGCCTCGTCGCGGTGGCTGCGGCCGGCACCCACTGCCGCCGCAACCCGGCCGAGCGTAGCGGCCGCGATGCCGCCGACATAGCCCGAGCGGTCGGCGACAATCTCGAGGGTGCGCTCCGGATGCGGAAGTCGCTCGGGATCGGGATCACCGCCGTGCGCCACGACCATCCGGTTCCAGCTGTCGAGGGCGTCGCCCGAGGCGAGGCTTGACTCGAGCCGGGAGCGAGCGTCGGTGGCGTCGATTCCCCGCAGGACCATCGCCTGCTCGGACAGTCTGACACTGACCTCGCGGAGACGCGGGTCACCAGCACCGGAAAGGACCTCGATGGCCGCCCGCACCTCGGTCGCGGTCCCGAGGGCCGGTCCGAGAGGTTGGTTCATGTCCGTGATGAGCGCTTCGCAGGCGACACCCGAGTCGCGGGCCACCTGACGAAGAGCGGTCGCCAGCTCGTGCGCCTCGGCGACGGTTTCGCGAAAGGCGCCCCGGCCCCATTTGACATCGAGCACCAGGGTTCCGGACCCGAGGGCGAGTTTCTTGGACATGATGGAAGCCACAATGAGGGGCAGCGACGGCACCGTGGCGGTGACATCGCGAAGAGCGTAGAGAGTCCGGTCGGCCGGGGCGATCTCCGCGGTCTGAGCGATGATGGCTGCGCCGGCGGAATCGAGCAGACGGTCGAGCCCGTCACGATCGTGGTCACAGGAGAAACCGGGGATCGCTTCGAGCTTGTCGAGGGTGCCCTGGGAGTGGCCGAGACCGCGCCCCGCCATCATGGCCACCGGCACTCCAACCGACGCGAGGAGGGGCGCGAGGATGAGAGACACCGTGTCGCCGACGCCACCGGTGGAGTGCTTGTCGATGGCCTCGGGCCGGCTTGCGGCGAGGTTCCAGGCTTCGCCGGAGTGAAGCATGTCCAGGGTCAGCCAGTTGGTTTCTTCGGGGGACATGCCGTGGCAGCAGATCGCCATGAGCATTGCGGCCAGCTGTTCCGGCGGTAACGAGCCGTCACTCGCACCACGCACAAAGGTTGCTACCTGTTCGCGAGTGAGTCCACCGCCGTCACGTTTCTCGGCAATGGCCTCGACAAAGCTCACCAGCGCAACCTCGACTAGCCGAGCTCGAGCAGCCGCTGGCGGGCGTCGGGCAGGAAAGGGGATTCGGGGAACTCCTCAACCAGCATTTCGAGGTAGGTCCTCGCCTTTTCGGGCTGACCCTCCTCGACAAACAGCTCGCCCAACCCTGTCTCTTATACACATCTGACGCTGCCGACGACC
>JARFRM010000329.1 GCA_029287235.1 Thermoanaerobaculales bacterium
CCGGTGATGAAGATCTCACCCATGTGGGAGACGTCAAACAGACCGGCCCTGGTTCTGACCGCCGTGTGCTCCTCCACGAGCGAGCTGTACTGCACCGGAAGTTCGAAGCCGGCGAACTCGACCATGCGGCCGCCGGCGGAGACATGCTCGTCATAGAGAGCGGTTCTTCTCGGTTGGGTCATCCGCCCCACCTCCGCATCGAATCGAGGAAATTCGTGTGTCCTCACGGCACGGCGGCAGAGTACCATCGCAGACCGGGATCGGGAAGAAGGGAGGGGCGGGCTAGCCGAAGATCCGGTCGAGCATGGCGCGGCCCTTGCCGAGGTCGCTGGAAGGCTTCTGAACCCGGTCGAGGAGACCGGCGTAGGCTTCGGCAAGGGCGGCCTCATTCCCGGAACGAACAAGTCCGAGGAGCTCCTCGAGGGCCTGGCGTTCGGTGTCACCGACTTTGCCCGCGAGCTCTCGTTCGACGATGACCCTGATCAGCGCGAGCATTTCCTCCCGCTGCTGCTTGTCGACATCGGCGAACTCGGATGGCGGGGGCAGGGTGCGGCCGTTCTTGGGCAGGGACTCGCGGCGGGTTCCTGTGAAGAGGCCTTCGGGGAGGTCGCGCAGCTGCCGGCTGAAACGACCGAGCATCAGATAGAGCTCTTTTTCGGAGGCGAAGTTCCCCACCAGGCGGGCGTTCCGATCGAGCTCGAGGGTCTGCGATTCCTGCAGCATGATGTTGGCCTGGGCGCCCTTCTCGAGGATGATCTTGTCGGCGTGGACCCGCCAGGCCGTCAGTTCGCCGGCGACAAAGCACGAATCCGCGGCTTCCACCGAGATCGCCTCCACCTGGACTTCCGGGTCGATCCGTACCGATCCCGAACCGGATTCGATGACCGAGTAAACCCCCGAGTTCTGAATCACCAGATTGCCCGGCGTCCGGATCGACAGCTGCCCCTGTTCGTTGACCGCGACCTCGGTTCCCTGGGGGATGATCATGGTAGGGAAGTTCTTGGTGTCTTCCATGGCGTTCACCTCTTCCAAACGCGCGACGGCAGCGAGTCGAATGAGGGCGCCGGCGCGTATCGGCCGCGGACAAGGAGCTCTTCGTGGCCGGTCCACTGGTAGTTGAGGATGAAAATCCTCGGATCGACGGGCTCGGGCTCACTGTCATCCGAGTCGGTGAGCCGAACCTCGTAGTGGAGGTGGGGCGAGGTGCTCCATCCGGTGTTGCCGACGGTGCCGATCTGTTCGCCGCGAACGATCTGAGATCCCCGACGAACCGAGATTTCCTGGAGATGTGCGTAGATCGACACATAGCGCTCGCCGTGTTTGAGCACGACGACATTGCCGTAGCGCCACCACCGAACGTTGCGACTCAGGGGGAAGCGGCCGGCGAAGACCACCCGGGCGTCCCCCGGAGCCAGTACCGGAGTGCCCTCTCGGGCGGCGAGGTCGATGCCGGCGTGGAAGTCGATGGTGTTGGTGAAGGGCGAGGTTCGATTGCCGAAGGGCGAGGTCAAGACGAAGCTGCCGATGGGCAGGGGACAGATGGATGGGACCGCGCGGGTGAGCTCGTCGTTGGTCCTGGCGAAGCTGGCGAGCTCATCCGCCAGGGTCAGGAGGGCTTTGGTTTCGGTGTCCATTTTGAGAGCGCGCCGGCCGGCGATCTCCGCCTCCGGCACCGAGAACTTGCCGATGGGTGACGACTCCGGAAAGCCCCCGCCGCTCTGGGCCGTCTGGCTCGCTCCCAGGATGAGGCTCATCTGTCGTTGGCGGTTGCGCGCCTGTGTGGTTCGCCTTTCCATCCGATCCAGGACCGAGTCTCGTTGGGCGAGGATGGCCCGTTGGGTCTGGTTCTGCTGGTTGAGGATTCTGAGTCGGCCGGTGAGGAGCAGAGACTGGATGCCGATGGGCGCGAGCACCGCGCCGACGATGAGGAGCAACGCCAGCACGACCCCCGCCAGCCACAACCATCGCATGCCCTGGCTGGAGAGAAAGTAGTAGCGGACCTGTTTGCGGATGTCCGCCGGGTGGAACTGAATCTCGTACATCGCCTTCCGATCCTACACTCCAAGCATACAACCGTGGTGCGTTCGGTCACATTGCATCTTTGCCGAGAATTCGATTCGGGTCGGCGGATGAGCTGTGTCACGCGGCCCTGAGCGCTTTGATCGGATCCTCTCGAGAGGCCCGCCAGGCCGGCCACAGCGACGCCAGGGTGACGAGCACCACTCCGACACCCGCGACGGCGAGGATATCGGCAGGCGCCGGATGAAACGGGATGCTGTCCACCATGTAGACCCGCGCCAGACCCTCGGGGAAACGGACCACTCGGAAGACGCTGAGGATCCAACTGGCGATGCAGCCGAAGGCGATGCCGAGACCGAGGCCGACGCAACCGAGGAGGAGCCCGGAGAGGAGCAGTACACGGCGGACCAGGGACGGGGTGCCGCCGAGGGCCTGGATGGTGCCGGCCGCCCGCCGCTTGTCGATGGCGAGAACGACGAGTGCCGAGCTGACCTGGAATGAGGCCACCGCCACGACCAGACTGAGGACGACGAAGAGCGAGATGGTCTGCCACCGGAGGGCGGCAAAGAGCGATCGGTTCATCTCTCGCCAGTCGGTGAAGAGCAGGGTCGGGAAGCCGGTCTCGAGAGGTTCCCGAACCCGATCCACCGCCATGGGATCGGCAAGCTCGACCTCGACGCCGGCGGCGCCGACATCGGGCATGATCTCGTGAACCCGGCCGAGGGGGACCAGAATCCACTGCTGGTCGAACTCGGCGAAGGCGAGGCTGAAGGTCCCTGCAACCTCGAGCCGCAGCGAGGGGATGATCCAGGTGCCCGTATCCGGGGGCAAGCGGACCGTCGTGATCTCACCGATCTCCGCGCCGATCTGGGAGGCCAGCCGGGCGCCGAGGACAACCGGCATGAGCTGAGTGTCGGGCCAGGTATCGAGCCCGGTGTAGGCCGGAGGGGCCTGGACGGCTTTGATCGTGACGGCAAGCGGTCGGGAGGGCTCCGCCGGGTCGTCGATGAGACCCGAGAGATAGGTCACCGGGGTGGCCCGTTGGACGCCATCGACGGCGGTCATCTGCCGGGCGAAGCTCTTCGATTCGTCGGCCGTCATCCGATAACCGGCGAAACCCACCATGTGGGCGTTGCCGCGTTGCAGGGCGGCGGAGATGGCGTCGGTGTAGCCGCGCATGAGGGCCAGCGTGATGACCAGGGCCGCCACCGCCAGCGCCACCGCGAAGAAGGCCGCCAACGCCGTGCCCCGCAGCAGCCGCCCGGTGCGGCGGCGGAGAAAACGGATGGCGAGGTCCAAAGCCAAAGGCATGAGGGCAGTGTACTCGTTCGGCCGCGGAGGCGTACTTGACGGTACGTTCGCTGGCACCGCTCCGCGGCTTGCGTCTCTCCGCTGGCGCTCCGAGGTGAGCACCCCAAGGTGGGAATACTCGGCTGGCGCGGATGCATCGTTGGCCGCAGTAGGAAATTGGTGAGAAGGTCGGGCTAGTGGTTGCCAGACTTCGTGGTGGAGCGAATCCGACCGGGATGACTCTGAAGGGCAGGCTGGAAGCCTACCCCACAATACATCGCGGGTGAGGGTGATGGGTGGAGGAGACGCCAGGTGATGGCTCTGACCTCGTTGATTCAGAACTGCCAGGAGGTGATTACTTCTGCAGATGTCCCTGCAGCTGCCGCTGCTACACCTTCCGTGCCCGATAGGTCACGGACCGTACGACGCCCCTCAGGTCCTCGTTCGACAGTCCGAGTTCCTCCAAGGCGGAGGAGATCTCCTCGGGAAGCGAATCCGCCACCGTAGCGAGGAAGTCCACATCCTTGACGACCTCGATCTCTCCGAGGCCCGCCTCGGTGAGCATTCTGAGGTAGTTTTCGCGCTGTACCGCCCCGGAAACGCAACCGACATAAGCCATGACGTCCTTGGTGATGATCTCCGGGAGCTCGCCGTCGAGCATGACATCCGAGACCACGAGGCGCCCGCCGGGGGTCAAGATCCGGTGGATCTCGGCAAAGACCTTGGATTTGTCCGGCACCAGATTGATCACACAGTTGGAGGTGATGGCGTTGACGGTTGCGTCATCCACCGGCAGGGTCTCGAGCCGTCCCTCGCGGAACTCGACATGGTCGGCGCCGGCGGCTGCGGCGTTGGCGCGGGCTTTGTCGAGCATCTCGGGGGTCATGTCGATTCCGATGACGCGGCCCTCGGGGCCCACCGCGCGGGCGGCGATGAGCGCGTCGATCCCCGCACCCGAACCAAGATCGACGACGGTCTCGCCGGGCTGGAGCTCGAGGTGTTCGAGGGGCGCGCCGCAGCCGAGACCGAGGTCGGCGCCCTCCGGTAGCAGCTCGAGATCCACCGGTTTGTAGCCGAGCCCGGTGGAGATTCCTGACGGCGATGGACCGCAGCAGCTTGTCGCGGCCGGCCCGCAGCACGACGAGCCGCTTTCGGCGATCTTGCCGTAGCGGTCGCGAACGGTGGCGACGAGGTCTTCGCTGATGGAGGGAGCTTGGTTCTTGTCGGTCATGCTTGGTTCCCTTCGGTAACTGCGGGATCGCAGCAGTTGATGAGGTGGTCGTAGGCACCGGGACAGCAGCCCTCGGTGGCCGATCGGATGGCGACGAGCAGCTCGTCGAGCGCCTCGAGGGTGCGCGGTGTGTCGGAAAGACGGTCGAGGATCTCCCGGGCGAAGCCGACCTCGAAGCGCCGGACCGAAACCGCGGCGTCGCGACCAGCGGGCGTGAGCTTCGCCCGCTGCGCCCGACGGTCGTCGGGATCCGGCCCGCGCTCGACGAGATCGCGTTCGACCAGTCGATCGAGGTTGCGCGACAGGGTGCTGGGTGCGATTCCGAGGCGGCGTCCGAGTTCACCGAGCCGCAAACCCCCATCGGTGAGCGCTTCGAGAGTGGCGGCCTGTGCCACGGTCATCCCGCAGCACGCGACGTCCGCGCGCTCGGCGAGCGAGAACCGCCGCACGAGCAGGCGGATGGCTTCGTTGAGTCGTTCGGCGTCGTCGTGTTTCGGTTCGCTCATCTTTGCTCCATACAAACAATGTATAGTACAAATTAATTTTGTCAACCCCACACAGTGTCAATTTGAGCGGGTGACTCCGAAGCCCAAGTCGGAAATCCCCGCCCAACCTGTCACCTTGAGCGAGTGAGTCCGCGAACGAGTCGAAAGGTCCCCCCAAGGATGGGAGAGCGTTTCTCGCGGTTCACCACGCTTGTTGTTCGGTGGGACCATAGTCGCTCCTTTCCTCATGGTCGTGCCGGGATTGGGACGATCGTGAGTCCTTCGGGGGATCTTTCGACTCCGCGGCCTCGGAGGCCGCTCCGCTCAAGATGACATGTGGGAAGGACCTCGAAGGGAGCCTGCTCGACCGTTACTCGTTTCTCGTTACTCGTGGCTCGTCATCACAAGGAGACCCGAACCGGTTGGGAGGAGAACGGGCAACGAGCAACGAGCTACGAGCAGCGAGTTGCGCGCGGGCCGTTCACTCCTCGTCGAGGAACTCCGATTCTTCGAGCCAATCCTCATCCGGGTAGTAGATCCACAACGCGCTCCCGTCCTTGATGGCGTCGATGAGCTCCCGCGAGATTTCGGGCCGCACCACCGGGCAGCCCCAGCTGCGGCCCACCATGCGATCATCGGCCCGGTCGTCGGTGACGTAGTGCGCGCTGTGGATGACGATGAGCCGTTCGCGGGCGTTGTCGTTGACGCCCTCCTCGAGCCCGTCCAGCCTGAGGGTGTAACCGTGCTGGCCCTGGTAGGTCTCAGCGGTGACGAAGAGACCGAGGCTCGATTTCTTGCTGCCGTGGAGGTTCGAGAAGTCCTTTGCCGTCTCCATGTCGCCGCCCGATCCGCGGGGGCTGCCCATCCCGTGAGCGACGATTTCTTCGAAGAGCACCGTCGCCGTCTCCATGTCGATCACCCACAACCGCTCTTCATAGGATGGCAGGCCGTAGTCGATGACGGTGAGGCGTTCGCGGGAGATGTGGCCATCCTCCAGCGCTTCCGCATAGGCCGCGATAGCAAGCCCGAGAACCTCGGGGCGGAGATTTTCGGTCTGGGATACCAGACGATCCACAAATCCGAGAGAGATGTCGTCGGCGGCCGTGACAGGCCAGCCCGCGAGGAGGGAGATTGCGGAAGTGAGGACAAGCACGCGCATCATAGGAAAGTGCGCGACCAGACTAGGAGCCTGCACCGCATAGAATCGGCGGCGCCTTTCGGGCGGCATTTGACCCGTTTCTCGCCTGTTTCTTGGCCCATACCACCAGTATGAACCGGCGAAACAGGCGAAAAACGGCCTCAAATGACGCTCCGAAATCCATCCACCATCTATGCGGTGCAGACTCCTAGTTCAGCTTTTTGTTCTTCCAGTACTTCGTTCCCGAGATGTCGGCCGAGGCCATGAGGCCCTTGCCGGTGATCTGCCAAACCGCGATGCCGTTGACGAAACCGGTGGTGGCGTTGGCGCCGTCCTTGCCGGCAGCGGCCTGCGCCGAAGCGTCAGCCTTCCAGCCCTTCTCGACGAAGTTGAAGAAGGTCTTCTCGTCCTGGAAGAGAAAGACGACCTGGTATTTTTGGCCGCCGATGCCGATCCCGATCCCGCCGGTTCCCATCTTCATGTAGGTCCGCTCGCCGGAGGCCTTGTTGATCGCCACTCCGTTGCCGCCGCCGCCGGAGAGCAGAAAGGCGATCTTGAGGTTGTCGAAGGCGGCCCAACCATAGGCCGACTCGAAAAGCTCCTGGGCCTTCCAGTTGCTGTTCATGACCTGGTCCAGGGCTCCATCGGCCATTTCGTTGATCTTGATCCGTTTGGACTCGGCCTTGAGCGACTTCCAGTCTTCGCCGGCATCATCAGCCGAGACGAGCGCTGCGGGAACGAGCAGGGTCAACACGGCGGCCAGCGCAACGGTCACGCGCAGTTCTGTCTTCATTGATGCCTCCTGGGCTGGGTCTGGATTTCTCTCATTGCCGGCGAAATTCTACCACCAGCTCCCTGCGTCGGGGTTTCGCCCCGTCAATCTGCGGTGGTCGCCTCGGATGTGGGAGCAGCGGCGCACATCGACGCCTGACCCTCGCATTCAACCTGGGCCCATCCACCGCGGACCTTTGTGTTGCCGCAGTAGGTCTTGCCGACGCTCGCCTGGTTGTTGAGGTAGGCCAGGACATCGGAACAGGTCTCATCCGGGCCGGTCACGACCTTGCAGGTTCCAGTGAAACGTGGGTTGGTGAAACAACAGCCGTCTCCACCGGCGGCGGTCTCGGCGGCGGGTGATTCGGCGAGGATCGGCGTGGCTGCGACCACGACCAGCGCCACGAGGGCAACAAGGGACGACACGCGGGTGGTACGACTCATGATGGTCTCCGTTTCATTGATGATCTCTTTCCAGTCAACCCGGTTTCTCCGCGGGTTGATTCCGGATTCTGACTCATTGTACGGCGTGTTAGGCTCGGATTGATGAAGGATCGGACCAAGAAACGAGGGAGGAAAGATGATCACGGCCACAAGGTGACGTGGTTTTCCGCTCCCTTTCTCATTGCCATGGCGGTTTCTTTCTCGCCGATGCTCGAGGCCGGGGACCAGGGGGATTTTCCGCTCGGCCTCGGCGATCTGAGTCTGGCCTCCATCGAGAATGCGCCCGAAACCTCGACCGAGTCCACCATTGTCGAGATCCCCATTCCAATCACCCTGCGGGCGCCGAAGGACGGCAAGATCGGAATCCGCCTCCGCCTGAGCGTCTTTTTCTCATGGAACAACGTCCGCCTCGAGGACATCGAGGGTGAAGACATTGCGGCAAGTTTGGAGACCCTGACCATCGTGCCGGGAGTGGAGTTCATGGTGCCGGTGGGCGAACGCTGGATGGTTCGGCCCTATGCTCAGATCGGTGGACTGGAGGCTCTCGATGTTCCCGGCCGCCGGTGGATGGCGTCACTCGGATCCCGCGCCAGCGTTTTCTGGCCCTTCGAAAGGTGGACCCTGTCGGCCGGCGGTCGGTTGGACTTCACTTCGGTCTTCGACGAGGACTGGCGACGGACCGATGACGTAGCTTTCGTCGACCTCGGTGGTGACTTCAGCTTCCCCCTGTGGTTCAGCGTCAAGGGCGAGCGGGCGCGGTTGGGGGTTTTCCTGATCCCCCGCTATTACATCGATCCTGCTGAGGTCGTCGGACAAGACGGATTCGACCTTGGGGTTGACTCGCACGTCGAGATCGGCGCCTCCTTCCAGATTCATGACAACCCCAAGCTGTGGTTCATCAAGCTTCCCAAGTGGTACGGCCTCGGAGCGCGGTTTGCAGAGAGTCATCGTTCGCTTCGAATCTATCTCGGGTTCCCGTTCTGATCTGAAGAGGGTTGATTGCCGAAGTTCTCGATATAATCTCCGGGCTGCCATCCGGATCGGGAGGAAATGGTGTTTCTGTGGGAAAACCTGAGGCGATTGGATGTTGCCGCGCTTTCATCGCCGCAAAGGACAGCCGTGCGGTTCGTCCAGTTCGTCATCGGCCTTTGGGACCAGTTCATCCGCGACAAGGTGATCATCCGTGCCTCCGGTCTTGCCTATTCGTCTCTGTTGGCGACGGTGCCGCTGATCGCGGTGATCTTTTCGGTGCTGGCGGCTTTCGGCGCCCTCGATGAGCTTCAGGTCAAGGTGCAGGAGTTTCTGCTGTCGAACTTTCTTCCGACCCAGCAGGACGAGATGTTGGAGTTGGTCGAGCAGTTCACGGTCAACTCGACCAAGCTCGGTTTCCTGGGATTCGTTTTTCTGACCCTTGCCGCCATCCTGTTGCTCGACAGCATCGAGTACAACTTCAACGACATCTATCACGTCACCAGCCGCCGAAGGCTCGTCAGCAAGATCACCGCCTACACCTCGGTGCTGGTTTTCGGAACGCTTTTCATCGGCACCAGCCTCTCGATTTCGGCCCGGGTCGAAACCGCCATTCGTCGGGGAATGGGAGTCGACCTCAGTTGGATCAGTCGGCAGCTGGGATGGCTCTTTCCTTTGGCGCTGGCCTTCCTCGCGTTCCTTTTCCTCTACATGGTGGTGCCCTTCACCCGGGTCAGGTTCAAGAGCGCCGTCATCGGGGCCGCCACCTCGGCCACCCTCTTCGAGGTCGGGAAGCACCTTTTTGCCGACTGGGTCGGACAGTCGGTGCGTTACTCGACCGTTTACGGATCGTTGGCGGTTGTGCCGATCTTCCTGATCTGGCTCTACATCACCTGGATCGTGGTGTTGATCGGACTCGAAATTTCCTTCACTCATCAACACTTCATGACCCTGCTCAGATCACGGGCCGTTCGCGGTGGGCCCGAAGGAGACCGTGTCGGCATGGGGTTGCGGCTCTTCACCCTCGTGGCGCAGCGCTTCGTGGCAGGTGAGGATCCTCCGAGCTGCGAACAGCTCTCTCGCCGGCTCCTGGTCCCCTTCGAGACCGTCGAGAAACGCATCAATCGTCTGGAGGAGGTTGACCTGATCCGGAGAGTCGCCCTGGGTTCGGGAACCGAGGGAGTCGTACCGGCACGGCCGCCCGATTCCGTGATGGTGTCGGAAGTGATCGAGGCATTCGAACCCCAGCTCATGGATCCCGGACCGAATCGTGCCGTCGAGGAAGCCGTCAACGACCTGATGAGCGGGTTCCTCAGAGCCGGACACAGGCGGGTCGATGCTGTCAGTTTCAATGACATCCTCAAGCGGGTGGCCGAAGCCGACGAGGGCTGATTCGGTCCGGTCCTGTGCTCGTTGCGTCACCGGCTTTGATCTGGCACACTGAGCGGGCTTTGAATTCAAAGGTCCTTCAGCATCGAGGCGCTCAGACCGCGTTGCCGATGATGGTCCGGTGGATCGAGGAGCTCAAACGCCAGTTTGCCGACGGAAGGAGAGGAGAACCGATGAAAAGAACAACAGGGTTGGCCCTGGTCGCCATTGCGGCATTGGTGCTGACACAGGCGTGCGCACACCATCCAATGAACTTCGAACCCGGCGAGATCGACTCCGAGTATTATGTCAAGAAGGTCGATCAGTTCATCGTCATCGCCGATGAGTCCATGTCCATGTCGGACCGTTCGCACCGGACTCAGAAGATCCAGATCGAGGAAGCGTTTCTGGCCAGCCTCAACGAAACCATCCCGGAGTTGGACTACACGGGTGGGTTCCGGACCTTCGGCAAGAGCTGTGAGGGCAAGGGCAAGACCGTGCTCCTCCGTGACGTGTCGGAATACGGCACCAACGAGTTCGAAAGCGTGCTGGACAAGTTCGGCTGCGTCGGTGGCCTGAGCCCACTCGGCAAGGCCATTGCGGCTTCCGGCGGCGATCTCGCCATGGGAAAACCGACCGCGGTGATCGTCATCACCGACGGCGTCGACATGGGCAAGAAGGCCGTCAATGCCGCTCAGAGCCTCAAGGAGGCCCTTGGCGATGACCTGACCATCTATGCGATCCAGCTCGGTGATTCCGGGATCGGGAACAAGACCCTCGCGAAGATCGTGAGCGCCGGTGGTGACGGATACGCCAAGTCGGCCCATGATCTGACATCTTCGGAAGCCATGAAGGCCTTTGTGGTCGATGTCTTCCTCTATCCGGACGACGACGCCGACGGCGTGCCCAATCATCTGGACAGATGTCCCGACACCCCCAAGGGCGTCAAGGTCGACAAGGATGGTTGCCCGCTCGACACCGATGGTGACGGCGTGCCCGACTACCTCGACAAGTGCCCCGGGACGCCCAAGGGTGTCGAGGTCGATGCCAAGGGTTGCCCCATCGATTCTGACGGTGACGGCGTGCCCGACAAGGCGGACAAGTGTCCCGACACTCCCAAGGGCGTCAAGGTCGACAAGGATGGCTGCCCGCTGGACAGCGATGGCGACGGCGTGCCCGACTATCTCGACAAGTGCCCCGGCACCCCGCGTGGTGTCCCGGTGGATGACAACGGCTGCCCGCCGGAAGGCATCGTGGTCCGCGGCAATGAGTGGGCGGTTCAGGGTCAGATCCTCTTCGATGTCAACAAAGCCGACCTCAAACCTCGGGCCAAGGACCTTCTCGGCCGGGCGGTGACCTTCCTCAAGAAGAACCCGCAGTACTTCGTGGAGATCCAGGGTCACACCGACAGCACCGGGCCCAAGGCGTGGAACGACACCTTGTCGCAGATGCGGGCCGACTCGGTGAGGGACTTCCTCGTGTCCAGCGGCGTTCCGGCCGATCGGCTGACCGCCAAGGGCTACGGCTCTGCGGATCCCATCGCACCCAACAAGACCAAGGAAGGCCGCCAGCAGAATCGACGGGTCGACTTCAACCCGAGCGAGAAGTAGCGGCTGAGGTTCTTACCGATAACAACACCGGCCCGGCGGCAACGCCGGGCCGTTTTTTCTTTTGTTTTTATTGACGAGAGAATAGCCGGGGCAACAGTTCCGGCTAATCTGTCGTCAACAAAAAGAGAGTCAGCTTCCCTTTTTGCGACCCAGAATGCCCTCCAGTGGCTTGAATGTGAACGGCGCGGGCTCGTAGTTCTTCGGCAGGTGGTCCTTGGGCAGCGCGAGCGGGTTGCCATCCCTGATCGCCGAGTAGTGCGGCGACATGATCTCGATCCCGGCCTGGTTGAAGTTGTCGACGATGTGGCCGTGCAGCTCTGAGTAGATGCGGTTCATTTTCTGCGCCTGCCGGGTGTAGGCGTTGATCTCATAGGTGACGAAAAAGTCGTCGAGGCTGGTGATGAGGACGAACGGGTCGGGCTCCGGCTCGATGGTTTCGGTGGCTTGAGCCGCGGAAATCAAGAGTTCGCGCACCGTCTCCCGGGGGACGTCGTATCCGATTGTGACGGCGGAGTGGAGGATGAGTCCGGGTTCACGACGCGCGAGGGAGCTGAAGTTGATGATGTGATTTGCCAAGACCATGGAGTTGGGGATCGTGATCTCCACGTTCTTGGGAGTTCTCACCCTGGTGACAAAGAGAGTCTTTTCGGTGACGTTGCCGAGGGTGTCGGCGATCCGAACCCGGTCACCGATCTTGAAGGCCCGGGTGTAGGTGAGGACGACGCCGCCGACCATGTTGGCCACGGCGGCCGTTGAACCGAGGGACAGCAGAACCGCGACAAAGATCGACACACCGCGAAACGCCGGTGAGTGCGCTGCGGGCAGATTGGGGAGGATCAGGACAAAGGCGACGGCGATGATCAGCAGGCGAACGAGACCGAAGGTGGGCATGGCCCACTCGGGGTAGAAACCACTGAGGGTGATCCTTCTCGTGGCGAGGCCGCGAAAGACCAGACGGGCGAGGGCGACGGCGTAGTGGGCGACCACGGCGGTCAAGATGATGATGAACAGATTCGGGAGATAGGCGACCAGTTGGTCGACGAACACCAACACCCTGCTGCGAACGCCGACCAGGATTGCGGCCACGAACCCTCTCGTGATCGGAAACAGGCCGAAGATCACATTGAGAGTGAGAAGGGCGAGGACGACAACTCCGAGCCAGTAGACGATGCGGAGCCCCTCCCCGAGGAGAGTCGCGATGTCTTCGGCAGAGAGGATGTCGAGCTTCTGGAATCGGAGCGGTTTGATCCAGGTAGCCCGGCCCTCCTCGACCTTGGAGCCGATCTCGCGGACGAACCGGCGCCAGAGACGGAAGAGGCCGTAGGCCACGAGGGCGACGATGAGGGATGCGGTGCCGGCCCAGATGGGATTCTCCAGATCGAAGGCCGACAGGGAGCGGTTGAGGGAGTCGAAGACGTCGTTGAGTGAGTTCATCGGCCTATTTTTTCGGTAGCTCACCGCCCACGATGCGTTTCATGAGTCTGCCCTTTTCCAGGTCTTGATCTTGATCGACGCCGTTGATGATCGCCACCTGCGAGTCCTTGGCGTTGGAGGGATAGCGCCTCAGGAACTCGCTGAAATCCATGGCTCGCGGCAGCTTGACGATCTCGACCCGGGCGGGTTGAACATCGAGGTAGCGGCGGTCGCCGAGCGCGCCGAAGCTTGCGAGAGAACGGCGCATGCTGTTGCCGTATTCGGAAAACTCCTCGGGACCGGCGTAGGCGATCAGCTGGAAGACCACATCACGGTGTTTGAGGAAACCGACCACACCCCTGAGATTCGAGCCATCGGAGCCGGTCGCGTTGAAGTTGTAGAAGCTGTCTCGCCAGCGGCCGCCGGGCTGCACGTTCTCCGGTTCGAAAAATGCCTGTGCCGCCTCGGTGGCGGTGCTTTTCCCGGCGAGCGTCAGGACCACCAGCGCATCCTGCTCGGGGCTGATGGCGCCCGCGGCCTGACGCTGGTTGACGATGGTCCAACCATCGGGGAAGGTCATCTTGAACGCCATGTCCGGGTGGTAGAAGGTGTTTCCCACGGAGTAGCCGTGTCGCGGGTTCTCCCCGAAAGTCATCCCTTCGAGGCGGCGGAGGTAGTCCTCCCGGCCGATCTTGCCGTCCTGAAGATCGGGTGGCAGCTGTCCGATCTGGGCCTGGATCCGGCCGACCCGGTCGGCAGGATCCGGGTGAGTGGATTGCCAGTTGGGGATCTGCCGGCCCGATTCGTCATGCATGCGATCGAAGGTCTGAAAGACCTTGGGCATTTGCTTGGGGTCGTAACCGGCCCGGGTCATGTAACGCAGGCCGAGGTCGTCGGATTGGCGCTCGTCGTCACGGCCGAACTTGAGGAAGAGCACCTGTAGCCCGGCGGCGGCGTAGCCGGCATAGGGACGAAAGTCTTCGCTGGCGGCTGCCGCGACCCCGAGACCGAGCTGGGCGAGCTGCTGCTGGCTCATCTGCTCCACAGAGTGGCGGGCGGTGACGTGGCCGATCTCGTGACCGAGGACCGAGACCAGCTCGGCCTCGGAGTTGAAGTGGCTCAGGATCCCTCGGGTGATGTAGATAAATCCGCCGGGGTAGGCGAAAGCGTTGACCAGGGGATCGTCGAGGACGTGGAAGGCCCAGGGGAGCTGGGGGCGCTCCGACGCGGCGGCGAGCTCTTGCCCAAGGTCGTTGACATAGGTCTGCCAGCCATCATCCTGGTACTCTCCGAAGGAGGCGAGGACCTGAGGCTCGGCCTGGCGACCCATCGCAACCTCCTGCGCCTCGCTGATGAGGGTCAGCTGACGTTCGCCGGTCGCAGGGTTGAGGGTACAGCCGGTCACGGCGATGCCGCAGACAAGGGCGATAATGAGGACGACGCGTTCCGAGGCTGTGTTTTTCATGGTCGGGTCTCCACCGCCATGATAGCCCGTCCCGGCGACGGAAGCGGCAGCTGATTCCCCCGCTACCCCGGCCTTCTGGTCCGCCCATGGCGGCCCAGCGTTGCACAATCAGCGTACCTGGTACAGAGCAACCTACGGCTTTCGCCCATACACAACATCATCCATCCACAGCATCAGGTTTCTCGTTCCCGGACCGACTCTGATCGCCTTCCGAACGAGGTTGTGGATCGGATTATCCGGGTGGGAGTACGGGCAGACCTTCATGCAGGTGGCGCAATCGGTGCCGATGACGTTCCAGTATCGGTAGCAGGTCTCGTCGTCGATGACCCACCGTCGGCCCCGTTCCATGACGATGCGGTCGCCATCGGGGATCGCGCCCACCGGGCAGTTGTCCGCGCACTTCGAGCAGATGGAGCAGAAATCGAGCACCGTGAGGTCTTCACCCGGCGGATCGGGGAGCAGGGGAAGATCGGTGGTGACAACGCCGATCCGGACACGCGGCCCGAGGCGTGGGGTCATGAGCAGACCCATGCGACCGATCTCGCCGAGGCCTGCGGCGCGTGCCACGAGGGGGGCGATGACTCGGTAGTTGCCGTCGATGTGGGCCCGGGCCGGCCAGCCCTGATCGCGGATGACCGATGCCAGGTGGACCGCGATCTTGGCGGACTCGACGTACTGCCGGGCGGACTCGGCCACCACCGGCGCCTCGGGGGCGTGCGCCACTTCCCGGTGGTCCATTTCGACGGTGAATGCGATGGCCCAGTGATGGTCGAGGGTGACCTCGTTGCCCCATCCGCCCGTACCGCGGCCGATGGGGGTGTAGATGTGCTCCGGCTCGAGCGAGGCGACTCCGACGTCCACGGCTCCCCATCTGCGGGCGAGCTCCTTGAGTCTGCGGGTCCATGCTTCAGGCATGGAATGTTGTTGCAGCTCGGCGACCGGGCCGTCGACCGCATCCCGGAGCGCCTCGGTGATCCTGAACCCGGCGTCGGCGGCGGCGAAAGCCAGGGGCTCGGCCTTCTCGGCTTCGGGAGACAGCAGACCGGGCAGGGAACGGGTGCGATTGTCACCCGCGAGATTTTCGGGGCGCTGCAGGTAGTAGGCATCGAACTCGGGTGAACCCGGCCGCAACCGCCCCCGGGCGAACATGATGTCCCGTTCATCGACCCGCCGGGTTGCGCGGCCGCCGGGATCCGTCAACCGGCGGATCGGAAACAGACAGCGGAACAATACGATGACGCCCAGAAGGGCGCAGCCCGAAAGGGCGATGACGGGAAACGGGGTTGGGAGTAATGCCGACAATAGGAGTGGCCCCGCTCCGACCATGGCCGCCATGAAGAACACCCGCGCCGCTCGACGTTCACCTTCCCGAACCGAGACCATGCCGAAGCACGAAAAGAAAACCATGAGCAGCAGACCGAGGGATGCCGACAGGGAGACCGAATGTTCCACCATCGGGCTCACAGTACCACGAGGTGTCGAGCGGAAAAGCCGCGGTCGGTTGTCTTCGGGTTGGTTGCGGGAAGGGCCGTGCGGTCAGCCGAGCTCGTGTGGTTGGGCGGAGCAGGGATCGGCGATGGTGCGGCTGTTCTGACTTGGGGCGGGGGAATCCTCAGCCACCGGGGTGTTCTCGGGAAATCTGGCAGAGACCAGCGCCCAGACGAGGAAGACCAGCAGCGCCAGTCGAAAGACGACCATCACCGCCCGGGTCCATCTCGCATTGCCGGCGGTCGCTGAGTCCGGGACGCTGCTCATTCTCAACCCCTTCTCTATCAAATACGAATGGCGAAGCGAATAGTTAACGATCCACGTCATTGACGGTCTCCGAGCCTGGTGGTAGCGTCGAATACGCGGCGCGGCGAGCGCTCTCGGATCATCTGACGAGCTATGGGAAAGCCTGAAAACGACCCTGTCGACCGAACCTGGGCCCTCCGTGGACCCGTGGCTCAGGGTGAGCCCGTCCACCACGCCGAGAGCGCCGGGCTCGCGATTCTGATTCTCATCGCCCACCCCGACAATGAGTGTCTGGGAAGCAGGACCCGACTCGAAATCGGTTCAGCCGTGACCATCGGACGCGATCCGGCGTGTGAGATCGCGTTTTCCGAGGTACCTTCCCTTTCGCGCCTTCACGCGCGGGTCCGGTTTTCAGACAATGGTGTCGTGGTGGAGGATCTCGGAAGCACCAACGGGTCCTTCGTCAACGATCGAAGGGTCACCGCAGCAGTTGGTCTTTCCAGCGGCGACCGCATCCAGTTCGGCGCTCTCCATTTCAAGTTCTACCGCGAGGACGATGTCGAGGCGGCGTATCACGAAGCGATCCATCAGTTGGTCATGCAGGACGGTCTCACGGAGATCGGAAACCGGCGTAAGTTCAACGAGGAGCTGTCGCGAGAGTTTTCCCGCGCCGAGCGGCATGAACGACCACTTTCGATCGTGGTCTTCGACATCGATCGTTTCAAACAGATCAACGACACCCTGGGCCACCTGTGCGGCGACTTCGTGCTCAAGCGTTTGACCCAGATTTGCCGGAAACGGTTGCGCCCGGAGCAGGTCTTCGCCCGCATGGGCGGTGATGAGTTCGCCATTCTCAGCCCGGAGACCAGTCTCGCTGGGGTTGAAATCCTCGCCGAGCGGCTCCGGTCTTCGATCTCCGACTACCGCTTCGAGACCGATTTGGCCGCCGACAGCTTTCAGATCACCTGTTCTTTCGGGTGTGCCGAGATGACCCCGGTCATGAGGTCGGAGAACCAGCTCATCGACGCCGCCGACAAGGCGCTGTATGTCGCAAAGAATGCGGGGCGAAATCGAGTGGGGTTGGCGTAGGGCGCTGATTGGGAGGCGCGGAGCGCATTTCCGTTATGTCACACTTTCCCCGATGGCGCACCGCTACTCGAACCTCGACCCTTCCCACCGCCCGCACTCCGCGTCGTCCGTCTGGCGCTGGGCGGTGACCGATCGGTTGCTCGGACGCCGCCGCCGGTGTCCGCCGGGGCCCGCGGCTCGGTGGGTCGCCGCCGATCTCGAGCTCATCCACGAAGACTCGAAGAGACCGCGATTGACCTGGATCGGTCACTCGGGCTTTCTCGGGACTCTCGACGGGGCGTCGTTTCTCGTCGATCCGGTCTTCTCCCCCCGGATCGGTGGCGTCTATCGACGATGTTGCCCGCCGGGGTTGCGGGAGACCGACCTGCCGCAACTCCACACCGTGCTCGTCACCCACAATCACTACGACCATCTGGATGCGGCGTCGATCGATGGATTGTCCCCTTCAGTCCCGGCGGTGGTTCCCGAGGGACTCGGTGGGTGGATGCGGCGTCGCGGCCGGCCGGTCGTCGAGCTGGGTTGGTGGCAGTCCACCCGCGTCGGTCCGTTGGACATCACCCTGGTCCCGGCTCGACACTGGTCCCGACGCCGAATCAACGACACCAACTGCAGCCGGTGGGGCGGCTATGTCGTTCGAGCGGGTGAACATGCCGTCTACCATGCCGGCGACACCGCCTGGTTCCCCGGGTTTTCCGAGATCGGACGCCGATTGGGCCCCTTGACCGCGGCCATGCTGCCCATCGGCGGCTATGACCCGGCGTGGTTCATGGAACG
Organism: Thermoanaerobaculales bacterium; assembly: GCA_029287235.1. Taxonomy (GTDB): domain Bacteria; phylum Acidobacteriota; class Thermoanaerobaculia; order Thermoanaerobaculales; family Sulfomarinibacteraceae; genus JAHECW01. The sequence goes on from JARFRM010000329.1 coordinate 17,801, forward strand.
CCAGCACCTCAACCCGGAGCAGGCCGGCCAGGCCTGGCTCGAGCTCGGCGCCATTTGGATGGTGCCCATGCACTGGGGGAGCTTCCGACTCACCGATGAGCCGCTCTCCGAGCCCCGCGCCCGGTTGCACGAGTGGTGGGCGGAAAACGTCGACGACGATCACAGTCGTCTGACCGATCCGGCGGTCGGTGAGACCGTGATTCTGGGAGGGACCCGTGACACATGACGTTGGTGAGGGGCTTCTGGCCTCGGCCGCAGCTCTTGCGTTCCCTCGACGGTCCGGCAGCGAAGGCGATCGTCGGGTCATCGAGGAGCTCTCGGCCCGCCTCGAGGGACTCGGCCTCCACGTTGCGGTCGAAGACTTCAGCTATGAGCTGGCGCCCGTGGAACGGATTCTCAGGTGGAGCCTTCTCGGAGGAGCGGGGTTGGTCGTCTCGGCGGGGTGGCTCTCGCACTCGAGTCCGATCTGGTCCCTGGCCGCGATGATCGTGTTGGTCCTCTGCGGCGGAATCGTACTCGGCTGGTCGCCGTGGCTCGAGGGCCTCTATCGCCGACCGGGCACGACCCGGACCGCGAATGTCGTCGGCAGGAGGGAGGCGGCCGAGGCCGGTCGCCGGTTGATCTTGATGGCCCACCATGACAGCAAGTCGCAGAGCCTTGCGCTGCCGGCACGGATGGGCGCCACGCTGGGCGCCCTGATCGGTGTCGTCGGGGTGGTTGTCTGTGCGGGGGTCGTTCTCGCCGGCAGGGGCGATGGCCTCTCCTGGATGGGCGTAACCGCCGGTGTGGTGGCCGGCACAGCCATGGTTGCCCTGGCCGGCATGAGCAGCGGCAATGACTCCCCCGGCGGTGTCGACAACGCAGGTTCGCTGGCGATCGTACTCGAGCTCGCGGCCCGCCTTCGAGAGCTTCCACCGGATGTTGAACTGGTGGTGCTGTTCACGGGGGCCGAGGAGGATCACATGGTGGGCGCCATGCGATGGCTCGATCTCCACGCCGAGGAGCTCGAGAAACTCACGGCGGACTGCTTCAACTTCGATGGTGCGGGATCTCCAGGGCGGGTGGTGCTCATCACGCGTTATGGAATCGGGCGAGCCTTCGCGCCTGGTTTAGAGCGGTTGGCCGTCGCCGCCGCCCGGGAGATGGGCACGCCGATCCGGCGGATCGTCATGGCGCCGGCGGTGGGGATCGACGCCATCCCATTTGCACACAGGGGCATCGAGTGTCTGAGTTTTTCCAGTGGGTCACTCGGAAAGGCAACGTACGCGGTGCACTCTGCTGGCGATGTGGCGGGCAATCTCGACGCCGGCACCATGGCGCGAATCGTCGATCTTGCCGAAGCCGCGGTTCACCGGTGGGTGGCCCGGTCGGGTTAGAATCCGGTTCTCAGAGACCGTATCGAGGAGGCACCATGCGCGCATTCGAGATTCAGGGAAGTTTCGGACTGGACAACCTGCGGCTGACGGAGCGGTCGGATCCGGTCCCCGGACCGGGCCAGGTGTTGTTGAAGATGCGCAGCGCGTCCCTCAACTACCGTGATCTGCTCATGGTTCGCGGCCACTACAATCCGCGCCAACCCCTGCCGCTGATCCCATGCTCGGATGGCGTCGGTGTGGTCACCGCGGTGGGAGAGGGTGTGTCGCGGGTGTCGGTGGGAGATCGGGTCGCCTCGTGTTTCTTCCAGACCTGGATCGGCGGTCCGCCGGCCGCCGGGAAGCTCGCCGGCACCCTCGGTGGTCCGCTCGACGGGATGCTTGCGGAACAGGTGGTGCTCTCGGAGGACGGCGTGGTGCCGGCGCCGGAGCATCTCAGCGATGTGGAGGCCGCCACCCTGCCGTGTGCGGCCCTGACCGCGTGGAGTGCGCTGGTCGAGCAGGGGGAGGTTGGACCCGACGACACCGTTCTCGTCCAGGGGACGGGTGGCGTGTCCATCTTCGCCCTCCAGATCGGCCGGTCTCTGGGAGCGCGTGTCATCGCCACCTCGAGCTCCGAGGCCAAGCTGCGACGGGCGATCGATCTCGGTGCTTGGAAGACCATCAACTACACCGAGAATCCGTCCTGGGGCAAGACCGTGCGTCAGCTGACCGACGCCATCGGCGTCGACCAGGTGGTCGAGGTCGGTGGTGCGGGCACCCTCGAACAGTCGTTAAAAGCGGTGAGGGTCGGTGGTCAGGTCTCGGTCATCGGCGTGTTGAGCGGGATCTCATCCGAGCTCAACATCATTCCGATACTCATGCAGAACATCCGTCTGCAGGGCATTCTCGTCGGATCTCGAAACGGATTCGAACGCATGAACCGGCACTTGGCGAAGCACGAAATTCAACCGGTGGTGGATCGCGTTTTCCACTTCAACGACGCGCACGAAGCGTTCCGGTACATGGCGTCCGGCGCACATTTCGGCAAGATCGCCATCGCCTTCGATTGATCAACGCTTCTTGCGTCGAAGGACGTTCTCCACCTTGAGCGAGAACTGCTCGATGGTGAAGGGCTTCTGGATGAAATCGTCACATCCCCGCTCGAGAATGCCGGCGGCCTCTCCCTCCAGGCTGTATCCGCTGGCGAGAAGGACGCTGGCATCGGGATCGATTGCCCGAATACGGTCGAAGACCTCACCGCCGTCGAGGTCGGTCAGGATGAGATCGAGCACCACGAGGTCGATATCGTCCTTTCTCCGATCGTAAATGTCGATGGCCGCCTCGCCGCTGCCGGCGCAGATCGGGGTGTAGTGGAGGAGGGAGAGCATCTCCGAGCATGCGGCGAGGACGGCTTCGTCATCATCCACAACCAGGACTGTGCCCTCTCCCTCCACCGGTGAACCGCGCCCCGAACTGATCGGGTCGGGCCCGCGTGCTGCGGTCGGGAACGAGAGGCTGAATCTGGAGCCCTCACCGACGGTGGACTCGACCTCGATCTGTCCGCCGTGTGCTCGAATGATCCCATAGGCCGAGGCGAGACCGAGTCCGGTGCCGCCGCTCATCCCCTTGGTGGTGAAGAATGGTTGAAAACATCGCTCCAAAGTGTCCTCATCCATTCCGTGACCGGTGTCTCGAATCGACAGTACGGCATGGGTTCCCTCCTTGATCTCGTAGTCGGGAGCATCGAGCTCGGTATGGTCGGCCAATCGAGAGCTGAGATAGATGTCCCCGCCACGCGGCATGGCGTCTGCCGCGTTGATCAAGAGGTTGAGAAGTGCCTGTTCGACCTGAGACGGGTCGATTTCGACGGGCAGGCTTCGCCCGTTGAGATCGGTGTGAACGCGATACTCCCTTCGAGTCAGGCTGAAGGTCTCGGCCGTCTCGAGGGCGAGTGAATTGAGATCGACGACCCGAACATCGACACGGCCCGACCGGGCATAGCCGAGGAGCTGCGAGGTGAGCTTGGATCCGCCTTCGACGAGCGCCATGATGGTGGCGAGTCGCTTGGCGTGTGGGCCATCGGGGAGTTGCTCACGGGTAAGGAGGGAGATGTTGCCCTGAATTCCCATCAGCAGATTGTTGAAGTTGTGCGCGATTCCGCCGGCCAGGGTGCCGATGGCCTCCATCCGTTGAGACCTTTGAAGTTGCGCCTCGAGATCGGATTTCTCCCGGGCGGTACGCACGCGCTCGGTGATGTCACGGACGATGCCGCGAAATCCGATGGCCCGGCCGTCGGAGTCGGTGATGAGGGAGATTGATGACTCGACGTGGATTGTGGTGCCGTCGCGGGTGCCGATCTCCCAGTCGATGGAGTAGGCCGGTTCACCGGTCTCGAGGACACGCGTGAAGACCGCGATCGCCTTCCGACGTTTCTCGGGGGCGAGCATCGCGATGGCGTCGAATTCGTCGACGTCGGAGCGCTGGAATCTGAAAATCCGGAGCAGGGCGTCGTTGCAGAGCATCACCTGGCCTCGGAGATTGATCTCATAGTAGCCGTCGACGATGGAATCGAGAATGTTGCGGTACCGTTCTTCGCTCTCCCTCAGTGCCTGCTCGGTCTGGCGACGGGTGCGGAAGAGTTCGTCGACATCGGCCTTGATCAGCTCGAGGGCGTCGATCACCGGAGCGAGAGGATAGTCAGGGGCGTGTTTCCAGTCGGCCTCGACGAGCCCGTCCTGCTCCCAATCGATGTTGGCAATCAATCGGAGGAGGTGGTCGATGTGGTCCGGCTCCGCCGGTTGACGAGCGCCCTTATCCAGGAAGAGCAACGATCGGAGTCGACTCAATCCTCCGGGCGACGTGGTGGTGTTGCTCCGGGCGATCTCCAACGCCGTGATCTCGTTGGGAGCTATTCGGATCCTGAACGGTAGGAACGGACGGGAGATGTTGATGGTGTTCCGCAGCATCTGGCTCGCGCCGTAGCACACGTACAGGTCAACGGGATCGACCCTTTGACGGTTGCGGAGACTAGCGACATAGAGTCGTCTGGCGGCAGGGGTGACACCCTCGAGGTCGTGCATGTCGACCACCAGGATCGAGGGCCCCCGGTTGCGGTCGAGGGAGGAGATGAGCTGAGTTTGGAATTCGAGAGTGCGCTGCATTTCCACGACACCGCAGTATCCGGTTGCCCTGGCGTGGACGATGTGACCATCGATGACCCGGTAGCTGAGGTGATAGCCGTCGAGATCCATGGCCCCGGTTTCGGGTTGACGAGCGGCTTGGGTTTCCGGCCCAAAGGTGGGCAGATCCTCGATGCCCTCCTCCTCGAGGATCTCGAACGCCCGACGGATCGCTTCCGGGTAGTTGCTGGCGATGGCGATCGGTACTTGCAGACCGAGGATGCGTTTGCCGAGCTTGAGCGAGAGCTTGAAGAGTGGTGGAGCGTTGTGGACGACGAGCCCCGCGAGTCCCTCCCTGACCTTGAGGTCTTCGGCGAAGGCGCGGCGGGCGTCGAGGGTCGCCCCTTTGAAGTTGCTGTAGTCCGTGATGTGCACATGCGCCGCGTCGGGCTTCATCGCTGCGGTGATGGCCTCGCGGTGAAGGCGGTTGAGCTTGGCGACACCCTCGCGGGTGGCGTGGCCACTCGGAGTGCTTTGCAGGATGTGTCCGCCGATGACCTCGATCGTCGTCCGGTAGTTGTCGCCGAGTCGGACATCGGTCCACTCGGGGCGGCGAACCACGGGCAGCCCGGTGACCGGGCAGCTCGCCTGATCCGGGTTTTCGGGACGGGAAGTGACTTCAGAGCTCACGCGCTTCCTCAATGCCTCCATCGGTGATCGATGCCGACACACAAGTATACGTTGGGCTCCGGGGTTGCGGCTGCAATAGAAAACACGGGGCTCGTGAGAGCCCCGTGGTGAAGCGAGCGGGATTGGAGCTATTTGCAGGTCAGGCGGCGCGGGTGACAGCGCAGCGAGCAGCAGTCGGCGTTGCTCGTGCAGGGGTCGCCGGGAAGACCGCAGGAGGTGCAGTCCTCGTCGATCTCGCCGTTGCAGTTGTCGTCGATCAGGTTGTCGCAGATCTCGGCGACGCCCGGGTTGACCGCCGGGTTGCCGTCGTCGCAGTCGCCCTCTTCGATGCACCAACCGTCGTCGTCGTCGTCGGTGCAGCCGCCGCAGCCCTCGTCGACGGTTCCGTCGCAGTTGTTGTCGACACCGTCGCAGATCTCGACGGCGTCGGGGTTGATGGCCGGGTTGCCGTCGTCGCAGTCGGTGGGCACGCACCATCCGTCGTCATCGGCGTCGGTGCAGGGCCCGCCGGAACCGAGCCACGGCGCCACCTGGTCGTAGTAGGCCGCGAAGGCGCCGTCGACGGTGGAGTTGTCGATGTTGTTGCAGGTGTTGTAGACGTCATAGCCGCAGCCGCCCGAGAGTTGACCGACGACCTGCCCGGCGGCGTTGACCACCGGCGAGCCCGAGCTTCCGCCCTCGGTGGCGCCGACCTGGTCCTGGGTATAGATCCACTGGCCCCGGGGCCACGTGGAGCAGACGACCGGCGGAACCCACTCATCGTGCTGCGAGTAGGCCTGGGGCGCCCCGCCGGGGTGACTGATGCGGTAGAGGCTGGCGCCGGTGCCGACCACCGTGTCGGTGGTCCAACCCATGAAGACGCTCCCGGCCGGCGGAGTCTGGCTGAGTTGGAGCAGGGTGAAGTCGGAGGTCGAGTTGGTGGCCAGGACCGTCGAACCCAGGGTGCTGGGCGCGTTGATCTGGTTGTAGTCCGGGCAGGCGGTGGAGCCGCAGTCGATGGTGAACTGGAAGAATGCCTCCAGGGTGGCGGCGGCGGTGTTGTCGTCCATGCAGTGGTTGGCGGTGAGGAAGTACGGCGTCCCCGGGTTGAGCGAGCTGTTGAGAAGTCCGCCCGAGCAGAAGTAGAGACGACGCCGCTCGATGAACTGCATGTGGGCGATCGCGTTCTTGGGGTCGGAGACGGCGGAGATGGTGTAGCACTCGCCGTTTTCGACGCAAGACTCGTTGAACGAGCAGAAGGACTTGAGCGCTGCGCCGTGACCCAGGTGGCCGATCTCCGAGATGGAGAAGCTCGGCTGCATCCCGGCGGCGGTCTTCACCGGGCCGTGGAGCTGGAGCACCGCGTCCGGGCCGCCGACGGTGTGCGACCAGAAGTCACCGCTGTCGTTGGGACCGGCCCCGGTGTAGGGCCCGCGGACCACGCCGCTCATGGAGTAGAGCCAGAGCTCGTACCCGTCGGGAAGCGAGAAGTCCGTGAAGTGGACCCGGAGACCGGCCGCGTCGTCCGAGTTGATGGCGGCGGTCCAGACCAGCCCGCCGTTGCGGGAGCGTCCCACCGCGCCATGGCTGAAATCGTCGATCTCGAAAACCATGTTCACCGACTTGACCACGCCGGCGAGCAGGGCCCTGGTCGCGGACATCGTGCAACCGTCGCAGTGACCGCTCTCGATCTCCCGGATCTCGGCCTCGTTGAGCTTGATGCTCACGGGCGCCGCGAGACCGCCCTCGGCCTGCTCGGCGACGAGCGACGCCAGCTGGCGCTGCTGCGCCTCGAGGAAGGCGGCCCGGTCGAACTCGCCTGCCGACCGGTGGCTCTGGAGCTCGGCGGCGACGCCGATTCCTGATATCAGTGAAACAACAACCAACAACAACGAAATTTTTCGCATCTCGAGCTCCCCTGAAAAAAAGTGAATCGAAGGCCCTTCGGGCCACAGTGTTGGAATCACCTTACATTCTGTGGTGAGTTGACACAAGCTATTGAACACTTGATCACTTAAGCATCTATTGACCGATGTCAAGGCGTGGGCTCGCGGACCGGGAGATGATGAGACCTCGAGGTTGAAACAGGAGGTTCAGATGGCCGACCAGGCTTCCACTCCGGGCGCGTTGCCGCCCTCCGAGATCCACTCTCTCGAGAATACCGTCGATATCGCTCCCGGCGCGATCGTCAGTCGAACCCTGGCGCGGTCCGCGGGTGGGAATGTGACCGCCTTCGCCTTCGACCGGGGCCAGGAGCTTGCCGAACACAGCGCGCCGTTCGATGCGATGGTCCATCTGCTCGACGGTGAGCTGGTGGTGGTGATCGACGGGACGAACTACGAGCTCGGCCCGGGCGACGCCATCATCATGCCGGCCGATGTGCCGCACGCGGTCAGGGCGCCCGAAAAGGCAAAGTGGATGTTGGTGATGCTCAAGGGAGAGTCGTGAGAAGTTAGGAGTGAAAAGGTCAGAAGGTGAGGAGGTTGAAGGTGCTCATCTCTCACTTTCTAACCTTCTAACTTCCTAACTTTCTAACTTCCTAACTTTCTAACCTTCTAACCTTCTAACCTTCTAACCTTCTAACTTTCTAACTTTCTAACCTTCTAACTTTCTAACTTCCTCAGGTCTCACGTCGAACTCCTCACTCTTCACTCCTAAAACCGATCCCCGATCGCGAGATAGAACCGGTCGCGATCTTCGCTCCGGCCATAGCCGACGAAGACCGGTCCCAACGGAGTGTTGGCGCCGACGAACAGGCTCCACGCGGTCAGCAGACTCGAACCGGTGATCGACTCTTCTCTGGCGTAGACATTTCCGGCCTCGAGACTCGCGCCGGTATAGAGCTCGACGCTGAATCCGGCGGCTCGAAATTCGGTCAGGCGGTAGTAGTAGAGTAGCCGCGCCAGCGCCATCTTCTCGCCGAGAAGCTCGTTGTCGCCGAGACCGGAAAGCCGACCGAGGCCGCCGAGTTTGAATAAATTGAGGTAGTCGAGGGTGCTCTCGAAGTTCTCGCCGTACTCGAGGTAGGGTGTGAGAGTGTTGCGGCCGAAGCTCAAGGAGTATCCGACGCGGGCGGACGCGAGATCGGCATCGTTCTCCGCGCCAAGCGCCTCCGACGAGCGCGCGTAGTAGGCGTGGGCTTCGGTTCCGTGCCGTGGGAAGGCGATCTGGTCGACGGTGTCGACCGAGAATCCGAGGCGGAATCCACCGCGACGCTCGTTGTCGGATGGGAATGACGGATCCCCGATCTCGGGGGAAGCCTTGACCTCACCGGTGAATGCGGTTGCCCGGAGTTCGCCCCAGCGGCCGAGCACCCGACCGGCGGCGATTTCGGCTGCCACGCCCTCGATCTTGTACTCGACCACCGGCTGCCCGTCCGACCACAGTTTCGCAATCTCGCGCCGGAATCCCACCGAGGGCTCGACAAACCAGCGCATGGCGTTGTCGAGAGGTTGGTAGAACTGGCTCTCGAAGAGCCCGACAGTGCCGAATTGCAGGACATTCTGCCACTCACCGCCGCGGCGGTTGACCGCCAGCAACTGATGTCGAGCCGACAGGGAGTAGCCGATGTTGGAGTCAAAATCGTCGGAGAAGCCGAATCCGACCTGGACCGATCCGCGCCCTGAAGGTCGTGGAGGGGTCGTGATCACGAGCTCGCGGTCGCTTTCATCGCCATCGATGCGATAGTCGATGATGCCGAAGTACCGAAGGCTGTGGAGTTGCATCAGTTCCTCGAGGAGGGGCTTCGGTTCGTAGGTCTCGGGTGGGCTCAGGGAGAGCGCGCGACGAACGATGGCGTCGCTGATGGGGGCGGTGTTCTCGATGCGGACCCGGTCGATGGTCATCGGTTCTCGAGGTCGTCGACGCTGCCGGGTGATGTATTCGTCCCATTCCTCGTCGTCCCCGGTGGCGAAGCGGCTGAGGGTGGCGGCCATCTCACGGGCGGTGGTTTCACCGATCCCAACCGCCTCGAGGGCGCGGTCGAAGCCGACGAAGCTGATGTCGCCGAGATCGGGTTGAACGAGAACGTCATCGTCGTCCAGGAGGGCCACATCGCGGTCCCGGTTGCCCACGGTCAACAGACTGTTGAGCTGGTTGAAGACGGAGAAGAAGTCCTCGAGATCCGCCTCATCGGCGACGAGCGGGCTCGAGATGTCGACCGCGATCACCGAGGTGGCGCCGAGATCTTTGGCGATTCCCACGGGGAGATTCGCCACCGATCCGCCGTCGACCAGCTTCCGCCCGTCGAGTTCGACCGGTGAGAACGCCCCCGGAATCGACATGGATGCCCGCATGGCCTTGGCCAAAGTCGTGTTGTCGATGACCACCGGCTGACCGGCGACGATGTCGGCCGCAACGGCACGGAATGGAATGTTGAGATCATCGAGATGAACGGCGGTGGCGGACACGGTCTGCAGCGCATCCATGAGGAGTTCGAGCCGCTGGCCTCCGAGGATGCCGGCGGGAAGGTAGGGTTTGAAGCCCTTGAAGTAGAGCCGGGCCTGGATCAGGATCGGTCGGTCATCCTGCTTGCGGCGGAACGACAGCTCGCTGCGGGGGATCTTGTCCGAGAAGACCGCATTCCAGTCCATGGACGCGATGAGTTCCTCGATTTCCCCGGGTGACCAGCCAGCGGAGTAGAGGCCGCCGACGATGGAGCCCATGCTGGTGCCGACGATGAGATCCGGTGCGACGTGGAGTTCCTCGAGTACCTTGAGGACCCCGACATGGGCCGCGCCCCTGGCGCCGCCGCCGGAGAGCACCAGAACGAGTTTCTCGTCAGTTTCCGGATTCTCGATCGAAGTCTGGGCGCCCACAGGGACGGCGGCCAGAATGACCGAACACACTGCGATCGCAACCCTCATCAGTCGCCTCATAGCTCCGCCCCCTGTCGATTTCTCTTCTACATTATGACCGGTTTCGGTGAACGCGGTGGTTCGATTTCAACGACGGTGGGGGATTCCGAGTGGTCAGAACTCGCCTTCGGGCTCGTAGTACTCCTTGCCGTGTTTGCAGCAGGGGCATTTCCCCGGAGGTTCGGTTCCCTCGTGGATGTAGCCGCAGACCGAGCACTTCCAGCGGATGGGCTTGTCACGCTTGAAGACGGTGCCGTTCTTGACCATCTCGAGGAGCTTCTTGTAGCGGTCGCGGTGCTCGGCCTCGACCCGCGCGATCATTCTGAAGAGGATCGCCGCTTCCTTGTTGCCGTCGGCGTCCGCCTGCTCGGCGAACTCGGGGTACATGGTGGTGGTCTCGTAGTGCTCGCCGTCGATGGCCTCCTGGAGGTTGGCCGCGGTGTCGCGGAGCTTGCCCGCGAGCACGAACTCGTCCTTGGCGTGGCGCATTTCGTTGATCGCGGTCTCCTCGAAGATCTTGGCGATGTAGTGGTAGCCCTCCTTGCGCGCCACCTTGGCGAAATAGGTGTACATGTTGCGCGCCTGGCTTTCACCGGCAAACGCTGCCATGAGGTTCTCTTGGGTCTTGGACATCGAATCCTCCGTTTCATTCGCCCACGTGGGCGATGGGTGTGTATTTCGCGATCTCCGAACTCGTGGTTCGGAGATCGTGAGTGGAAAGTCCGTGAATGTCGTCGTGGCCCGTCAATCGGGCAAAATCCGCGAGTTCGTGAGTGGTCGCTTTGAAGAAATTCTCAACGCGTTTCGCCGAGAGCTCGATTCTGAGTCGGGCGCGGAGCTCGGGGTCCTGGGTGGTGATCCCCACCGGACACTTGCCGGTGTGACAGATTCGGTACTGCTGACAGCCGGCGGCCATGAGAGCAGCCGAGGCCAGGGCGACCGCGTCGGCGCCCATGGCGAGGGCCCTGGCGGCGTCGGCCGAGGTCCGGAGGCCGCCGGTGATGATGAGGGAGACACCGTCGGCGCCGGCCTCGTCGAGGGCCCGTCGGGCGCGGGCCAGGGCGAAGATGGTCGGGATGGCGGTCGCGTCTTTGACCGACTTGGGTGCGGCGCCCGTGGCCCCGGCGCGGCCGTCGACGGTGATGAAATCGGGTCCCGCCGCGAGGGCAAAATCGAGATCCGCCTCGAGGTGACCGGCCGCGAGCTTGATCCCGATGGGTTTGCCGCCGGTGGCCTCGCGGAGCTCCTCAACCTTGGCTTTGAGCTCGTCGATCGTGGTGATGTCGGGAAAGTGGGCGGGGCTGATGATGTCGCTCCCGGCCGGGAAGCCGCGGACCGCGGCGATCTCGTCGGTGACCTTCGACCCCGGAAGGTGCCCGCCGAGACCGGGTTTGGCCGACTGGCCGATCTTGATCTCCACCGCGTCCACCGCCCTGAGGTTCTCGGGCGTCACCGAGTAGCGGTTGGGAACGTACTCGAAGATATAGCGGTGGGCGGCCTCGAGGCTCTCCGGCAGGATGCCGCCCTCCCCCGAGCACATGGCGGTTCCGGCGGCGGCGCTCCCCATGGCGAGGGCGATCTTGACCTCGCGCGACAGGGCGCCGTAGGACATGTGGCTGACGTAGACGGGTGTGTCGATGACCACCGGGTGCTTTGCGTTGGGTCCGATCACGGTCCGGGTGCTCACGGTCTCGGTCTCGTTGAGCGGCAGGGCGGCGAGCTGGGCGCCGCAGACCAGGATCTCGTCCCACGAGATCACTTCCTTGGTTGTCCGCATGGGCTCGATGACCGGCCGGCCGGTGATCGCCATCTCCTGAATCGCGGCGAGATCACCCTCGAGCGCGTGTGTGTCCCGCCGCCATTGCGCCAGGTAATCCTCTATGCTTTCCTCTCCCTCTCCCTTGTGCGAAATCTCGTTTGTCGGCGGGCCACCCGATCCGGCACCGCCCCCATCTTCCGACTCGAAAAAGCCTCTGTCCGCTGTGCAGATGGGACAGACCCAGTCATCAGGAAGCTGGTCGAAGGGAACCCCTTCGACGTCGTCGTCATAAACATAGGCGCAGACCGAACAGACGTGCTTCATCTCGAACCCTCCGTTCGGAAGTGATTCTAGATGAGATCGCCCCATGAAGTTGAGACGATGATTCAATTGATTGGATCTGTCTAGGGGCGCGGCAGGGACAGCGGCGGGGGCAGCGTCAGCGGCAGAGGTTGGATCAGCGGCAGCGAACAGTATCGCGCCTCTACAGGCATACGGCGTGCGGCGGGGTGCCGGGTCCGGCATTGTGCCGGCTTCCCGTCCCGGTTCGTGTCACGATCCGCACAATGCCGTACCGGGCTCGGTGCCTGGCTCTCTTTTCGTCCGACGAAAAGGTGCCTGGCACCGCTCTATCGCGTTTCAACAGGCTCTTGCAGGCCGCCACCCCCTCAAGCCCCCAAGCCCTCAAGACCCCAAGACCCCAAGACCTCAAGCCCTCACCCCCTCAAGCCCGAGTATCATGGGCGCGAAGCCACAAGGAGGCCCGGTGACCGAGAAACCGAAGGACGGGCGAGAGGCAGGACTGCTCCACCGCGTCTGGCGGTCCGTCTTTCGCGGTCCCATCGTGCCGACCACCGATCGCGAGCGCCGCTGGGTCGTCTTCAACACGCTTCTGCTTCACTTCCGACCCACGCAACTGCCCGAAAGGACCCTTCGATACACCCACACCTTCGGTCTCGGAGGGATGTCCCTGGTACTCATCCTGCTGCTCTTCGCCACCGGGATCCTGATGATGTTCGTCTACGAGCCGTCGCCGGAAGCGGCCTTCGACTCCATCAACAGCCTGCAGGACGATGTGCTCTTCGGCCGGCTGGTGCGCAATACCCACCACTGGAGCGCCAATCTGCTGGTCGGGATCGCCCTGCTCCACCTGCTCCGGGTCTTTCTCACCGGGGGCTACCACCCACCGCGGCAGTTCAACTGGGTGGTGGGACTGGTCTTGCTGCTCTTCATCCTGGTTGCCAATTTCACGGGCTATCTGCTGCCGTGGGATCAGCTGTCCTACTGGGCGATCACCATTTCAACCGCGATGCTGGCCTATGTGCCGTGGATCGGCGAGAAGCTGCAGGAACTCGTCCGGGGTGGGCCCGAGATCTCGTCGGCAACCCTCATCGGTTTCTACACCATCCACACCACGGTGGTACCGGCGGTCTTGATCTTTTTTGCAGCGCTCCACTTCTGGCGGGTTCGCAAGGCCAAGGGTGTGGTGATCCCGCGGCGCCCGGGCGAGGCCGTCGATGACAAACCGGCCAAGGTGCTCTTCCTGCCGAATCTCCTGCTCCGGGAGACCGCCGTTGCGTGCCTGTTGGTGGCGGTGGTCCTCCTGATCTCGGTGCTGGTCAACGCACCGCTCGGCGCCGAAGCGAATCCCGGCATGAGCCCCAATCCGGCCAAGGCGCCGTGGTATTTCCTGGGTTTTCAGGAACTCCTTCTCCATTTCCATCCGGTGATCGCCGTGGTTCTGATCCCCCTGGCGGCGGTGCTGTTTTTCGCCCTGATCCCCTACCTTCGCTACGGAGATGTCGAGGGTGTGTGGATGATGTCGAATGTGGGCCGATCCACGGGGATGGCGGCGGTCGTTTTCGCGCTGGTGGCGACACCCCTGCTGATCGTCGTCGATGAGCTGCGGTCGGCGTCTCCCGATCTTTCCAGTGGGCTGTCCGGGATCATCCCCCTCGTGGTTGTTGCCGCCGTGGTGGCGGCGTTCGTATTTGGGATTCGCCGATTGATGGCGGCGCCACGGGACGAGATCGTCCAGGCGCTCGTGGTTCTTCTGCTCACCGCACTGGTGGTTCTCACCGTGACGGGCGTGTGGTTCCGTGGCGCAGGGATGGCTTTGGTGTGGCCTTGGGAGATTGGCGGATGACGGCCCGGACCAAGGACCGCGACGCCACCACCCGGCGGAGCTTTCTCGGCAGGCTCTGGGTGTGGTTGGGCGGGTTGGTGATCCTCGAAGGGATCTGGATCACCAGCGCCATCCTGCGGCCGAGGAAACCGCCCGCGACAGCCGACCGCGACGAGATCGTGGTCGCCGGACCCGTGGATCGCTTCGAGGCGGGAACGGTCACCGCGTTTCCCGCCGGTAAGTTCTACCTGAGTCGGATGGAGGATGGCGGTTTTCTCGCCCTCTCGCGGCGGTGCACCCACCTCGGTTGCACCGTGCCCTGGGTGGCGGAGGAAGGGCGGTTCATCTGCCCGTGCCACGCCTCGTCCTTCGACATCAAGGGCGAGGTCTTGAGCCCTCCCGCCCCCCGCGCCCTGGACATCCACCCGGTGCGGATCGAAAACGGAGTGGTCAAGATCGACACCGCGACCACCGTCACCCGGCTCGCCTTTGCACCGTCCCAGGTGACCCGGCCATGACGGTGGTTTCCTCGGATTCCCTCGACCGGTGGCGTGTCATCGGGGTGGCGGCGACGGCCGCCATCGTCCTTCTGATCCCGTTGTCTCTTGTCGTGAGTCCGGTCCCAGGAGACGGAGCGGGGATGGGGGAAACCGGGCCCTCGTTTGTCGGTCGCGAGCGGTGCGCAACGTGCCACGAAGCGGCGACCCGGGCGTGGACAGGTTCGGATCACGACCTGGCCATGGCTGAGGCCACTGAGGAGACCGTTCTCGGCGACTTCTCGGATATCGAGGTCGAGTTTCACGGGATCACCAGCCGGTTATTCCGGCGGGACGGAGGGTTTTTTGTCCACACGGAAGGTCCGGGTGGTGAGATGGGCGACTTCGAGATCGCCTACACCTTCGGCCACGAACCCCTGCAACAGTACCTCGTGCCCTTTCCCGGCGGGCGGCTCCAGTGTCTGAGCCTCGCCTGGGACAGCGCTCGCGGTGAGTGGTTCCACCTCTATCCGGACACCGAGATCCCGCCTGACGACTGGCTCCATTGGACCCGCAACGCCCAGAACTGGAACGGGATGTGCGCCGAGTGCCACTCGACAAATCTGGTCAAGGGCTATGACGCCGAGACACAGACTTTCTCGACCACCTGGTCGGAAATCGATGTCAGCTGCGAGGCCTGCCACGGCCCCGGTTCGACGCACATCGCCTGGGCCGAGCTGCCGCCCATGGCGCGCCCCGTCTCCGCCGATCTCGGTCTGGTCGTTCCGACAAGCGGCATCAGTTCCCGCCAACAGGTCGAACTCTGCGCGCCGTGCCACTCGCGCCGCACCGAGCTCGGCGACTTCAAGCACAGCGGGCTCGAGCTCCTCGACAGCCTGGTTCCGTCGTTGCTCGACGAGGGGCTCTACCACGCCGACGGCCAGATCCTCGACGAGGTCTATGTCTACGGGTCCTTTGTCCAGAGCAAGATGTACCGCAACGATGTCCGCTGCGCCGATTGCCATGATGTTCACAGCCTGAAGCTGCACTTCGAGGGCAATGAACTCTGCGGTCAGTGCCACCGGCTCGACACCTACGACAGCTCCGACCACCACTACCACAAGAAGATCGTCGATGGTGAGCCGTCCGCGGGCGCTTTGTGCATCTCCTGCCATATGCCTCAGCAGCCCTACATGGTCGTCGACTGGCGGGCGGATCACAGCATCCGGGTGCCGCGGCCCGATCTGACCCGGGACATCGGCACCCCCAACGCCTGCGGTCAGCCGGGCTGCCACGCCGACAAGGGCTTGAATTGGCAGATCGACGAGTACGAGGCCTGGTACGGCCGGGCGAAGAAACCGCACTACGGGACCGTTCTCGCAGCCGGCCGCGAACACAATCCGGAGGCGCGCGAACCGCTCGTGCGCCTCGCCGGCGATCCCCTCTACCCAGCGATCGTCCGGGCGACGGCTCTGAGCCTGCTCGGGGACTATCCGCCGGATGAGTCGACGGCCCGGATCTTCGATCTCAGCCTCGCCGATGACGAGCCGATCATCCGGCGGACCGCGGTGGAGTTTTTGACCGCACCGGCGGTCGAGGACGTCGTCACCAAGCTCGCTCCGCTGCTCTTCGACCCGGTCAGGGCGGTGCGGACCCTCGCGGGCAGTCGCCTCGCCGGCGGGCCCGACGAACTGTTCAAGCCCTATCAACGTGAGCAACTCGCCAAGGTCATCGCCGAGCATGTCGCCGACATGCGCTACTCGATGGACTTCGCTTTCGCCGGTCACAATCTGGGGAATCTCTACTCGCAGCTCGGCGAGCCGGAAAAGGCCGTCAAGGCCTATCGTTCGGCCATCGAGATCGACGATCTCTTCTTCCCGGCCAAGATGAACCTGGCCGTGCTCTACAACTCGGCAGGCCGCAACGAGGAGGCGGAGGTTCTGCTGCGTGGAGTGCTCGAAGCCTATCCGGAGGAGGATCAGGCAGCGTATTCGCTTGGGCTGCTTCTCGCCGAGATGGGCCGGTTGGACGAGGCTGTCGTCTTCCTCGAGCGGTCCGCGATTCTCAGGCCCGAAAGAACCCGAGCTCACTACAACCTCGGTCTCGCCCTCCAGGCCGTCGGACGTATCGACGAGGCCGAGGCGGCCCTGCGACAAGCGGTGGCGCTGGAGCCCGAGAATATGGACTATCTCTACGGTCTCGCCGATCACCTCGCTCGGGCCGGCAACCTTCGGGCGGCGCTCGAGGTCGCCGAACAGATGATCGCCACCCATCCGGAGAACCCCATCGGCCGAGACCTCAGGGCCCAGCTCCAACGGGCGTTGGCCGGCGGATAGGAGCTTTTCGGTGGAGTTTTCGGTCTCGGGGATCACCGTCGCGCCCTGGGTTCCACCTCTGGTCGCCTTCATCATCTCCTTCTTCACCTCCATGGGGGGTGTTTCCGGCGCATTTCTGCTGTTGCCCTTCCAGATGAGCGTGCTCGGCTACACGGCACCGTCGGTGAGCGCCACCAACCAGCTCTTCAACATCGTCGCCATCCCGAGCGGGGTCTGGCGCTACATCCGCGAAGGACGGATGGTCTGGCCCTTGACCTGGGTGGTCATCATCGCCACCCTGCCCGGAGTTCTCATCGGCGCCATCGTGAGAATTCACTACCTTCCCGACCCCCGCAGCTTCAAGCTCTTCGCCGCCGCGGTCCTGCTCTACATCGGCGTGCGGATGGTGGGCGATCTTGTTGGAACGCGTTCACGCTCCGGCGGCAACGACGATGCGGAGAAACGGTTCCAGCAACTCGTGAGTGAACACCGGAAGCAGGGGGAGGTCGAGAGCGTCGATCTGCCGGCGGTGGTGGTGAGGCGGTTCGGCCTGACCCGCATCGAGTACGAGTTCTACGGCGAGTTTTTCTCGTTCTCCACCCCGGGGATCTCGGCGTTGGCCTTTGTCGTCGGGATCGTCGGCGGGATCTACGGCATCGGCGGCGGCGCCATCATGGCGCCCTTTTTCATCTCGGTCTTCGGTCTTCCGGTCTACACTGTCGCCGGCGCGGCCCTGATGGGGACCCTCATCACCTCAGTGGCCGGAGTCGTGATCTACTCGTGGATGGGTGTCGGGCCCGACTGGGTCCTCGGTCTGCTCTTCGGCATCGGCGGCGCCGCCGGGATGTACTGCGGCGCCCGCGCGCAGAAGTTCGTCCCGGCGCGCGCGATCAAAGTGATGCTCTGTCTGGTCATCGTCGCGACCGCCATCCGGTATGTGATGGAGTTCTTCAGGGCTTGACGGCG
Organism: Thermoanaerobaculales bacterium; assembly: GCA_029287235.1. Classification (GTDB taxonomy): domain Bacteria; phylum Acidobacteriota; class Thermoanaerobaculia; order Thermoanaerobaculales; family Sulfomarinibacteraceae; genus JAHECW01. The sequence continues at coordinate 35,441 of JARFRM010000329.1, forward strand.
AGGGGCTGCAGTCTTCCGGTTCGTCGCAACCACGAAGGCGCCAAGAAACGAAGCGGTCACCAAGACATCGCAGATTGAACCGCGAAGACGCGAGGTTCGCAAAGGCCGTCGCAGGGCATCGCAGTTGAGAGTCGGCGCCTCTCGCGGGGAGGTCTTTCCGGTGCCGGGAACGAGATACGTTCGTATAGGCCATCGTTATTGAAACGCAAAGATCGCGAAGAACGCGAAGGACATCGCAAGGACCATCGCGTTGATGAGCCATCGCACGGAGAAACCGCAGATATTCGCAAATTCCATTCAATTCGACGTCATCCCGAGCGAAAACGATCCGGAGTAGAACGATCGTTCTAATCAGTTGACACGAAGGGCTTGAGAATATACCTTGTACTAGATAGACCGTTCTAGTTATTCTGGAATGGATCCGGAGAATTCAGCGGTTGGGACGCCAGACACAGACCCGGGAGCGGCTGGTGAGAACGGCGGGCGAGCTGTTCTGGAGTCAGGGCTACGCCCAGACAGGGGTGAGCTCGATCATGAAACAGGCGCGAGCGACCAGCGGCAGCTTCTACCACTTCTTTTCGACCAAGGAGGATCTGCTCCTGGCGGTGCTCGATGCCGTTGGAGAACTCATCTCGACCGATATCCTCGAAACGGCGGAGACCAACTCGCGCGACCTCTCCGGCCGAATCTCGATCTTGACCGATGCCTACCGGACCCGGACGGCTCCGAATGCTCCAGGGTTCGGGGTCCCGGTGGGGACGCTGGTGGGTGAGCTTGGGCCGGACCACGCTGAGGCCATCCGTCGGGTCGAGAAGATCTACGCGATGGTGGTCTCCCGTGTCGCCGACTGGTTGATCGATGCCGATAACCGGTGGAGTTCGGACGACGATCCTCGACGGCTCGCCGGATTCATCGTCGGCGCCCTCGAAGGAGCTTCGATGATGGCCGTGGCGGGTGGGAGCAGCTCGCCCATCGACGAGTGTGCGGAGCAGATTCGAGTGCACCTGGAGTCGCTCGCCATCGGCCGGAGTTCTCGGGCCGATGAGATGCCGCCGCCGGAGCCCTCGGTGACCGAGGGAGTTGACTGGAAGGCGTGGTGATGGGAGGAAGGCCATGACGGCCGAAGACGAGATCCGGAGGCTGGTGACCCGGGTGGTGGATCAGGCCCTGGCCTGTGAGACCACGGGAGGCGACGCTATCGCGATCGGCTGTGACCACGGAGGTTTCCGGCTCAAGGAGCTTCTGAAGACGCACCTCCGGGAATCGGGCCGCGAGGTTCGCGACTGCGGCACCGACAGTGCCGATTCGGTCGACTATCCGGATTTGGCCCATGCGGTGGCGCGGTTGGTCGGCGATGGATCGTGCAGCGCCGGGATCATCATCGACGGCGCCGGGATCGGCTCGTGCATGGTCGCCAACAAGGTGGCTGGTGTTCGCGCCGCCCTCTGCTACGACCTGTCATCGGCGCGCAACAGCCGCGAGCACAATCACGCCAATGTCCTGACCCTGGGGGCGGGCCTCATCGGCGACGGACTCGCCCGCCAAATCGTTGACGAATGGTTGGCCACGGACTGGGGGCCGGGCCGCCACGCCGACCGGGTCGGCAAGATCATGGCGGTGGAGTCGATGTACATGAAATCAGAAAGGCGGTCGTGATGGAACGCAACCAGCTTATCGAGACGGTTACCCGTGAGGTCCTGGCGATCCTGGGGACCGGCGGCGAGGCCGCGCTCGGGCTCGATCACGCCGACGAAGCCGTCGCCAACGGTGCGGCGCGGCTCGGTTTCTGCGGCAACGGCTGCGATGTTCCCACCGGGCTCGCCCAGTACATCGACCACACGGTCCTCAAACCGGATGTCCCACCGGGGAAGATCGACAAGCTCTGCGATGAGGCCATGGAGTACAAGTTCGCGGCAGTCTGCATCAACCCGGTCTGGGTTCAACGAGCGGCGAAAAGGGTGCGGGGCTCGGGGGTCAAGGTTGCCTCGGTGTGCGGCTTCCCCCTCGGGGCCAACATTCCCGAAATCAAGGCGATGGAGGCGCGGCGGGCGATTCGCGACGGCGCCCGCGAGATCGACATGGTGATCAACATCGGCGCCCTCAAAGGTGGCGATCAGGATCTGGTGCGGCGCGACATCGCCGGGGTCTCGGACGCCTGCCGTGAGGTCGGTGCCCTCAACAAGGTGATCATCGAGGCCGCCTACCTGACCGATGAGGAGAAGGTCATCGCGTGCCGACTCGCACAGCTCGCTCACGCCGACTTCGTCAAGACCTCCACCGGGTTTGGTCCGGGTGGGGCCACGGTATTCGATGTGGCGCTGATGCGCGAAACCGTCGGTCTGAAGATGGGCGTCAAGGCGGCGGGTGGCATCAGCACAGCCTTGGACGCGCGAGCCATGATCACCGCCGGCGCCAATCGGATCGGCGCGTCGGCGGGAATCCGAATTGTGACCGGTGACGAAGGAGGTTCCGGTGAATCGTATTGACCTTCGATCCTATGTCTTTCTCGACAATCTGCAGCCGCAGTACGCGGCCTTTCTCGGCACGACTGCGCAGGGCTTTCTGCCGCTGGCCGGTGACGCATCGCTCTACGTAGAAATCTCGCCGGGAATCGAGATCAACCGTCTCACCGACATCGCCCTCAAATCGACCCGGGTGAGACCGGGGATGCAGATTGTCGAACGCTACTACGGTCTGCTCGAGATCCACTCCGAGGAGCAGGCCGAAACCCGAGCGGCCGGGTCGGCGGTCCTGGACGAGCTCGGCATCACCGAGGATGATCGGCGCAAACCCAAGATCCTCTCGAGCCAGGTCATCCGTCACCTCGACGACCACCAGGTCCAGCTCATCAACCGGATGCGTCACGGGAACATGATCATTCCGGGTCAGACCATGTATGTCATGGAAGTGGAGCCGGCCGCCTATGCCGCACTGGCGGCCAACGAAGCTGAGAAGGCCGCCGATATCAATATTCTGGAAGTTCGGGCCTTCGGATCCATGGGAAGGATCTATCTCGG
>JARFRM010000050.1 GCA_029287235.1 Thermoanaerobaculales bacterium
CCCCCTTACCGTCTCGGGGCTGCGGTGTGTTTTAAACTCCCCCGGTCCCGCGGCTGGTCCCGGGGCTGGTTCCGCGGCCGGTCCCGGGCCCTGCTTCATCACCTCCTGGTTTTTCTCAAACGGGGGGTCGTCGCTGTGGAACCCCTGGCCAAGGGCATGACCAAGCGCCGGGGCGGCCACCCTTCACATCGCATACCACAGCGACTTCAAGGGCTCACATGAACAACCAGGAGGTGATCATGCACAGCTCGCTACCGACAACCGGCCTCATCGCCCACCGCAAGGCCCTCGAGGCCGCAGGCATCGCCATCTCGCTCGTGATGCGCGTTCCTGCTCCACTGAAAAGCCTAGCCGATCAGGTCATTCGATCCGCAAGCTCGGTACCCGCGAATCTCTCTGAAGGCCACGGCAGATCGGGGAGAGATCGACTGCACCACTGGCGCATCGCCTACGGTTCCGCGAAAGAGGTCGACACGCATCTCCGGCTCCTCACCGGAACCGGCGCCATCGACAGCAAACAAGCCACTACGGCGATCCGTCTCTTCGACGAAGTCCGAGCCATCACCTGGCGCCTCCTCCACCCGAGGTCCTGATGCGATGACCTCCGCAACATCATCACAGGCGATGATGAACCCTTCCCCTACAGATCTTTGTGCATCCATCGAGCTTTCGCGGTTGCGACGTGTGCGATGGAACTGTCAACTGTTGACTGTGAACTGTCGACTTTCTCCGTGCGTCTATCGACTCCCCTCACTCCCGATCAGTTCCACCAGCGCGTCCTCGAGGTGCTCGATCTGATCGTGACCGAGCCGTTGACCGGTAAGGCTGACGAGATAGAGGCACCCGCCAAGAACCATCCCCAACGGGAGGCTGAGCAGGGCCCACGGGGTCTGATCCATAGCCCACTGGGCGTAGCCCCAGGTGACACCCACCAGGAGGCTGAAGCCGAGCCCGAAGGAAAGGAACATGTAGAGGGTCCAGATGTGGGGGTGGGGGGCGAACCGGCCCCTCACCCTCGCGCCACCATCAGACGACGGTTCGGCGGTGACGCTGAGCCATGGCGACCACACCCGCTGCTCGGACTCCGGCACGAAAAGCTCGGCGTGGCGACCCACCGAGACCCCGGTGCAGTTCGGACACTCGGGAAGTTTTTCCCGCAGCTTCTCCATGACCCGGTCGGGGTCGTCGGCGAGCTCGAGCTCGAAACGGGGGCGAACGCGCGGAGCTGTCATGGTGATACGAGATCAGGAATCAGTGTACAGCATCGCCCCTCGCTACTCGTTGGGAGCATCGACGACATGTGGTGGCTTGACCCTTTGATTCGTTGACTCATCACGAATGGGACCTCATGGAGACGTGGTCTTCGTTGATCTTCCAGTGTTGTGCATCGTGATGACCGAGGGTTTTCCTCGCACCGTCGTCGGTGTCAATCCGAAAACTCTGCTTGCGACCATCCCGTCGAATTCGACATACTCGGTCGGTGAAGCCATTTTCAACAGTTGTGCTGAGTGCCCTTCTCGTCGGTTCCACCGTGTTTCTCACCGGATGTGGATCGAAGGCGCCGACGACTTCCCGACCTCTGATTGATGAGCACCACAAGGCGGTTGTGCTGGTCGAGCACGACGTCTTGTCCCACCCCCGTTCGGTCGAGCAGAACCGGCTCCTTCGAGGATGGCGATTTGTTCGACGTGAAATGACCCCACGGCTGATGCCGATCGAACCGGAATCCGTCATCGAATACGTCCATCTCGTACAGCGCCCCCGGCGACTCGTCATCGACATCGACGACCATCGACCCGGCGATACGCTGCGGGCAGCAGCCGGACGGATTCACCTCGGCACCAGCCGGGTCTCGGACCGGATCGAGATCGATCTCCCTCCCGATCTCCCGATCGGGAGGGTGGCCATCAGCCTGAAATTCTCCAATATCGAAGAGACCGTCGTGTCCCATGTGTCGATGGCGACGAGCCTTGTGCAGGGCCACGCGATTCTTCACCCCGATGCCATCGAACAGAGCGGCTGGTCAGCCGTCGAGGTGGTCCATCACCTCGGGCCCGGCGCACGATTCAAAGCCGTGTTTCATCCACCCACCTCCGCTGAGCCCGACCAGCGGTTTTCGGTGATGGTGGAGAACGAGAACCACCCGCCGGTCGAGGTCTACAGCTGGGATCCCAACTCGATGCCCTCGGACTCCGGCCCGGTCTTGGTCGATGCTCCGCTCGGAACCGGGGGTGGTCCCACTCGAATTCTCCTGGTGGCCGAGGGAAAAGGTGCAGCGGGCCGCTGGGTCAACACGAACGTTGTTGAGGAACAGAAACCCTCCGTCCAAACTTTGGAACCGGTCATCGGCGAACCGCCGCGTCTGATCGTGCTCTATGTCATGGATGCACTTCGGGCCGACCACGTGGGATATCTCGGCCACACGCCCGGTCTCACACCGACACTCGACCGCATGGCGTCCGAGGGCGCGACCTTTCTGAATCACTTCGCGGTCGCACCCAACACGCCACCCTCCACGCGGGCGCTTTTCAGCGGACTGTGTTTGCTCGACGATCGTCAGCTCCCTCACCCGGGTCCGATAAGGATGGCGGAGGTTTTCCGAGCCGCGGGCTACCGCACCGCCTCGATCACGGGTAACCCTCACCTCTCGGACTCCCTGGACCTCGGAACCGGATTCGATTCGGTCGAACTCCTCAGGATCCGCGAAGACCACCACCCGGATCACCCGCCAACGGTGAACCGCAGCGCCGAGATCCTCCACGAAGCCGCCCTCCGGTGGATCGACACCCTGGAACCCACCGAGCGTGGCTTTCTCTACATCCACTCCATGAACCCCCACAATCCCTACAGCCCTCCACCCGAGATCGAGGATCGGCTGGCTCCGGCGCGCGCTTCCACCGTCGATGGCAGGACCCGGACCCTGGTGGCGATTCGAGATCGCGAGCTCCGTGTCGATGATGGCGATCAGGAGCGGATCAGAGAGCTCTACGCGGCATGTGTCGCCTACAACGATCGTGAAATGGGCCTCCTCCTGGATGAACTCGATGCGCGAATCGCCCCCCAAGAGATTGCCTTCGTGGTGACGTCAGACCATGGGGAGGAGCTCTTCGAACACGGCGGTGTGCTCCACGGCTACACCCTCCAAGATGAGATGCTGCGGATCCCGCTCGTCGTCCGGTGGCCCGGCAGGGTCAGACCGGTCGCGATTGGATCACTCACCAACACCCTCGATCTGCACGCGTCGTTGGTCAAACTGGTCGATGATCGTCCAGACCAGTCCTCGGGGAGAGTGCTCTGGCCCGAGATGCTCCGCGGTACCCACCCGAGTTCGCCCTCGAACGTGACGTACGCCGCCGCACCCGGACTCGACGGCGCGGTGATGATCCGATCTCATCACCGAAAGCTCATCTTCGCCCCACGCAACGGTCCGCGTCGAGGCCAGGGTCACGGCCTGGGAAGGAGTTGGGACCTGGAGTATGTCTTCGACCTGGAAAATGACCCTGGTGAACTCCACAATCTCGCCGGAACCCCGGATCTCGAGGTCGCGTTGCTGCGCGCACGGTTGATGGCCTGGACCGACACCCAACGGACCCTTCAACCCGTTCCCGGCGGTCAGGTCATGAACGCCGAGACCAAAGACCAGCTCGAAGCCCTTGGTTACATCGTCGAGCCGTGATCCCGATGAGGATTTCGGATTCGTCTCACGCACTGCCCACAGATCCACACAGATGACATCGCACCACCGCAGATCACCCGCAGATCACGCAGATTGACGCAGATGATCATCGCAGAGCACACATCGAAGTCCTTTGGGGTCAGAGCAGATCGAGGATCTCGTCAAGCTCCCGGATCTCATACGTCGGCTCGACCCCATGGCCGTTTGGCGTGCCGGTTGGGTTGAACCAGCAGGTGTCGAGACCGTAGTTGGAGCCGCCGAGGATGTCGGAGCCAAGGTTGTCGCCGATCATCAGTACCGTCTCCTTGGGCGGTCCGCCGATACGCTTGAAGGCGTGATCGAAGATCGCGGGATCCGGTTTGGCCAGGCCGATCTCGCCCGAAATGACCACCTCCGAAAAACAATCACGAATGGTGGACGCGGCGAATCGCGGGACCTGGACCTCGGCCAACCCGTTGGTGATCAGCAGCAGGTGGAGATCATCCGGCAGCGACCGAAGAAACGTCTCGGCGCCCGCGAGCAGGGTCGTCTGTCGACCGAGAATCTCGAGATAGTGGCGGCTGAAAGCCGCTGGGTCGGCGCTGAGGCCGATCTCCGAAAAGAGCCTGTCGAACCGTAGGGTCTTGAGCTCGCTCTGATCGACCTCGCCGCGCTCGAACTCACGCCAGATCCCGGCGTTGATCTCGCTGTAGCGGGGTGCGATGGAGGAGTCGAAGGGCAGCCCGCAGGCATCGAATGCGCCTATGAGGGCGGCTCTCTCGGCCGCGTCGTAGTCGAAGAGGGTGCCGTCGGCATCGAAAAAGACCCAGTCGTATCTCATTGCACGTACCCCAGCGCCTCGAGGTGTTCCCTGGTCTCGCGGTCGAGCTCGACCTCCTCCACCTTGCCTTTCAACGTGTTGCGCTCGATCCACTCAACAAGCGTCCTTCGCAGCGACTCCTCCTCGTTGAGTCCCCTTCCGATGAGGTTTCTGGATTCGCCCGGGTCTGTCTGCAGATCGAAGAGATACTCGCGGTCATGCGAACGACCGAGCCCGAGCCCCATCCCAGGACCGCCGTCGGTCCGCGGCGCGAAGATCAGCTTGTGCCTTCGGGACCTGACCGCGACCATCCCTCCGGGCAGGGTGGGAACCGATGCGAAACGCACCTTGGGCGGAACAGCGGTGGCATCCGCACCCAGGATGGCGGGCCACAGCGACCGTCCCCCGGCCTCGGCCGACGAGTACGGCGCTCCGACCAGGGCTCGGAGGGTCTCGTGAAAATCAACCGTGTCGCTCTCCGCCTGCACAACCAGCGGACCGAGACGACCAGGCCAGTGGAAGATCAGCGGAATCCTGAGCAGCTCGTCGTAGAGCGTGTGACCGTGGAGCACGCCGCCGTGGTCAAAAAACTCTTCACCATGGTCCGATGTGACGATCAGGAGGACCTCTCCCAGGGGATAACGGCGATCGAGTTCAGCCATCAGATGACCGATTTCGGTGTCGCTGTAGCGGAGCCCCGCAGCGTAAAGGCAGGCCAACCGTGCGCGATCCGCCTCGGTTGTCGGCAGCTCTCCGTCGCGGATCGCCACCATGGTGGGGCTCATCCCGTCGATGGACGACGGAATCTCTCCACAGAGCTCCCCGGCCAGATCTCGAGGCGGTGCATAGGGTGAATGCGGGTGGACGGCGTGGAGGTACATGAAAGTAGGGGTGTCGGCCGGGCGTTCACCCAGGAGTTCGAGGGCGCGCCGGTGTATATCGGCTGCGTTGCGGTTGACGTACGTCGCCGGGTCGGCTCGGCGGGCCAGGGGGTAGACCATTTCGAATGTGTCGAAGCCACGCGCAAGTCCGTACTTTTCGGAGACATTGCCGTTGCCCGAGATTCCCACGGTCCGAAACCCGGCCGTCCGCATCACCTCGGCGACGGTTTCCACCTCCGGCGGCAAGCCCCCGCGCTGCAGAAAAAACCTCCCGGAGAAAAAGGTCTTGGCCCACGTCATGGTGCTCGCGGCTGTACTCGTGTGGTTGGAAAAGCTCACCCCTTCCGCGGACAGCTCATCGATGACCGGCGTCCAACCCCGGCCGCCCACATGGTCCGCCCGCAACGCGTCGAGAACGTATACGATCACCAGCCTGGGCGGCTTCGGCACTTCCACGGTCCTCCGGTCATTGACCACGGGACCTACGACATCACCGGATTCCGGTCCCGGGCCGCAGGCTGCGTTGAGGACACCCCCGACGAGAACAAAGGTACCCACCGCGCCCCGAACGCAATGGCGACGTGGGCGGATCATCGCGTTTTCTCCACAACCACCCGATCGAGGACCACGGCGCCGTGGGGCCGGGCGCGCATCTTGATCTTCAGCAGGTGCCGCCCCTGGCCCGGAGTACCGGGCACTTTCAACCGACCGTCCCGCGCCTCGCCCTGAACTCGGAGGCCCGTCGGGTCTTCGCTATCCCACTGCACTTCGACCACGGCTCCCTTTTGTGCGGTGCCGAGGAGCCAGCCCTCGAGCCACACCGAAGGTTCGGCGGGCAGGTTGAGCGGTACGGTCATTGCCTGGCCGTCCTTCAACATCCATCCACGACGGTGGGTAAAACGCGAAAAGGTCCCTTCCGGAGGATGGGGCTGCCCTCCGTGCCGCCGGACCTGAGGCGCCTCGGCCTCGACGATTCGATCGGTCCGGACATCGATGGCGGCCACCAGGCCGGCCGCACCGAGCAACCAGAGCGCCGTCCCTGCAGCCGCCAATCGGCGCGCAAAGACGGGTCTCCAGCGGCTTAGGCTCCACACCAGGATGACCATGAGCAACACCACGACTGGAACGACCCAGGTCGCGGTTCGAGTCACCAGATACGAGGGTACGAGCCACGCCGTGTCGGCGAGGTATGACCGGGCGAGGGCGTCGGTGGCCCACCACCCGCCGTCACCAGGATTGATGGAGAAATGGGGTCTCGTGACCAACACCCACCACAGGGCCAGCGACGGGAGCAGCAGCACCTCGGCGGCCCTCCGCCACCGCCTCGGTCTGCGCAGCAGCATCCCCCCGGCAAGTGCCACCGCGGGCAGCATGGGCACCAGGTAGCGCGCCGGGGGCGAACCGCCACCGTACCACTCGAGGGAGTGGAGCAGCGCCGCCACCGTCAACCCGCAGCCAACAATCAGCATCCGCTCACCCGGTTCGCCGCGCCGCCAGAGAGCCACGACTCCGGTCAGTGCAACGAGCCAGAGCGGCGCCGAGAAGAGGAGCCCACCAGCCGGGTCAAACGCCAGCCCGCCGACAACCCGAGCCGCCAGACCCGGATCCGAAGGCAACAGATGAGGGAGCCTCCGGTAGATGCCGAAGGGGTGACCCATGGTCAGCCAGCCCACCGTCGCCGAGACGGCGGCCGCGCCGACCAGCACCACGAGCCCGATGACACGACTCCTCCGGTGCGCCCACCATGTCGCCAGTACGGGCGGAAACACGAGCAGACCCAAACGCGTTTTAACCGCGGCGGCCAGGAGCGCCCACGCCACCGCAGCCCAACGCCCTCCGCGGCTTCCGGCGGCCGCCACCAGAATGGCCGCAACCGCCAGCACACCAACGAGCTCGACCCAGATCTGGGTGGCGAAAATCGCCAGCGGGTAGGTTGCGGCGAGAATCAGCGCCAACCAACGCAGACGCGCCTCGGGCACCCCGAGCCGCCTCGCCCGACGCACCACCAGCGCCACTGCCGCAGCTCCCGCCAGGGCGAGCAGGATCAACGCTCCCGTCCGACCCGCAAGCAGATATCCGGGCAGCAGCACCGCGCCGAGCACCGGTGAGTGCAGCAGATCGCCCCGCTGATCAAAGACCGCTTCCTCCGGATGAGTCTGAAGATCGATGTTGTTGCCGAGGTCGAGATCCCGATCGCCGAGCATGGAATCCATGACCGCCAGATGGAAGGGTTCGTCGCCATAGAGCGGCGGGGTCAGGTGGGGGGTGGCGACGGCCAGCGGAATCAGCAGCGCCGCGACCGCCACCGCGATCCGACGATTCCGTAGCCACACCGCCCCAGCCGGCACCCACGCCGTCAGCAACGCAGCGAGAGCGAGATCCGGCCCGAATCGTTCGCCGATGAGACGCAGAGGTTCGATCCATGCCCGAGCCAGAAGGGAACCACTCACCAACAACGTCCACGGCACCACGGCAAAGGAAAGACGCCACGTCCCCGATCCGAGTTGGAGCATCACGACCGCCGCAGCCGCGGCGACGAGCCACCAGGTGATGGTTCGGTCGCGTGGCGGCGTCGGCCGGGCGGCGCCCGTGATTTCGACCACCACCTTGACACCGTCAGCGAGATCCGGGTGCCGGGTCAAGTGTGGAACCACCCCCGGCGGCACCTCAAAAAACGACCGCGCCGCCGCCCTCCAGGAGCTGTCTTTTCCGACCGCCTGGGGCCGCCACACGGTCCCTGATTCCGGAACTCGTTCACCCGATCGGTGGACGGCGTGGTCGGGGAACAACAGTCGGTGAGTCCTGCCTTCGACCCGCAGCCACGCCACCGCGGTGCCGGGCTCGATGTCTCGGGCACCATCGAAGCGGATGTCGAGAACGTAGGGCGCCCCGGTTCCCGCGGGGAGATCGACATCCGCGAGCTCACCATCGAGGGCGAATCCAGGCCGATCGGGAGTCGGCGCCAGTGCCGGACCCGCGGCCAAGACCGCGGCCAGCCACACGACACCGGCCGGTCCGGGAGGTAATAGACGAGTCAGGACAACGGCGCCCAGCAGAGCGCCGATCGCCCACCCGCCGATCTCGGGAAAGACCTGATCGATCCCGAGCCCGCCCCACGCGGCCAGGGTGAACCCGAAGAGGGCGCCGCCGACGAGACCAGGCACCCAACCGAGACCACCGCTTTTTCGGGCCACCGGGTCGCCGAAAGGGCCCATCATCAAAGAGATCAGCAGCACGACTCCTGCCGCCACCGGCGACGCCTGGAGCGGTGCGGCCGCCGACAGCAGCGCCACGGCGATCCCGAGGTCGCGTCCGCCGAGCCGGGTCGCAGACCACGCGATGGCGGCGCTGGTGCCGAGGACAAGCGCGATCCGCCACCACTCGAACCCGATCAGACCCGTCCCCGTCGCGGCCCGCGCGGAAATCGCCAAGAGAACCACTGACCCGACCCGCCGAGCGATGGGAATGCGGGGCCACGCGGCAGTTAGCACCGCCCACGCGGCGACCGCCAGCAGCGGCGGCAACAGCATCCGCCGCTGAACCGGGTTCCCGAGCATCACCAGAGCCCAGGCGGGAAAGACCAGCACCGCTTCGGCAGCCCGCCTCCGCCAACCCACCGGCGACCACCACCCGGTCGGCACGAAGATGAAGGCCACTGAGATCGTGGCCCATGCGGCTTCGGCGGGATCGATCCTGCCGACCGCGGCCAAGGTGCCGCAGAGGATGGCGAACGCGAACGAAGATGCCACGGCAACCAATCTCGACATGCTTACGGATCCGGCTTGCCGTTGATCGTGCTGTGACATCGCCGCAAGTGTACCGCGTGCGGCAGCACGCGCCTCTTCAACGCCCCTGAAGAGCAGGCAAGATGCCTGCTCCACAACCCATCGCAACTCCAGTTGCCCCATGGTCTTAAAGTCCGATTGTGGGGTAG
>JARFRM010000082.1 GCA_029287235.1 Thermoanaerobaculales bacterium
CGGTAGAGGCGGACTAGGACCTCGCCGTCGTCGTTGCACCCGGCGAGGAATGGAGTCTGGATGTAGACCGGAATGCCGTTGCGCGCCAGCTCGGCAATCACCTCGAGGGAGGCGACGGAGGCCTCGTCGGGATGAATGAAGTGCCCGGCAATCTCGAGATGTTTGCCGACAATGGCCAGGTCATCGCGCGCCTTGATCAAGAAGCGAACCCAGAAGTCGCCGCGTCGACGCAGCATCTGTGGATGGTACGAGATGGTGCGCGCCGCCAGACGTACGGTCTCGACGTGGGGGATGCGCGCGAGCCCGTAGATGGACTGTTCCACGGTCTTGCGGTTCATCAGCGGCTCGCCGCCCGTGAGCACGACCTCCCGGATGCGGTCGTTGCCCGAGATGTAGTCCAGCGCCGCGTCCACATCTGCCACGGTCGGCGGCGCCTGTTCGCGGGTTTCCTTGTGTTTGCGGAAGCAGAAGCGGCAGTACACCGGGCAACTCATGTGCAGCACCAGGATCACCCGGTTTTCGTACATCTGCTCGACCACGCCCTGATGGAACTGACCGATCCAGGTGTGGACCTGGCCCTCCGGTGAAAGCTCGTCGGTGAATGGCAGGTACTGGTACCCGATATTTTCGGACAGCCTGATCTGGCGCAGGGTGTGGCGCGAGAGCCGCACCGGATACTCGTGCAGGACCCGCCGGAGGTTGTCCCGTTCGCTCTCGGGCACCGTGAAGTTGCACAGCGCCTCGTAGTGCTCGAGTTCGCCGATATTCACGAAACCGCTTCCCGGCAGCATCTCCTCTAGGAAGGTCAGCAGCAACTCTCGGGGCAGATCGATGCCTCCCAGGTTCACCCGAGCCACCGCCTGCGGTGATGCATGGCTCAACGCGTCGAGAATCTCGTGGATGAACGCCTCGACCCGGTCTTCGTAGCCGCACGCCGCGATCAGCCGCTGCAGGCGCTCGGCGCCGTCGCCTTCACCCAGAACGGTGGCGAGCTTCTGCCCGACCACGGCGGGTTCGCCGTACCGATCCAGGAATTCAACCAGCCGATCTTCGAGGAGGCCGATATCGATCTCGCCCTGCGACAGGGGTGTGCCCTGCTCGCCCGTCCAGATGCCCGTTTCGGAACGCACGCCCTCACTCACTTTCAATCCCGCCCTTCACGTCGTGCCTCAAGGGTAGGACGCCGACCCGAGCATCGCAAGGGAGCGGGCGTCATGATTCCCGCAGATTTTCCCCCCCGACGGTATCGCTCGGTGTGGTGGTCGCAACGATCATTAGTGGTTTCCTTTCGACATGTCATGGCCCATCCCTCCTTGCCGGCCGCCCTACCGCGTGCCCATCGCCCGCCTCGCAGCAGCCCAGGCGCAGATCAACCACCCGCGCGACTGACCGCGCACCGACCGCGACTCAACACCCGCGCTCTCCGGAGCGCGGGTGTTTTTAAACGTGCCAGGCACCGAACTGCTGAATTGTTGCCGGTTCACGCCTCGCTCATCGCTCATGCGATGGGTGATAAACGTGCCAGGCACCGAACTGCTGAATTGTTGCCGGTTCACGCCTCGCTCATCGCTCATGCGATGGGTGGGATGGGTTGCCAGAGAATCAGCAGTAGCACAAGTCGGCATTTCGGTGCCCGGCACCTTTTCCTGTGAGCTGTCGGACTTGATCGAAGCTCTCCAGGCAGCCTACAAGCAGAAGGTGATGAACCACCGGCAGCTCGAGCAGAAGAAGATCGAGAAAATGCTCAGGATTTCCGGTTCGCCAGCCCGCGTGACATCATCCGGCGACTCCTGGAGATCGACGAGGGAAGCTCCTAGCAAGACCGGCGCCGGGAATGTGCAGATGTCCCCGGGTCGGACATGTGCACGATCTCGGAGGCGATGAATAAACTCGGACAACCGTGTAAGATCCCCGGAATATCGCGTTCGGCCGGCGATTTTCGCCGACCATATCGACAACCGTCCGCACCTCATCCGCCGCCTGTGATCAGGTGACGGACCAATCGAAAGGGACCAGAAACATGAAATCCTCGACAATGATCGCTCTCGCTGCTGCAGCCGTGTTCGTTTCCGTCGGGTGCGCTCCCCAGCCGGCGCCGGTTGCCGAGGCGCCGCCGACTCCTGAGCTCGTGTCCGACGTGGTGACGGCCGCCGAGCAGAAGGCCATGTCCCCCGAAGCGGTGCTCGCTGACCTCAAGGCCGGCAATGAGCGTTTCGTGGCGGGCGAGTTGACGCCGCGCGACTTCATGGCGCAGGCCGAGGCGACCGCCGCGGGGGGACAGTTCCCCAAAGCCACGATCCTGAGCTGTGTCGACTCGCGCGTTCCCGTCGAGATCATCTTCGACCAGGGGATCGGTGACGTCTTTGTCGGCCGCGTCGCCGGCAACGTGGAGGACGTCAACATGGTGGGCAGCTTCGAATTCGCCACCAAGGTCGCCGGATCAAAGGTCATCGTTATTCTCGGCCACACCTCGTGCGGCGCCATCAAGGGCGCGGCGGACGGCGTCGAGCTCGGCAATCTGACCGAGCTGCTCAACGATTTCGACGCCCCCATCGCGCGGGCCGACGAGGCCACCGAGGGCGAGGCCAACTCGAAGAACGTTGAGTTCCTCAACCTCGCCATCGAGGAGAACGTGCGCCAGACCATTGCCGACCTCCTCGAGCAGAGCGAGGTCATCTCCGAGCTCGTGGACAACGGCGAGCTGCTCGTGGTCGGCGGCATTTACGACCTGGCCACCGGTCGGGTGAACTGGCTCGACTCGTAGCGCGTGATCGGATCCATACCTCTCATGCGACATCTGAGAGTCGCGGTGGTTCTGCTCGCGGCGCACGCCGCCGCGGGCGCCGTCGCGGCGTCCGACACCGAAACGACTGCCGATGCGTCCGACCCGGTTGTCTCCAACCTCCGTCAGGCGCTCCGACAAGGGTTGCTCGAAATCGATCTCCGCTATCGACTCGAATTCGTCGACAGCGCGAGCTTCGAAAAAGACGCGCTGGCGTCGACCATGCGTGGCACGGTTGGCTTTGAGACTGCCCCCTTGCACGGCTTTTTTGCCGGCGTCACCTTCGAGACCGTGAATCCGATCGGCAACGACAAGCAGTAAAAACCGTGCCAGGCACCGCTTTGCAGATTTGTAACGGCGGCCCGCGATTCCATTGGCATTCTTGCGCGTTCCGAAGTTAGTCGTCCGTGTGGGCGTAACACGGTGGGCTGCCGTGACTCCTGAAAACCAGATCAGCCGCCAAACAACCAGTTCATGCCCTGGGCGACCAATCCCTGCGCTCAGTGACCAAGTCGTGCTTTGTCTTTGAATGGTGCTCGGAGGTCCGGCTTCGCTCGGAGCTACGCCGTGACAGGCTTCGTTCTCTCCCAAGGGTCGAGAACGAAGCCTGGTGGACGCGGTCGCGAAGAATTCGAACCGCTGCCTCGATGCCAGTCGCCATCCCGATCGCCGATACGCGGGAACTGCCGGTGTACCAACGGATTGCTGCAAAGGCCACACACCTTCGCGAGCTCGGCATGACCTACCCGGAAATCAGCGGAAAGCTCGGTTTGGATCGTTGGACGGCGGGAAAGGCGGTGCGGTGGTTCGGAGGCCTTGGACGGGATGAGAACAGCAAGTAGCGGTCAGGAAACCGAGAGAAGCTACGCGACGGCCTCTTCCACCGTTTGACTCGACATGACCCGGTCTTGGTTCATTGAAGAAAAGACGAGTGGGGCTACTTGTAATGAGGTGCACGAATCACTACTCTTGGTGATGATATCTGTGCAGAAGGGCAAGTGATGCGCGCTGCAGACTACATCGAGGACCACCCCGTGTTTCGGCACGAAGACTTCGTCGCCGCCCATACAAAAGGGGGCAGGAGTCGGGCTACCAGCAATAACCTCTTGGCAAAGCATGTGGGCACCGGCCGCTTGTTGCGGGTTCGGAAGGGCCTCTACGCGAGGGTACCGCGCGGGCAGGACCTCGCCACCGCACCTATCGACCCCTATTTGCTGGCGTGCAATCTCAGCCCGGGCGCCGTGGTGGCGTACCACGCAGCGCTTCAGTTCCACGGCAGGGCGTACTCCGTGTGGCGCGTTTACCACTTCCTGACCCGCGCTCGCGCCCGGCCGTTCGAGTTCCGTGGATTGGAGTTTACGCCCACCCGTGCGCCGTCGACAATCCGAGAGCTCCCCGACTTCGGAGGCGGGATCGAAACGGTGGATCACGCGGGCGGGAGGGTCCGAGTTGCCACCCTGGAACGGACCCTGGTCGATGTCCTGCACGCCCCCGACAAGGGCGGTGGCTGGGAGGAGATCTGGCGGTCACTGGAATCCGTCGAGTACTTCGACCTCGACGCTGTGATCGAGTACGCGGTCAAGCTCGGGTCCGTCATTACTGTGGCCCGCGTCGGCTTCTTCCTCGACCAACACCAGGGCGAGCTGATGGTCGACAGTGCTCACCTCGACCGACTCAAGCGTCACGCACCACGTCAGCCAAGGTACTTCGACCCCGGCCGCAAACCGGGCCGGATGGTCACAGAATGGAACCTGATCGTGCCTCAGTCCGTGTTGGACAAGAGCTGGGAGCGTGAACAGTGAGACTTTCGCCGGCTGTGCTCGGCCAGGCTGCCGCGGAGACCGGGTTCAATCCGGAGCCGCTGGAGAAGGTCGCACGCCTTCTCGATCTGCTCGAGGGGATTCAGAGTCACCCGTTTCTCAAGGGGCGGCTCGTGCTCAAGGGCGGCACCGCGCTGAATCTGTTCTACCTGGATGTTCCCCGGCTGTCGGTCGACATCGACCTGAACTACATCGGTGGCGTCGATCGCGAGACGATGCTCGAGGAGCGTCCAAAGGTCGAGCAGGCGATTGCTGCCGTGTGCGGGAGGGCCGACCTCAGTGTGCGGCGAGCCCCCACCGAGCACGCCGGCGGCAAGTGGCGCCTCCGGTACGCGGACGTCAACGGGCGACAGGGGAACCTCGAGCTGGATCTCAATTTCCTGATGCGTTTGCCGTTGTGGTCACCTCAGCCCCTGGACTCCCGGCCGCTTGGGCCGTTAGGGGCGAAATCGATCCTCGTCAACGACATCCACGAGCTAGCTGCGGGGAAGCTGGCGGCCCTGTTCAGCCGTTCGGCCGCACGCGACCTGTACGACGTGTGCAGGATGCTGGAAGGGACTACCCTCGATCCGGTAAAGCTCCGCCTGGCGTTCGTCGTGTACGGAGGGATCAGTCGCCGAGATTGGAGGACCGTCACCCTCGAGGACATCGACGTCGCGGAGTCCGACGTCAGTCGACAGCTGGTACCGGTGCTCAAGTCGGAACTGGCTCCTGAAGCCGGGCAGATTGCGCCGTGGACCCGAGAGATGGTGGCGAAGTGCCGACGCCTCTGCAGAGACGTGCTCCCATTCGAACCGCCTGAGGTCGAGTTTCTCGAGGCGCTGAACGGCCGCGGCGAAATCGTGCCTGAGTTGCTCACCTCCGATGAGGAGCTACAATCGAAACTTCGGAATCAACCGGGCTTGCTTTGGAAGGCGCACAACGTTCGTCAGTACCCGAGATCCAGCTCTTGAGCCTCCTCGGCAAGCTCGTCAAGGGCGCGACTCCGCTGCACATACGAGTCCTTCTTGTATGCCACCAGGTCTTCAAAACGCACCCTTCTGTGAGTGCCGACCTTTCGGTATGGGATCTCACCCCGTTTCAACAGGGTCACCAGATGTGGGCGAGAGACGCTCAGAAAATCGGCTGCCTGTTGGGTCGTCAGCTCGGCATCGTAGGGTACGACCGTGACGGCCCGACCCTCGGCCATCTGAGCGAGAACCGACATGAGCATTCGAAGCGCAGGGAGGGGCACCGTGATCTCGTCTTCCCCATCAACAACCCTAAGCTGGGCAGCGTCGCCTCGACCGATGATCGTGGCCA
>JARFRM010000092.1 GCA_029287235.1 Thermoanaerobaculales bacterium
GAGATCACCCGTCGGGCTGAGGACGATGCTGAACCGTCCTCCGGGCTGGGAGCCCCACTCCAGATAGCGGTCGTAGACCCGCTCGATGAATCGCCCCGCATTGGCGTAGATCTTGGTCTTGGCATCTCCCGTCACATCCCAGGCGAGTCCGAGCCGGGGCGAGAAATCGGTGTTGCCGAGGATCTCCTGATACTCCACACGACCGCCGAAGTCAAAGACAAAACGGTTGGACAGCCGCCAGCTGTCCTGGGCGTAGAGCGATCCCTCAAACCCACTGGCGCCATAGCTGACATCGTCAAAATCGTAGTGGTAGGCGGCGTCCCACCCGGTGTCTCGGAAGTCGAAACGGGTCTGTCCGATCCGCTGCTCGAGTGAGGACGAGAGATAGCCGAGATCGACACCGAATCGAACGTTGTGCCGCTTGACGTACCAGGTCAGCGTTTCCTGGAGACGGAGGCGATCGACGTTGCGATCGAGATCCGATGTGTAGCGTCCCGAGGTGTAGGTCCCCTCCGGCGTGAATCGGTAGAGAGTCACGTGGGCGTCGGGGTTCACACGCAGGCGTTCCTGGTTGGACCTCAGGTAGGAGAACTGCGACTCGAGAAAGAGACTGTCGGAAAAGACGTGGCTTTGCTGCACCGACAGCATGAGCCGGTTGTCCTTCTCGTCGGCGTTGAACTCGGGAGCGATGAACGGATCCGCGAGCACGATATTGACGGTGTCATAGGTGTTGAACGCACCGAAAAAGGTCCAGTTGTCGCTGTTGCTCTGGAGCCAGTTCAGCTTGAAGGACCCGAGGTAGGTGTCGGTATCGACGGTCGACTCGGAGAACACACCTCCGACCTCGGACTTCCGATACTCCAGGGTGGCGAAGTAGTGGAGCTTGTCGGGGGTGATGGCGCCACCGATGGCGCCCTCGAGAAAGTGTCGGGTGTCGGGCGCCTTGTCGTGAACCTGATCCGGGTACTCGACCGGGGGATTCGAAACAAAGCTGTCATCCCGGTAGAAGTAACCCACATGCCCCTTGAAATCGTTGGTTCCGCTGCGGGTCGTCACGTTGACGACACCACCGGAGAACTCGCCGTAGCGCGCTTCGAATCCATTCGGAACCAGTTCGAAACGGTCGATGGCGCTTTGTGAGAAGGTGATGGCGACACCGGAACCATAGGGATCCACATTCGACGCGCCGTCGATCCGGTAGCCCGTGGCGGTGTTCCGCGAACCCTGGACCCTGCCGGAGGAGACTCCGGGCATCAGATTGACCAGATCTTCGAAATTCCGATTTCTCAGCGGGATCTCTTGAATGAATTCCGAGGAAAGCGAGTCCTTGGTGGTGGCGATCGAGGTGTCGATCTGAGGCGGCGCCGCCGTGACCGTGACCTCGCCCGCGAATTCTTCCCCCCTGAGGGTGAGCTCGGCGGTGTAGGTCGTCCCGAATTGGACGGGGATCTCATCCAGACCTGTCGGGGCGAACCCCGAAAGATCCGCACGCAACGTGTAGACACCCGCCGGAACGAGGGCGAAGCGGAAGCGGCCCTCGGGACCGGTCATTCCGGTCAAGGTGATGGAGTCGCTCTGCAACGACAGGGAGACACCCGGCAGCGCTCCTCCCTGCTCGTCGACCACCGACACCGCCACCGCACCATTGATGTCGCCCTGGGCGTGGACGGGCGCACTCGGCACTAGAGCCAGGGCCCCGATGACCACCAGGAAAATCGCAAGACGCACCGTATTGGTTCCACACTTCATTTCAACAGCCTCCCCACTCACTCGGTCAGAAACGAAAAATCGGCGCTTTTTCACTGCATCAAATGTGGGGGAGCCGCAGATGGTATGCAACGAAGAATCGACAGTCCGCGCGATGCAGCGCCGAAACGGACCGTGGAACGGTGAATCGTCACTCAATCCAAAGCGAACGCCGACGAATCAGGGGAGGCTGCGCGGTCGTCTGGCCGTGGCGAGAGCCTGTCGAAAGCGGTCGCGATAGCTCCGACTCAGACGCACGGTGGCGCCGCCGGCGAGCCTGATCTCGGCATCTCCGTGGTGCACGGGCACGATCTCGTTGATCCGGTCGAAGCGGACGATGGTGCTGCGATGCGCCCGCCCGAAGACCCGAGGGTCGAGGCTGGCTTCGAGCTGGGTCATGCTTGACCGGAGCAGGTGGTATCTCGCGCCCTCGTGCAGCCGGACATAGTCGCCCGCAGCCTCGATCCAATCCACAACCGCGGTCGGCACCGGACGCTCGCCGTCGCCATCGGCAACCAGAAAGTGCGAGAGATATTCAGACGAAGTGGACTGGGCCCTCGCCTTGGATACCGAGGACCGAGACGCAGACGCTTCCGACGCTCCGATGAGGTTCTTGATCTGGCCGCTGACTTCCACCGCCCGGACTCTCTCGAGCCTGAGGCGGGCGCGATCGAGGGCGACCTCGAATCGGTCGTTGTCGATGGGTTTGAGGATGTAGTCCACCACACTGACCTCGAAGGCTTCCAGGGCATGCTCCTCATAGGCGGTCACGAGAATCACGGCCGGGACACGATCCTCACCGATGGCTTGGAGCATCTCGATGCCCGACATCCCCGGCATCTGGACGTCGAGGAATAGCAGATCCGGCGCAAACTCGTCGATGGCCGCCATGGCAGCACGCGCCGAGCCGCACTCGCCCACGATCTCGATGTCACCTTCCCCGGCAAGTCTCAGCCGGATGCCCTCACGGGCCGGGGGCTCGTCGTCGACGATGAGGGTGCGGATCTTCATCGAACCTCCGCCGCTTCGACGCGCGCATCGCCACCGCCATCGAAATGGTTGGGGGGCTCTCGAACCGGGATGTCCACCTCCACCCGGACCCGTCCGTTTTCGAGATCATTGAGCCTGAGGTCTTGATCGCCACCAAAGAGGAGCTGAAGACGACGACGGGTGTTGATGAGACCGACCTGACCCTCGGCCTTCGCCTCCCAGTCGGACGCCAGACCCGTGCCGTCATTTTCAATCCGGATCAGCAACCGATCGCCGATGATTGCAACACTCAGTGCGACCTGCCCCCCTGCTTCCGAGTTCGCGATCCCGTGGCGCACGGCGTTCTCGAGCAAGGGTTGGAGCAGGAGGGCCGGGACCAGGGCAGCCTCGGCCTCCGGATCGACCTCGGTTCGCACTTCGAGGCGATCGCCCCACCTCACCTTTTCGACCTTGAGGTACTGCACCGCCACATCCAGCTCCTCGCGCAACGGCACCAGCCGTGAGCCGCCCATCCTCAACGAGGCACGCAAGAGTTCCGCTAAAGACTCGAGCATGGATTGCGCGGCCACCGTGTCGCCCTTGAGAATCAGGGTCGAGAGGCCGTTGAGGGCATTGAAGAGAAAATGCGGCCGAAGCTGATTGGCGAGCATCTGCATCCTCGACTGCGCCGCGAGGGCGTCGAGCCGCGCATGGGCGACCTCCTGTTCGCGGAGCCGCCTCTCGTGGTCGAAAAAGTGAACGGCGGCGATGATCAGCCAGTAACACCAGAAGTAGAGGTGCAGCGTGGTGCTCAGCATCAGATCCATGGTCCACACGGCCCACGGGCGATCTCGATCGGCAAAGGGCGCGGAGGTGCTGAACCAGAGTCCGGCCAGGGCCGCCACCAACAAGGCCACGACCACACTGATGACGAGGTGGATGGCTATTTCCTTGATCGCCCCTCGACTGCGGATGGGGAACCGTCGCGCGAGCCTGACCAGAAGCGGCGTCAGCGGCACCCAGAACCACCACACGGGCAGCGCATGCGCCAAGGCCGTCAGAAAGGAAAAATCCGGGATGCCCTGACGGAGTCCGAGTTGGTATATCTGAACCGAGTAAAGCAGACCGGGGAGAGTCCAGAACCCGACAAGCCAAAGGCCGGACCGAAGACGGAATCGTGGTCGCGTCGAGTCCGCTCCCATGAATCGTTCTTCCGGCCCGATTTGTGATTTTTTGTCTTTCAATGGGTTGCCGTCCGCCTTCGGATCATAGAATCCATCGCTCCAGAGTGCAACGAAACGCCGGTAGCGACACACAATTAACCCCAGTTGCCGTCTCGCCGTCTTGCCGTCTTTCCGTCTTGCCGCATAGCCGCAAGATTGCGAAATATTGATGCGCTTGCGATGATTTCTCATTGACAGTAGCGACAACAACAAATCTGGTGAACGACGGAAAGGACGCACCAAGATGACACGACGAATTCTGACCACAATGATCGTGATGCTGGCTCTGGCCGGCGGGAGCATTGCCACGGCGGATGATCTCGAGGGCGCACAGGCGTTCCTCTGCGCACCATCGCACGCCACGGTCTGCACACCCGCCGACGGGTGCGAGTCCGGGCCCCTCTGGAAGTGGGACATCCCCACCTTCATCATCGTCGACCTCAAAAACGAAATGCTCGGCACCACCAAGGCCTCGGGCCTCGAGCGCAGCACGCCCATCCAAAAGTTCGACCGTGATGGCGAGCAGATCTTCATTCAGGGAACCGAGCTCGGGCGTGCCTACAGCTTTGTCATCGACGAGGATGCGGGTTTTGCCTCCTTTGCGGTGGTGATGACCAACATGACGATCACGGCCTTCGGGGCCTGCACCCCGGCCGATCCGGCCGAGTAGACCGGGAACGGAGGAAGAACCATGAACACACAAAAGACCCTATCGATGGCATTCGCCGTGATGCTCGCCCTGGTGGGCATCGCCGAAGCTCAGGACAGCTCCGGTGGATCAAAGACCCTCGCCTCGACCATGAACGTCTATGTCTTTCCGGCAGAGGGCCAGGACGCCAATCAGCAGTCCATGGACGAGGCCGCTTGCTACGGCTGGGCGGTCGAGAACACCGGCAGCGACCCGTTCGACCTCGCCAAACAGGCCCAACAGCAGCAACAACAGGCGGACGCAGCCATGCAGCAGGCGGGTCAGGTCGGCAAGGGCGCCGGAGCGACGGGCGCCGTCGCCGGCGCCGCTGGTGGAGCCTTGATCGGCGCCATCGCGGGTGACACCGGCAAGGGTGCCGCCATCGGCGCCGGTGTCGGACTCATCGGCGGCCGAGCCAGGGGACGCCAGGCGAAGGCGCAGGCCACCTCCAGCGTGGAACAGCAGGCTGCACAGCAGCAGGCCGCGACCGCGGAACAGATCGAGAACTTCAAGAAGGCGTTCTCGGTGTGTCTCGAGGCGGCCGACTACATGGTCAAGTTTTAGGCGTCGAACATTGGCTGTGAGGCTGGACGATCGACAGCGGGTACCGGGAAAGATTCACCAGCAGGGCAAGGCGGCGGTGACCGAGGGCGGTGTGCGCACGCCTACCTTCGCCTGGTGGCCCGGCGTGATCGAGCCCGGGCAGGTCGTCGCCGACATCGTCCACGTCACCGATCTCTACACGACCTTTGCCCGGCTGGGTGGCGCAACGGAGTATATCCCGACCGATCGTGTGATCGACGGTCTCGACCAGACGGCGATTCTGCTCAGCGGTGACACCCATGGCCGACGCGATTACGTGCACCTCTACACCGGCCACGAGTACGCCGCGACGGTCAAGGGCCGCTATAAACGCCACTGGATCGGCGCCGGGGACGTGGCGGCATCGGGGATGCCCGAGGCCTACTTCGACCTCTACTCGGACCCTCGTGAGGAGAATCCGATGCTGACGCCGCTGATCCACACCCAGGGTCAGTTCAACCAGATGCGCGCCCGCCACGAGCTGATGAAGCGGAAGTACCCCGACAAGCCCAACTCCAAGGGGATAACCCTACACCGGGCTCGCCTACGCGCGACCCGAGACCCTGGTCATCGCCGACCGGGTCCAGGCGGCGGTGGACGCCATGCCCTTTGACGTCAGGGAGTATCTCGAGTTCGAGATCCCCGGCAGCGACGATGTCGGCGACTGGGGCGACTAGGACCGATCAGTCCCTCGGCCCGCCGGGCGATCCGGTGGGCCGATTGCTACTCCTACCAGCTCGAGAAATCGGCGGAGGCGGCATGAGTCAGTCACGTAGGGATTTCATCAAGACATCAGCGCTGGCGGCCGGCGCCGCCGGTACGCTGGCGGCCTGTGGAAATACAAGGCCGGAAACCCGGGTCGCAGCCGGTGAGACGGCCGGGAACGCTGGTGACGGACTGCCGATCACCGTCGCGGGCTATTCCTACGATCGTCTCCAGCCTTTGATCGATGGGCGGGTGAAGATCGAGGGTTGCAGCCTGACGTATCAGAAGGGCGGCATCAGCGACCTCAACAACCACGTCTTCCAAGGGCCGCAGACGATCGAGGTCACCGAGATCGGTCTCCACCCCTACATGCTTGCCTTCGCCAACGACGGATTCAGAGGCTACAGCCTGCTGCCGGTCTTCCCGCTGAGGACCTTCCGGCACAAGAGCATTTTCATCCGCACCGACCGCGGAATCGACCGGCCGGAGGACCTGCGCGGCAAGCGCATCGCGACCCCGGGCTTCTCCTCCACTTCGTTGACCTGGATCCGGGGAGTTCTCGCCGACGAATACGGCGTCAAAGCCGAGGACGTCGAGTGGATTGTGACGTCGAAGGCGGTCGATGCCACCGCTGGGGAAACCTCGAAGCAGGAAAGGGTGGTTCCCGAGGGTCTGACAATCCATCAGGGCCCCCCCGGAAAGGACGAGTCCGATCTCCTGGTTTCCGGCGAGGTGGATGCCGTCTTCCACGCCACCGAGCCGCGGGCCTATGTCGAGCGCAACCCGATCGTCGCCCGGCTCTTTGCGGACTACCGCGAGGTCGAGCGCGCCTCCTTCGCCGCGACCGGAATCTTCCCGATCATGCACGCCGTGGCCGTGCGGGACGATGTCATCGAAGCCAACCCGTGGTTCCCCGAGGCCGTCTTCAAGGCCTACTCCAAAGCCAAGCAGATGAACCAGAAGATGCTGCAGAATCTCGGCTGGGCCATGGTTTCGCTGCCGTGGGCCGGCGCCGAGCTCGAGGAGACCAGGAACCTCATGGGCGACAACTACTGGCCCTACGGCATCGAGCCCAACCGAAAGACCCTCGAGACCCTCTTCCGCTACTCCCACGAGCAGGGTCTCGCGAGCCGCGAGCTCACCATCGAGGAAATCTTCCATCCATCAACGCTCAAGTTCGTTGAGTCCATGTCCCAAGCACATTGATGTTGGGGAACCGCGCGCACCACCGGATCACTGAACGCTGACAACCCATGTCATTCCGAGTGAGCGAGTCCGCGAGCGAATCGAGGAATCCCCTCCGGAAGCAAAGGTGGCTCCTTCCTCCAGCATCCCGGGGAACCGAGGAGCGAGCACCAGTCCTTCGGGGGATTCTTCGACTGCGCGGCCTCGGAGGCCGCTCCGCTCAGAATGACAGTTTCCATCGATTCAAGGAGAGTGATCATGCACCGACCGCTTCGATTCGTTGTTTGGGTCGTAGCACTGACGATCATTGCCTCGGGATGCGCCCAGGAATCCGAACCGGTGGCAGAGATTCCGGTCCAGCCGCCCGCAGCGCCGGTACGGCACATCGATCTCGAGGGCCAGCCCAACTTCCGCGATCTCGGCGGGTACGAGACCGCCGACGGCCGGACGGTGAAGTGGGGCCAGGTCTACCGATCGGGCGAGCTGCCTCACCTCACCGACGCCGATGTCGCCATGCTCGAGGAGCTCGAGATCAACACGGTGATGAACTTCCTGCTGCCCGAGGAGATCGAGATGAACGGTTCCGATCAGTTGCCAGAAGGGACCCGTGAGGTTCCCGCGCCCATCCACGGCGACCGGGCGGCCGAGCTGACGATGGTGGCGCAGACGGCCATCAAGACGGCCAACTTCGACGACATCCCGCCGGAAATGAACCCCGAGTTCCACCGAATGCTGCTCGACGAGGGTAAGAACGAGTATGCCGCGCTGCTCAGAGAAGCGGCCGACCCGGAGAATCGCCCGTTGGTGTTTCACTGCTCCCATGGCGTCCACCGGACCGGGACCGCCACCGCGATCCTGCTCTCGGCCCTGGGCGTCCCCTGGGACACGATTCGCGCAGATTATCTGCTGACCAACACGTTCCTTTCGGAAGAGGTTGAGGCCACGCTGGCCAAGGTCAAGCAGATGGCGGCCAAGACCCTCGACGTACCACCGGACGAGGTCGACATGACCAACGTCGAAGCGTTCTACATCGTCGACGGCTCGTACATCGACGGTTCGCTGGAGCAGGCGGTGGAAGAGTACGGTTCCATGGAAGCCTACATCCGTGACGGCCTCGGGATCACCGACGAGGAAGTCGAGGAGCTGCGGAGCCAGCTGCTGGAGTAGGCGCTCCCGATCCCGATCCCGATCCCGATCCCGAAGAGACTGTAGGCGGGTCGTTTACGGCCCGCACGCGGGAAACGGCAGTGGTCGCGGGGCATGAATGCCCCGCCTACAGATTGCCGGACACGGGGGACCGGATCCGCGACTCGGCATCACCGCCGAGGAGATCGAAAAGCTCCGGCGGCAGTTGCTGGAGTAGGCACTCCGTCTCCCTCTCCCTCTCCCTCTCCCTCTCCTTCTCCCTCTCCCTTGCAGCGATTTGACGGTCCATCGCAAGGGAGAGGGAGAGGGAGAGGGTCATCGGACGCGCACGTGGGCGAGGGATGAACCTCCTGGTCTCCGAATCGGCGTGAAACCAGTATGCATTGACATGCAGATGTTCAGAACCTATTTTATGCATGAAGGAGCAGATCAATGCGTACGACGCTCAACATCGACGACGAAGCCCTCCAGGCGGCGATGAAGCTCTCGGATGGACGCACCAAGACCGAGGTCATCAACGAGGCGCTCCGTCGCTTCGTGAGGGCCAAGAAGCGGCTTCGCCTTCTCGACCTCCGCGGCAAGGTCGAGTGGGAGGGGGACATCGACACGCTCCGGAAGCGGGCATGAGAGTCCTCGTCGACACATCGGCATGGGTCGACTTCTTCAACGATCACCCGAGTCCCGAGGCCGAAGCCCTCGCGGAACTCATCCGCGAGGAAGCGGATGTCTTGACGTGCGGGGTGATCGTTGCCGAAGTGCTCCAGGGACTTCGCCGCTCGTCGACCCGCAGGACCATCGAGCGCCATTTCCTCGACATGGAGTGGTTGACTCCTCGTGAGCCGGAAACGTATCTCCTCGCGGCCGGGCTCTACCGGGATCTGCGGTCGCAGGGAACCACGATCCGATCGACCATCGACTGCCTGATCGCCGCCCTTGCCTCCGAGCGCAACGCCCTCGTGCTCTCCAAAGATCGCGACATCCGGCTCATCATCGAGTCCGGATTGCTCGGTGTTCGTGCGTTACCGATCGCGTAGGCACAGCCCACAAATCACACAGATGGACACACAAGGAAACGAGCAGGCTGGAAGCCTGCTCCACAATGGACGTCGAGGAGCTGCGGCGGCAATTGCTGGAGTAGACGCTCCCGATCCCGATCCCGATCCCGAAGAGACTGTAGGCGGGTCGTTTACGGCCCGCACGCGGGAAACGGCGGTGGTCGCGGGGCATGAATGCCCCGCCTACAGGTTGGGGGACGCGAGGGACCGGATCCGCACCAGAGTCCGAGTCCGCGTCCGTTCCCGTGGTCGTGGTGCGCGAAGCGCACTAACTGCGGCACCCGGCTTCGTGCGGCGCTTCTCCGTGACAGGGCGGCAGCGGACAGTACCTCATGACCTCACGACCTCATGACCTCAAGACCCCAAGACCTCATGACCTCAAGACCCCAAGACCTCATACCAACGCGAGTATCATGATCCGG
>JARFRM010000107.1 GCA_029287235.1 Thermoanaerobaculales bacterium
GGTGTTTCCGAGGCCACCATCGT
The DNA here is from genome assembly GCA_029287235.1 of Thermoanaerobaculales bacterium. Lineage (GTDB taxonomy): Bacteria > Acidobacteriota > Thermoanaerobaculia > Thermoanaerobaculales > Sulfomarinibacteraceae > JAHECW01. The sequence goes on from JARFRM010000107.1 coordinate 24, forward strand.
CCGCTTCGGCCAGCGCATCGGCTTCTCGGGCTTCGCCGAGCTCAAGGTGGCGCTGGTAGAGCTGCTCCAGAGCCGGCTCGGAGTCGATGATGACCGCACCGACGACGACTTCGGCGAAGACATCCTGGAGTCGGTGGCCGTGCACGAGGGGCGCAACATCCGACAGACCGTCGAGAGCATCGATCGAGAGGTCTTTGCCGCCATCGCCGAGCTCATCTTCTCGGCCGATCACGTCTACACCTTCGGGATGGGGATCTCTGCCTATCTTGCCGAACTCGCCGCCTACACCCTGGTTCAGGTAGGGGTGGCGGCCCACCCGCTCTCCACCGGTTATTCCTCGCCGAAGGAGCAGATCGTGGCCCTCAAGGAGAGCGACCTCGTTCTCGTGATCTCGCTGCCGCCCTACTCGCGTCAGAGTCTCGAGTTGGTGGAGGCGGCCTCCGACGTCGGCGCCGCCACCGTTGCGCTCAGCGACCGCCTCATCGCACCCCTCGCACGACGGGCCGGGCTCTCGTTGGCGGTGAAGAGCGACAACCTGACCTTCACCAATGCGGTGGCGGCCATGACGGTGGTCATCAACGGTCTGGCGACCGCGGTGGCCACCCGCCATCCGGACGTGGCCATCGATGCCTTCGCCAGAATCGGCCGGGTCCACAACACCGACCCGGATGTGTTGTCGGGGGAAGGTTAGCGAGATGCTGGATGCTGGATGCTGGATGCTGGGCGGGATAAGACGATGAGAAATGTGTTGGACCGAGCATGAGAGGACGGTTGGCGCGGATCAGGATCCCGCATGTCTTCGCCCTGCTCACGGGGGTGGTCTTCTGCTGCAGCGTTCTGACCTGGATCGTACCGTCGGGCGAGTTCGAACGTGAACGCCGGCTGGTCGGCACCAGCGAACGGACCATGGTGGTGGCCGGCACCTACGAGACCATTCCCAAGCACCGCAGCGCGCGCGGTCTGATCTTCACCGAGACCGTCGAGGGCACGGCCAGTCCGGTCGGGCTCGATGAGTTCCTCAGCGCCATCCCACGGGGGATGATCGCGGCCTCCGACATCATCTTCTTCATCTTCATCATCGGCGGGGTCTTCGGAGTCCTCCAAAGAACCGGCACGATCCCTGCGGTCCTGCACGCGGTCCTCGACAAGCTCCGCCAACGATGGATGATGCTCACCATCGTGCTGATGGTCCTCATGGGCATCGGCGGCTCGACCCTCGGGATGGGCGAGGAGTTCATCCCACTGGTGCCGATCTTCCTCATCGTCGCCCGGGAGATCCGCTGCGACCGGATCTACGGCACGGCGCTGGTCTATGTCGCCGGCGCCGTCGGCTTTGCGGCGGCAACCACCAACCCGTTCACCGTCAACATCGCCCAGAGCATCGCCGGGCTGCCGCTGAACAGCGCCATCGGCTTCAGACTCGCCTTCTTCGTCTGCTGCATGGCCGTCACCCTCGCCTACATGCTGCGCTACGGCGCCCGAATCCGGCGGGACCCGAGCTCCTCGTATGTCGCCGATCTCGATTTCGACGTCGATGAGGACGTCGAACCTCCTCGACTCACGCGGGCGCACGTGGTCATCGTCGTCGCCTGCATTGCGATCTTCGTCTTCATCCTGTGGGCGGTCCAGGCTCGCGGATGGTGGCTGCCCGAGATGGCCGGTGGGTTCATCCTCATGGGTCTCGTCGCCATCTTCGTCGCCCGGATGCCCATGGCGGAGGCGACCAGGGCCGTCGTCACGGGGATGGAGGAGATGACCGTGGCCGCGCTCATCGTCGGCTTCGCACGAGCCGTCACCGTGGTCATGGAAGACGGGTTGATCCTCGACACTCTCATCCAGTCCGCCTCGGTTGTGCTGCTCCACGTTCCGCGACTGGTGGCCGCCGAGGGCATGCTTGTCTTCCAGGCGACCCTCAACTTCTTCATCCCGTCAGGGTCCGGTCAGGCGGCGGTCACCATGCCGCTGATGGCGCCGCTGGCCGATGTGCTCGGTCTCACTCGCCAGACCGCGGTCTTCGCATTCACCTGCGGTGACGGCTTCTCCAACATGGTGATCCCGACCTCGGGGATCCTCATGGCCTCCCTCGGTCTCGCCGGTGTTCCCTACGAGCGCTGGCTGCGGTTCATGGTGCCGCTGCTCCTCCAGCTCATCGCCGTCGCCGCCGTCTTCATGGCCGTGGCGGTTGTCGTGGGACTTGAATGAACCGGTCTTTCGATTCCGCCTGAGAAAACCAATACGCAGCGACAGAGACAGCGGCAGCGGCAGGACCAGCGGCAGCGACAGCGACAGCGACAGCGACAGCGACAGCGAACAGCATCGCGCCTCCACAGGCACGGGGCGTGCGGCGGGGTGCCGGGTACGCCATTGTGTCCCTCATCGCGCTCCGGTGCGCGTTACCTCCCGCACAATGGCGCTGCCGGGCTCCCACGGAGAGCGCCTCGAAATCATCTCTCCCGGCTACGAAGGAGGCCGCCGCTCGCTCGATCAGCGTGGTCGAGACCCTCCCCGCCACCACCCAACGACCACGCTGATTGGGCGACGCTGGGCCGCCGCGGCCCAGAAGGCCGGGGATGAAAGAACCTGCCTCTGGATCAGCGACCAGCACTCGATTCTGCAACGCCACACCGACGAGATCCCGATTGTCGCGGGTGGCCGAGAGAGCCCCCCCAAACATTGTTTGGCCCTCACGCCATCAAGAGCTGCAAGGCGTTCGTTCCAAACAATGATTTGGAGCGGCACGTCCGTTCGAGGCCCACTTCGCAGACCCTCCTCAGAACGCGGAATGGGTGCCTGGCTCCAACTTTGTTCGCCGCGAACAAAGTTGTATGCCTGGCATCGCCTCCCATGGCGATTCAGGGCATGCTTTCCATGCTACGCTCCATGAATGGAACAACGCCATCTAAAGGGTTTGCGCACAAGATGAGCCGGCAATTCACCTTCGTACTGAACACCGAGATTTTCGAGTTCGGCGGCCCAACAGGACGGCCCCTGCTCGATGCGATTCGAGTCGATGCCGATCTCAAGGGGACCAAGCATGCCTGCCGCGAGGGCGACTGCGGCTCGTGTGTCGTGCTCGTCGGAGAGCCCTCTGAAGGCGCCATTCGCTACCGCGCCATGACCTCGTGCCTGATGCCCGTGGCAGCGGCCGCCGGTTGCCACGTCATCACCATCGAGGGTCTCGATCCCGGACAGATCGGGCCCCTGCAGCAACCGTTTGTCGATGAGGGCGCGTCGCAGTGCGGATTCTGCACCCCGGGCTTTCTGCTCTCGCTCGTCGGTCATCTTCTGAGCTGCTCGACCTGGGACGTGGGGCCGGCATTCAACTCGCTGGCGGGCAACATCTGTCGATGCACCGGCTACGGCTCCATTCAACGAGCCACCGCGAAGATCCTCGAGGTGTTGCGCGATCGAGTCGATGTCGATGAGCCACGGTTTGCAGCTCTGGTCCGCGAAGGCTTCCTCCCCGCCGGCCTCCGCGAGGCGCGTGCGCTCACCCTCGGCCTCGAGCCTTTTACCGAAAACGACGGTGAGGACCGACCGGTTGCCGGGGGCACCGATCTCTATGTCCAGCGGCCCGACGACTACTCCCGCCTCGACATCACGCTTGTGCGCGCGCCGAAGCACGGGATCACGGCCGAGGACGACACGATCGTCCTCGCAGCCAACACCACCGCCGAGGACATGAAACAGAGCCCCGAGCTGGCGGCGGAGCTGGGTGACATGATCCGACCCATGGAC
>JARFRM010000112.1 GCA_029287235.1 Thermoanaerobaculales bacterium
GGAGCTTGTGGATGGAGAAGACCTCTCCGAGAGAATCGAGCGCGGAGCAATCCCCGTCGATGACGCGATCCCGATCGCACTCCAGATCGCCGAGGCCCTCGAGGCGGCGCACGAAGCCGGGATCGTCCACCGCGATCTCAAGCCGGCGAACATCAAGCTCACCGAGGACGGCACGGTCAAGGTGCTCGACTTCGGGCTCGCCAAGGCCTGGGAATCCGACGCCGGCGATTTGAGTTCCTCAATGTCGCCGACACTGACCCAGCACGCCACTGCAGCCGGGGTCATTCTCGGCACCACCGCCTACATGTCGCCAGAGCAGGCCCGTGGCCTGTCGGTGGATCGGCGCACCGACATCTGGGCCTTTGGCGTCGTGCTGTGGGAGATGCTCACCGGTCAGAAGCTCTTCGAGGGTGAGACGGTGACCGATGTTCTGGCATCGGTGCTCAAAGAAGCCCCGGATCTCGAAGCGCTGCCGAAAGACACGCAGCCCGCGCTCCGTCGCTTGGTCGCCAGGTGCCTTAAACGCGAGCTGAAACAACGCCTGCAGTGGATCGGCGATGCCCGCCTCGATCTGGAGGAGGCCGGCGACCAGCCTCTCGGACAACCCGAGACCATCGAGTCGACCGGCGGTTCGTCCAATCGGGGCCGCGAGGTCCTGGCCTGGACCCTGGCCGCGGCGGCCATTCTGGCGGCGATGATCTTCGGACCTTGGTCCGGTAATCAACCCGACCATCAGTTGGCTCGGTTTTCGATCCCGCTTGGGGACGAGAAACGCCTCTCGTTCATCGATCTGCCGTTGCTCGACATCTCGGCGGATGGTCGAAACATCGTTTTCGCGGCTGCCGATCTTGAACACGGTCGCGACATGCTCTTCCTCAGACGACTGGATGAGGAGGCAACTCGCGTGCTCGAGGGGACCGAGGGCGCGTCAAATCCGTTCTTTTCTCCCGACGGGAGTTCTGTCGCATTCTTCGCTGAGGGACGGCTGAAGAAGATCTCGGTGGACGGGGGATCCACGGTGACCCTTGCCGACAGCCAGACGCCGCGCGGCGGAGTCTGGCTGTCGGATGGACACATCCTGTACTCGCCGGAGTACTCCAGCGGTCTCATGAAGATCGACGCCGCCGGTGGAGTGCCCGAGGAGGTCCTCGGTCTCGATGAGGACGCCGGTGAGCGGACCTATCGCTTCCCGGATGAGATGCCTGGCGGCGACGCCATTCTCTTCACCGTGGGGATGATGGACAGCCCCAACAACTACGACAACGCCCGCATCGTCGTCTACTCGCCCGAGTCCGGTGAACGCAAGGTCATTCTCGAACGAGCCAACATGGCCCGCTGGGTGGATGGTCGGACGATCATCTACACCCGCGCGGGCGTGCTCTTCGCCGCGGTCTTCGACCCCGAACGGCTCGAGATTGTCGGGCAGCCTGTTCCCGTGATCGAAGATGTCGGCGGTGATCCATCCAGCGGAGCCGCACACCTCGCCACTGCCCCGAACGGAACCCTGCTCTGGGTGACGGGCGCGGTGACCGAAACCGACTCGCGCTTGACGATCGTTCATCGAAACGGTGAAGAGTCGCGTCTCCCGCTCGAACCTCGCGGTTTCTACCAACCGAGGTTTTCGCCCGACGGGACGAGGGTGGCGGTGACCGTGGGTGAGGCGAGATCCGGTGTCGACGGCGATATCTGGATCTACTCGTTCGAGTCTGAAAACCTGAGCCGCCTGACCTTTGACGGCAACGGGCTCTACCCGGTCTGGACCCGCGACAGCGAATCGATTGGTTTTCTCTCTTATCTGGTGCTGCCGTCGGTGCTCAAAAGGGCGGCTGACGGTCGCGGGGGCGGGGAGACATTCACCGAAGGGAAGGTGTCTCCGATCTTCCCCGAGTCCTTCAATCCCGATGGCAGCGTCCTCGCCTACACCGAGGTGGGCCAAAGCTCCGACATCTATCTTGTGGAGCGAGGACAGGAGCCTCGAAAATTCGAGTCGAGAGCGAGCGGGCCGGTGATCTCGCCCGACGGGCGGTGGATCGCCTACTCGTCCCCGGGATCCGGTTCGTCGAGCATCTTCGTTCGGCCGATCGAGGGTGAGGGCAAGTGGCAGGTCTCACCGGGGCTCGGCGGATACCCGCGGTGGTCCGGCGACGGCCGCAAGCTGTTTTTCATCGACATCGGGACCGCCAAGAGACCGCTGATGGAGGTCGATGTCGAGATCGGCGACCCACCTCGATTCAGCGCTCCGAGGGTCGTCATCCCGGATCTCGGTGGTCGCTTTGTGACGACCACCGCCCCCGCCAACAACTGGGACGCGGCCCCCGACGGCGACCGATTCGTCTTTGTCGAGTTCGAACGGGACGAGCAATCGAGAGGCAAGATCGAGATCGCCCTCAACTGGGCCCAGCAACTCAATCTGGAGGGTGAATGATCGGCACAACACTCGCGCACTACCGAGTCACCGGTGAGCTCGGAGCCGGCGGGATGGGTGAAGTCTGGCGCGCCGAGGATGAGAAGCTCGGTCGCGAGGTCGCGCTCAAGGTCTTGCCCGCTGATGTGGCTGAGGATCCGGAGCGTTTGGCGCGGTTTGAGCGAGAGGCGAAGGTCCTCGCAAGCCTGAATCATCGGAACATCGCGCATCTTTATGGGTTGGAAACTGCTCCCCCCTGTCATTCTGAGCGAGCGAAGCGAGTCGAAGAATCCCCCGAAGCTCGGAGCGATACTCCGGAAATCGGGTCCTCTCAACGGGCTCCGCAGTCTTCAGGGGGTCCTTCGACTCCTTTGCCGTCGGACGGCAACTCCGCTCAGGATGACATTCGTTCCTTCACCTTCCTCGTCATGGAGCTCGTCGAAGGAGAAGACCTCTCCGAGAGAATCTCACGCGGCCCCATCCCCATGGACGAGGCCATCCCCATCGCACTGCAGATCGCCGAGGCGTTGGAAGCGGCGCACGAGTCCGGCATCGTCCACCGCGATCTCAAGCCCGCCAACATCAAACTGACCGAGGACGGAACGGTCAAGGTACTCGATTTTGGTCTCGCCAAGGCGTGGGAGAGCGACCACGGCGACTCGAGCCTGTCGCTGTCGCCGACCATGACCCAGCACGCGACCATCGAGGGCGTCATCCTCGGCACGGCGGCCTACATGTCGCCCGAGCAGGCGCGGGGCAAGAGGGTCGACCGCCGGGCCGACATCTGGGCCTTCGGCGTCGTGCTGTGGGAGATGCTCACCGGCGCCAAGCTCTTCGAAGGCGAGACCGTCTCCGATGTCATGGCCGCCGTGCTGACGCGGAAACCGGATCTGTCGGAGCTGCCGACAGGCACGCCGGCTTCGGTGCAGCACGTCTTGGAGCGGTGTCTGCGGCGAGACCCTCGTCGCCGGACGCGCGACATGGGCGATGTCCGGCTCGATCTCGAGGAGCCTGCAGACGTCGCAATCGTATCGGGGGAACCCGCCGTCGAGGCCGAACGATTCCCGTGGAGAGCTCTCGCGTGGACGATGACGGGGCTGTCCATCGGTTTCGCGGTGATCCTCGGTCTGCTGTGGATCAGGGGTCTCCAATCGACCGCTGCGGATCCGGTCGCATTGTCGGTCGTGCTCCCGCCTGGGATGTCGTTTCCGTTCTCGGGTTCGCTCCGGCCGGTGGTCAGCCTCTCCCCGGACGGCAGCGAAATGGTGATCAACGCCACCGAAGGCGGTGTCACGAGTCTGTATCGCCGCTCGCTGGGCTCGTCCGATTTGGACGCCCTCGAAGGGACGGAGGACTCCAACGGCCCCTTCCATTCGCCGGACGGGAGGTGGGTCGCCTTCACTTCGAGGAATGAACACTCGCTGATGAAGCTGTCGCTCGACAGCGGTCAGATCGTCCGTCTCGCCGACGGCGAGTGGGGGGGCGGCAGCTGGGCCGAAGACGACACGATCGTTTACACGCCCGACTACACGGACGGCCTGTGGCAGGTCTCCGCCGCCGGCGGCGACGCCCGCGAGCTGACACGGCCGGACCCATCGGCCGGCGAGCTCAATCACTCGTGGCCCGACCACGTTCCCGGAACCGATGCGGTGCTCTTCACGAGCTTCCGCCTGCCCCTGACCGAGTCGCGAGTCGAGATTCTCGACCTGGTCACCGGTGAGCGCCGGTTGCTGTTTTCCAACGCGGTCTTCGCGCGATTTGTCTCACCCGGTTTCGTGCTGTTCGTTCGGGACAGCACACTGATGGCCGTCAGATTCGACGCCAAGACACTCGAGCCGGCCGGTGCACCGGTGCCGATCTCCGGCGACGCCTTTGTTGCCGCCTTCGAAGGCAACTCCCAGTATGCCGTTTCAGACGATGGAACCATCACCTGGATCCCGGCGTCGATACTCCTGCCGCCCCGGGAGGTGGTGGCCATGGACCGGCTGGGGAGGCCCGAGATCGTGCTTGCCGCCGATCGCCGGTACAGCGGACCGGATCTCTCCCCCGACGGCAGCCTGCTGGCGCTCACCATCGCAGATGACGACCCGGACATCTGGGTCTACGATCTCAAACGGAGGATGCTCAACCGCGCGACGTCCTCGCCCCGAAGCGAGCACACGTCGGCGTGGTTCCCCGACGGGAAGCGACTCGCCATCGTGGTGGACGATCCGCCGTTCAACGTCTACTCGGTGCCGGCGGACGGGTCGGAAGACCCCAAGCCCATCTTCCGGGGCCCGTACGACAGCACGCCGGAAGCGGTGCTGCCCGACGGAACCGGCGTGTTGATCCGCCAGAACCTCCCAGGCCAGGGATCCGACCTCGCCGTGGTCTCCGCCGATGGACAGGGAGAGCTGACGGTGGTTCGCGGGACCCGTTTCAGCGAGGAGTTCTCGACGGTTTCCCCGGACCAGCGATTCGTGGCCTACCACGCCGACGACAGCGGATCGTTCGAGGTGTACATCGAGCCACTGACGGGTGATGCCGGCCGCGTGCAGGTCTCCCGATCGGGCGGATCCCACCCGCGGTGGGGTCGAAACGGCGAGCTCTTCTACTGGAGCGGCGACGAGATCAACGTCGTCCCCGTCCAGACCTCGCCCGAGCTCATCGTCGGTGAATCGACAGCGCTCTTCGAGTTCGATCGCTACGCGCCGGATACCCACGGGTACGCGGTGTCGCCGGACGGCAGCCGATTCATCATGACTCGGATCCCCGAGGAGTCCAGACCTCGGGAGATCAGGGTGGTCCTGAACTGGTTCACCGAGCTCGAGCGACTGGCGGGAGGGACGCCGTGAGCGACAACAGCGGGGTTTTTCGACCGGCGAAGAAACGCAAGGCCATCCCCCTCGACGGGCTCACCGAGGCTGCGGAACTGGTCGATGGTGTCCGGCGGCGGGATATCGATCCGGGAGACCGGGTCGTCATTTCCACCAAGAACTCGGTCTACGCATTGACGGCGTGCGCGGACGGTCGATTCGTGGTCAGCGGTGGCTGGTTCGAGCGCGAGGGAGAGGGCGAGACGCGAGTCGAAGTCAGGGGGTGCACGGCCGGCGGCCATGCCATCTTCACCGACCACATCGCGGCGCGGGGTCTGTTCATGGAGTTCGAGGACGGGCTGCGAACGACGCGGATCAAGAGCGTACGAATAATCCCGGTTTCCAAGAACGAAATCTGATCATGCGTCGAGAACGAGAATGTCTCGGCCATGATTCGTGTTGCGAGTCATACAGAGATCCAATCTCGACAGAAAAGAGAATGACAGTTGTTTCAAGCAGATGAATCCATAGCCGGATATCGCATCGTGTCAAAGCTCGGTGCGGGTGGGATGGGCGAGGTGTGGCGCGCCAAGGATGAAAAGCTCGGCCGCGAGGTCGCGCTCAAGGTCCTTCCGGTCGAGTTCGCCCAGGACGAAGAACGCCTGGCCCGCTTCGAGCGTGAGGCCAAAGTACTGGCGAGCCTGAACCACCCGAACATCGCGCATTTGTATGGGTTGGAGACCGTCGCATCGGGCACGGACTCGGACGCGGACTCGGGATCAAACTCTCAAAACTACTTGACCTCAAGCCCTCAAGACCTCAAGACCTCAGGACCTCAGGACCTCACGACCTCAACCCCCGTGACGTTCCTGGCAATGGAGCTCGTCGAAGGAGAGGATCTCTCCGAGCGCATCAAGCGGGGTCCGATCCCCGTCGATGAGGCCATCCCCATCGCGCTCCAGATCGCCCGGGCCCTCGAAGCGGCGCACCAGCAGGGCATCGTCCACCGCGACCTCAAACCCGCCAACATCAAACTCACGGCCGACGGCGAGGTCAAGGTCCTCGACTTCGGGCTTGCCAAGGCATGGGAGGCGGAGAGCACCGATCACAGCCTGTCGTTGTCGCCGACCATGACCCAGCACGCCACGGCGGCGGGGATCATCCTCGGAACCGCGGGCTACATGGCGCCGGAACAGGCGGCGGGACAGGGAACAGACACCAGGGCCGATGTGTGGTCGTTTGGTGTGGTGCTGTGGGAAATGCTGACGGGCTCGAAGCTCTTCGACGGCGAGACGGTGTCCCATGTTCTCGCGGCTGTGCTCACGGCCGAACCCGATCTCAGCAGCCTGCCCGAGGACACCCCACCGGGAATCGCCGATCTCATCGAACGCTGTCTGCGAAAGAAACCGAAGATGCGCATTCAGGCCATCGGCGATGTCCGGATCGCCCTCGAGGAGTACCTGGCCGATCCCGAGGCATCGACGTCGCCGGTCGAGATGTCGATCCACGAGGCTCCGGTTGTTCCCACGTGGAAACGAGCCCTTCCCTGGGCCGTGGCCGGTGCGCTTCTTGTGGCGTTGGTTGCCGCGATCTTTCTCCGGTCGCCCGAATCCCTGGTCGTCAAGGCCACCATTCCTCCGCCGGAAGGGATGCAGTTCGATCTCCGCCCGGCAAGCCCGGGACCGGCGGTGGTATCCCCGGACGGCACCAAGATTGCGTTCACGGCCATCGACGAGGATGGCGACGCCCGTGTCTTCGTTCGCCGGCTCGATGCGGGGAAGGCACATGCGCTCTCGGGGACCGAAGGCGCACAGTATCCGTTCTGGGCGCCGGATTCGCGGTGGCTGGGGTTCTTCACCCAACCCGATGACGTCCTGCGCAAGATCGACACCAACGGTGGTCCGCCCATCACCCTGTGCCCGGCGTCGAACGGGAAGGGCGGCGCGTGGAGTCCCGAAGGGGTGATTGTCTTTTCCCCGGACGCAAGCTCGGGGCTGAGCCGGGTGCCCGTGTCGGGAGGTGACGCGGTCGAGCTGACGGTCCGCGAATCCGATCGCCACAACTCGCACCGTTTCCCGTGGTTTCTCCCCGATGGCAGCCACTTCCTGTTTGTCGCGCGAGGCGTTTCCGGCGAGGATACGACGATCATGATCGGCTCCCTCGACGGCGGGGATCCGATGCCGTTGATGAACAACGAAAGCCAGGCAATATACGCCTCGGGCCGTCTTCTCTTCGTCCGCGACCAGACCCTCATGGCCCAGGACTTCGATCCCGATTCCCTGGCGACGACCGGTGAGGCTTTTCCGGTTGCGGAGGGCGTTCTCGTCGTCCCGGGCGCGTCACTGGCGGTGTTCGGAGCGTCGAGCAACGGCGTGCTGACGTTTCAAACCGGAAGCGCTGTGGCCGAGACCACGCTCGAGTGGCGTGACCGGTCCGGAAGGCCAACGGGCAACCTGGGTGATGCTGCGCTCTACCGTTTGGCGAGAATCTCGCCCGACGGGCGCCATGTGATGGTTCAGATCATCGACGTCGAGTCGGGAACGCAGGATCTCTGGGTCTACGAAGTCGATCGCGGCATTCGAACGCGGTTCACATTCGATTCGCTGGCGGATGTGGAGCCGGTGTGGTCGCCGGATGGTGAACACATCTACTTTTCCTCGAATCGTGCCGGGAACTTCGCCGTCTACGGCAAACCCCTTTCGGGGGTCGACGAAGCCGTACTCGTCGCGGAGTTCGAGGGCAATGCGTTTCCGGAGTCGGTATCGCCCGACGGGCGCTACCTTGCCGTGCTGACAGCGGGTGACGATTCCGCGGATATCCAGATCATCGACCTCCCGCAGGGTGGAGAGACCAGCGTCTTCCGACGGACCGAGTTCAACGAGGGCGGCGCCGTCATCTCGCCCGACGGCAGGTGGGTGGCCTACCACTCGGACGAGGGAGGTGACTTCGAGGTCTTTGTCACCACCTTCCCGCAAGCGAGTCGGAAGTGGCAGATCTCGACCGCCAACGGCGTGTATCCCCAGTGGCGGGGTGACGGCCGAGAGATCGTCTACACCGATTTTAACGGAATGCTTCACGCCGTGGAGGTGGACGGCCGTGGTGTGACCTTCGAGGTCGGCGAGGCCGTTTCGCTCTTCGCCATCGAACCGCCCGATCAGGGTGGGTCTTATTTCTCGGTGTCCGCCGACGGCGAGCGCTTTCTCATCATTCCCGGCGTGACCCAGCAGGCCGACACCCTGCTCAACCTCGTGGTCAACTGGCCCGTCGCAACCGAGGCCCGCCGATGATCGGTTCGACCCTAGGGCCCTTCCGGATCACCGACAAGCTCGGTGAGGGCGGGATGGGCGAGGTCTACCTGGCGACGGACCCCCGACTCGAACGTACGTCCTCGTCGTACCCCGTCATGACACCAGGCACAGATGGGAGTGCAAGGAATCTGAGTTGAGGCAGATCAGGGCAGACCTGAGGACAGGGTGACGGCGCCGTGGTCGGCGATGGCGTATGTTACGACGCGGGCGCCGCTCAAGATCGAACATCTTTCGGCTGATGAAACAGCGCCTTTTCGACGATCACGAATATGACGATGTCCGGGTTGACCCGTTCGACTACCTCACGAAGACGGGGCTCGACCAGGCGGCGCCCCCGTCCTCCTGGACCACGCGGGTGTAAAGGTATTCTCCCGCCGAGAGCTCATCGAGGGCGAACGTGAACTGCAGATCGAGCTGACCGCCTCCCGGTGAAGATGCGACGACTCGTCCGCTTCGCACCAAATCGACCCGGTCGATGGGCGCCGTGCCGTTGACCGAGATGAACGCATTCCCAGGGGTTGTCGTCGCCGCCATGATCGATCCCATGGGCCGGTTGCCGACGGCGAAACGAAGGACGATCCGGGGCCCGTTGGTCGCGTAGACCCTGCGTGCCTCGAGCGCGGCTCGGACACCCTCGCGGGTCAGCTCGTCGGCGACGATGGCGGCCATCCCCCCGATTCCGGAAGCGATGTGGGCCAGACCGGGGTGGCCGTCGTGGCTGTCGCCGCTGCCGATGAAGCCTAGGATGAAGCCTCGGTCGAGTGCGTCGCGGACGAAGTTCCCCTCGACGGCGCTGTAGATCGGGTGAGGCGAGTCGAACGCTTCGCTGCTGCCGTGCACCGAAACCACTTCGGTGACGGGTTCGAGCTCGTGGTCGGGCGCATAGTCCCAGTTGGTTGCGACCGGCCCTCCGGCCGAATGGTGGGCGACGGTCAGGGCATTGTGGCCCCTCAGCGCCGCCCAGAGTTCGGTCGGCGTGTCGTAGTTCGGGTCCATGGAGCTGAGGACCTCTCCCGACCCGTCGAAGTAGAGGACATGGCGATGACCGTGCGACCAGTTGGTCCACTCGTATCCGAGGAGGGTGACGAACGACCCGGGCTCGTAGAACCGTTCGTTCTGATCGCGGATCTCCTTCCAGAGCGACGGCGCCTGATCGAGGAAGACCAGACCCCAGTGATCGTGGTCGGTCAGGGCCACGACATCCAGCCCGGCGGCATCCCGGGCGTAGGCGAGATAATCTTCGGGGGTGGCGGTGCCGTCCGAGAGCGCCGAGTGGCCGTGCAGGTCGCCCCAGAAGATGCGTGATCCACCCGGTGAGACCACCACGGGGTTGCTCGCGCCGATGATCCCGTTTGCAGTCGTCCCGACCAATCGATAGGTGCCCGGAAACGGAAAGGTGATCGCCACCGTTGCGAGGCCGCCGGCCGATGTGTCCAGAGTGATCGATTCGGGGAACTCTGCGCCCGGCGGAGTCCCCTCCAGCGAGATCGATCCTGCGAATGCGACCCCCGCGTTCCCGACGGCATCCAGGATCGCCACCGTCAGCCGGACCGGTTCTCCCGGGCGGGCGATGGACGGCAGGGTCAATACCATGAGCGCCGCGGGTCCGGCCGCGACCGGCACCACCGGTGAATCCGGGAGAACCGCTCGGACACCGTCGCCATCGCCGTCAACCGCAACCCAGAGAGGGGACGCCCGCTCGGAAAACCGATCGACGGTGGCGCCCAGGCGACCCGCACCGTAGTCCATTTCCACCCGTTCACCGGGTCGGAGGTCCCGTCCAGCGATGGAGATGACCAGGAGTTGGCCATCGGCTGAGAAGGTGTCGAGCCGAACGCCTTCGACCGGGGTCGAAACAACCGTGTACCCCGGAAGATCCGGATCCCGGGTCTGAGCTCCGCTCCATCCCCAGAAGGGTGATGGCAGCAGGTAGAGGGCGCCTCCGTCGGCGATGCCGTGCGGGCCGGCCTCGTAGATGATCCGATACCGACCGGGTCGGCCGACCGCGACCGGCGCCGCCTCGTCGGCCAGCCAGGCCCTGCCCCCACCGTCCGATGGATGACGGGGCGCCGCGAGATCCTCGAGCAGGGAGGCGACGGTTTCCAGTTTCGCGCTGGGTGAGACCGATGCCACCGCCGAAGAAGCACCGGGCGAGGGATCAGCGCACCCGGCGAGGCAGCCCCCCGCCACCATCAGGAGCAGTGAGAATCGTTGCCGGCCCATGGGATCATCATAGTAGGTCAGTGGTGGGCGGTGACGCCCCCGCCGACGACACAACAAGCCCACCACCTGGTGGTGTTCGAGTTCTCGTGGTTCCGCCGGAAGGTCTCGTCGGCGTAGATCGCTCCGAGCTCGAGGACCAACTTGCACGGCGTCCGGTAGGTCGGCTCTGCAGCTCCGCCGCGATCTCTTGCCTCAGCTGCTCACAAACCTCGCCCAGACTCCCTGCATCCATCATTCAGTTCTGGGGGTTTCGGCACCGCCCCGCAAGACGGGTTACGGCGAGGACGTACGGTGTTTCATTGGTGGTCCGGGTTTTCGCCGGATCGGCGCTGCTCGATTTCGGCCCACAAAGCACCCGAGCGTAATGCGAAATGTAATCTTCGTCACATACCGTGGTTCCTGAAATGAAGGGTTACTGCGATCCACCGCGATTCGGGAACCGGTTGAGATACCAGGTATTTCCGCGTCAGGGCATGAGGCACTTGAACGAAGTCCGAGAGCGCCGTCCCAGCCTGGAACAGTCAAATCACCTGAACCCGATTCAATCAATGGCGCGGATCTTGCTGCCTTAGCAGGTCGACACGCACGGCGGCA
>JARFRM010000260.1 GCA_029287235.1 Thermoanaerobaculales bacterium
CACCGCCGCGGCCGCCGCGTTGCTCCCGCATCTCGCTCATCCTCGATTCGACGAGTTCCTTCTCGGCCTCGGTGAGCCCGCCCAGCTGAATCCCGACGGCGAGCTTGCGTTGCTTGGTAGCGGGTGTGGCGGCCACTTTGCCACCGATTTCATCGAGGGGGATACGGAGTTCGTAGGCGTAGACGCCGTCAATGGCGGTCGATGCCGCCTGGAATCGAGAATCGGTGTCCTCGATGGTTTCCTTGATCCCGTCGCGGATGACGGTGAGCGCCCCGACCTTCGGGCCCATGGGTGTCATCCCCTCGGGCGGCACCATCCCCGAGCGTGGGTTTCGGTATCGTTCGGAAGTCTCTTCACCGGCGGTCCGTGTGGCTTCGAGAGAGGTTCCGATCTCCTCGGAACCCGCGTAGCGCACGCCGAAGGCGTCGTTCTTGTTCTTCTTCTTCCCGTCGCCGTTGATCCACAAAACCACACCGCGGCGAAGGAGCTGCTCGGCCACACGAGCGTCGCCGAAGCGGTACATGATGTGCAGGTTGTCTTGGTCGTGGCTGACACCGACGACCCGCAGGCTGTCCTCGAGGTAGACCACGGGCCAATCGCCCCAGTCCTTGGTGTTGCCGTCGATGATGATGCCGTCGGTGACGAAGGTGCTTTCGATGGTGTGCGCCGCCGCCGAGGGATTCGTGGAGGCGAAGAAGAGACAGACCGCTATCATTGATGCACGTGCAGGTTTCATGGGATTCTCCGGTCTCAGAAAAGGAGCGGCGGCCCCATGAGGGGCCGCCATGCGAGGGTAGAAGAAAGACCTAGTGTCGGCCGAGCCGCTTGCCGCCGCCGCTCCGCGGTCCGCCGCGACCGTGGCCGAACAGCTCCATGAGCTCCTGGAGCTCTTCCTGCTGCTCGGCGGTGAGCACCGCCCAAGCCTGGGACATCATGCCGGCGCCGATGATCTGCATCTCCACGTGGAGCTGCGCCTGGGCCTCGAAGTGGGAGCGGAAAGCCGTCTCTTCGAAGCTGCCCGTGGGGTAGAGCTCTCGAAACTCATCACGGGCGGTCTGAGCCTGGTCCCTGAGGGGCTCGATCTCGGTCCGTCCGGCCTCGACGATGCCCTGGATCCGGCTCTGCTGGTCGGCGGTCAGATCGAGCTTGTCGGCGAGACGCGGCAGCATGCGAAGGAGGCCGTGGCCACCGTGGCCGCCGAAGCCGCCGCCGCCCGGTCCGCCCAGACGGCCGTGGGGCCCGCTGCCGTCGCAGTCGCCCGGCCCCTGCTGTGCGAAGACGACACCGGCCGTGGCGATGATGACACCTGCGGTGATGGTGAGGATGATGTTTCTGGCCTTCATATCGAACCTCCGTGGTTCTTGCCGGGGCGGCGAGCGTTCGGGATTGAACGGCGGGCCGCCGGAGCGGCGTTGTCTCGGTCGAGGAATGTACGCCGCCGGCACCTTCAGTGTTGACCGGGATCGTCTTAGGAAGCATGGTGAAAGCTTAAGAAACGTCAACCTCTTCAGCCCCGGGTCTCGTGGTGGGTTAGGATCGGTGCATGGCCGGAATCCTGTTGATCGATGACGATGTCGAGCTCTGTGAGCTGGTCTCCGAGTATCTTGCCGGCGAGGGCTTCGACGTCGAGGTTGCCTATGACGGCAATGCCGGGCTGACCCGGGCGCAGGAAAATCTCCACGATCTCGTCATTCTCGATGTCATGCTGCCCGGTCTCACCGGGTTCGAGGTCTTGCGCAGGCTTCGAGAGAGCTCTTCGATTCCGGTGCTCATGCTGACGGCCCGGGGCGAGGATGTGGATCGCATCGTCGGTCTCGAGATGGGCGCCGACGACTATCTGCCCAAACCGTTCAACCCCCGCGAGCTGGCGGCGCGAATGCGGGCGGTTCTCCGCCGAGCTTCGGCCGAGCCGGCGATGGGTGACCGGCTCAGCCTCGACGACGTGGTCGTGGATCTCGGAACTCGAACCGTTACCGTGGCCGGCGAGGAGATCACCCTGACCGGGGTCGAGTTTTCCCTCCTCGAAACCCTCGCGCGGTCGGCGGGCACCGTTGTCAGCAGGAACGAGCTGTCGCAAGCGGCGCTGTATCGGCGGGCCAACGCATTCGACCGGTCGTTGGATGTTCACATCTCCAACCTGCGGCGCAAGCTCGGCCCGGCCCCTGGCAAAGGCGAGCGAATCAAGACGGTGCGCGGTGTCGGCTACCAGTACGCCCGCTCCGGTGGAAATCGGTGATGCGAAGTCTCTTCCTGCGCATTTTTCTCTGGTTCTGGCTCGCCATGGCTGCGGTGGTCGTGGTCCTCGTTGTCACGTCGCCGCTGTTCACACGATCGCGGCCGGGGCTCGAAGAGTGGCACAGGGATGCCGAAGCTCGGGCGCGATTGTGGGTTGATAGAGCTTCAGTCAACATAGAGGAGGGTGGGGCCGACGCCGTGGCCCCCGGACACGGGCGTGGGCGTGGACACGGTCGCGGCGGAGGCCGGCCTCCATCGCCGGTCTTCATCGTCGACGAAAACGGCGACGAGATCCGCGGCGCCGAGGCGCCGCCGGAGGTCTTCGATGTTGCCCGTCGCGTGCTCGCCGACGGTGATGAGATCTTGGAGCGCTCGGGGATGCACTATTTCGTCGCGCGTTCCGTGACGGACCCGGACGGTCGCAGTTTTGCCGTGGTGGCGGCGCACCAAAGCCCCCCGCGATTGGTCCATCTGCTCGATCCCGAGGCTCTCTCGTGGCGATTGGGCGTGCTGGTTCTGGTGGTGGGTGCCCTGAGCTTCTGGCTTGCCCGATATCTCAGTTCGCCGGTGGCGCCTCTGCGAAGCGCCACCCGACGCTTGAGTGCCGGCGATCTGACCGCCAGGGTCGAGGGCAAGGTGGCGCGCCGTCGCGATGAAATCGGGGAGCTGGCGCGCGATTTCGACGCCATGGCCGAGCGCATCGAGGCCCTCGTAGGCTCGCAGCAACGGCTGTTGCGCGATGTGTCGCACGAGCTTCGGTCCCCTCTGGCGCGGATCACCGTGGCCCTCGAGCTGGCCCGGTCGCAAGCCGGCGATGACGCGTCGAGATCGTTGGACCGGATCGAGCTCGAGGCAGCCAGGCTCGACGAGCTCATCGGTCGGCTGCTGCTGCTCGAGAGGCTCGAGGCCGGGGGGAGCGGCGACGAGCCCTTCGAGCTCGATGTCGCCGAGATTCTCGCCGAGGTGGCGGCGGACGCCGGGTTCGAGGCCGCGGCCGAGGGCCGGGACATCGAGCTGTGCCCGGGAGGGCCTTTCGTCGTCAACGGTCGGCCGGAGCTGCTGCGCAGTGCGCTCGAGAATCTCCTGAGAAATGCGCTCCACCACACACCCGCCGGGACCACGGTCGAGGTTCGGGTTGGATGGGTGGACGATGAGCTCGAGATCACGATTCGCGATCGCGGACAGGGGGTCGGGGCCGACGACCTCGAGCGGATCTTCGAACCGTTCTACCGGGTGGACGAGGCCCGGGATCGCGAGAGCGGCGGCGCGGGCCTCGGTCTCGCCATCGCCCGCCGCGCCGTCGAGCTGCACCGCGGCAGCTTGCGGGCGCGAAACCACGAGGGTGGCGGTCTGGTAGTCACCCTCCGTCTCCCGAGGTCCCCGGACGAGCCCCGGCACGATCGGTAAGTTCTCCTGACCATCGCCGAGGTTTCGGGCCGGCCCTCGCGGTCACCATCGTCGGGGGGCCGGCTCGAGTGCGGGGGTCGAAACGACGGGACACATCGACGCTCATCATCGGTGGGACTTCGTGGGTTGGTCCAATTCAACCTGCCGCCCATGTCAAACCACAGTCATTCTTGATTGATTGACAAAGACACGTGACGGAACCATATTCTCCTGCAAGGAACAGTAAATAGACAGGAGGTGAGAGTCCGGCGCCGGACGGGCGTCTGGTCGTGTGGGTATGCGGCACATTTTCGTTCGACGAATCATGACGACCGACAAGCCCCCAAACGGACTCCCGCCGATACGACCACCACTCCTCGTGAGGACTTCGACGAAAGGTGGCGCCGGCGATGTTCGAAACCGGATTCGTTCTCGGGATCACACGGAGATCACGAGGCCCGCCGCGGAACCGGCGGGGAGGAGAATCGTCGGCTTTGACCCTGAAACCAGCTGGAAGGAGAACACGACCATGAGACGACCCGTAATTGTCACGCTGATCGCGCTCGCTGTTGCGGTAGTACCCTCGATCGGTGCTGCCGTCGATTGCCAGTACCACAACGTCAAGTTCGAGTTCAAATCTGCGACGTGGCTCGATCCTCCGGTCGCACCGTACGATGCCTGCCTGCATCTCGGGAAGATCGTCGGAACCATCAACGGGGAGTACCTTGTTTGTTTCTACTTTGCCGACTTCATTCCCAGTGACGACATCTATGGTGACGGCTTCGCGCAGATCGAGGCGGAGAAGTACTACTCCTGGATCTCGACCAAGAAGGGCGATCTCACGATGATCGAGTGGGCCTGGATCGACTGGGACTTCGGTCTCGAGACCGGTTTTGCAAAGATCGTCGGTGGCACCGGGGACTTCGAGAACGCGTTCGGTTCCCTTTCCTACACGCCGCGGTTCCCCAACCTCGATCCGGTCGTTTGGCTCGAGGGGTATGTGTGCACCCCCTAGATCGCTGAAGGCGATCGGGGTCCCGGTCTGCAGCGATCCTGGCCGCGAGCGGGAAGGGTGGTGCTCACATCAGCGGTGCCAGGCCGATCGTTTTCTGGATTCCGAAACAACGATGCCTCGCCGGTGATCGGCGAGGCATCGGGCTATCGAACGGTGAGTACCGCTCCTAAACGACGATATTGACCAATCGTCCCGGCACGACGATGACCTTCCGCGCTGGTTTGCCCTCCATGAACTTCTGCGACCGTTCGGACGCCAGGGCGAGCTTCTCCAGCTCATCCTTCGGCGTGTCCTTGGCGACGTGGAGCTCATCCCGCTTTTTGCCGTTGATCTGGATGACGATCGTGATGGTGTCGTCGATGCAGAGCGCCTCAACGTAATCCGGCCACTCGCTGTGGGCGATGAGCTCTTCCTCGCCGAGCCGTTGCCACAGCTCTTCGCAGAGGTGGGGCGCGTAGGGCGAAAGCAAGCGCAGGAAGGTTGTGACCGTGTCCCTCGGCAGTGCCTTGGCGGTGGTCGCCTCGTTGACGAAGATCATCATCTGCGCGATGCCGGTGTTCATCTGCAGGCTTTCGGTGTCACTCGTGACCTTTTTGATGGTCTTGTGCAGGGTCCGCTCGAGCTCGGATTCGGTACTCGACGGCGCATCGGTGAGTCGCGGGTTCAGCTCGCCGGTCTTCTCGTCCACAACGAGCCGCCAGGTCCGTTGGAGAAAACGGTAAACGCCTTCGACGCCCTTCATCTGCCACGGTTTCTGGACCTCGAGGGGGCCCATGAACAGCTCGTAGAGACGCATGGAATCGGCGCCGTACTCCGAGATGACATCGTCGGGGTTGACGACGTTGAGCTTGGACTTGGACATCTTCTCGATCTGACTCTCGACGGGCTCGCCGGTGGCCTTGAGTACGGCGGTCCCGTCATCCCGCTCCTCGACATCGCCGGGCAGGTGGTACTTGCCGTTGGCGTCGCGGTAGGAGTAGGCGAGAATCATCCCCTGGTTGAAGAGCTTGCCGAAGGGCTCCTTGGTGGAGACCCAGCCGCAGTCGTAGAGCACCTTGTGCCAGAATCGGGCGTAGAGCAGGTGGAGAACCGCGTGCTCGACGCCGCCGACATAGAGATCGATCGGCATCCAGTAGTTCTCGAGCTCCTTCGACCAGGGCTCGGATTCGTTGTGCGGGTCGATGAAGCGCAGGTAGTACCAGCAACTCCCGGCCCACTGGGGCATGGTGTTGGTTTCACGTGTGGCCGTCCGGCCGTCGGGGAGTTCGACCCTCAGCCAGTCTTCGCCCGCCCGAGCCAGCGGCGGCCGGCCGTCCTCGGTGGGACGGTACTCGTCGATCGCCGGTAGCCCAACCGGGAGCCAACTCTCGTCGAGGGCGACGACCTCGCCGTCGTCGTCGTGGACGATGGGGAAGGGCTCGCCCCAGTATCGCTGGCGGGAGAAGAGCCAATCGCGAAGGCGGTACTGAACGCGGCCGGTGCCGAGACCGCGCTCCTCCAACCAGGTGGTGATCCGGGCGATGGCGTCGGGCACCTTGAGCCCGTCGATGCTGAAGCCGTCCTTGCCGGCCGAGTTGACCATCACCCCGTCTTGATTGTCGGTGAACGCCTCCTCTTCGATGGGCATGTCGCTGCCCGAGACCACCTCGATGATCGGCAGGTTGAAGGCGCGGGCGAACTCGTGGTCGCGCTCGTCGTGACCCGGAACCGCCATGATGGCGCCGGTGCCGTAACCCATCAGCACATAGTCGGCGACCCAGATGGCGATCTTCTCGTCGTTGACGGGGTTGACGGCGTAGGCGCCGGTGAAGACGCCGGTCTTCGACTTGGCGAGATCGGTTCGGTCGAGATCGGATTTCTGCGCCGCCTCCTTGACATAGGCCTCGACGGCGGGGCGCTGCTCGGCGGTGGTGATCTCGGCCACGATCGGGTGCTCCGGCGAGAAGACGCAGTAGGTTGCGCCGAACAGTGTGTCGGGGCGGGTCGTGAAGACGGTGAAGTCGAGGTCGCTGTCGGCGATCTTGAACACCACATCTGCGCCGCGACTCTTGCCGATCCAGTTGCGCTGCATCTCCTTGACCGATTCGGGCCAGTCGAGACCGTCGAGATCGTCCAGCAGCCGTTCGGCGTACTCGGTGATCTTGAGCATCCACTGGCGCATGAGCCGCCGCTCGACCGGGTCGCCGGTCTCGACATAACGGCCGTCCTTGACCTCCTCGTTGGCGAGAACGGTGCCGAGCGCGGGGCACCAGTTGACCGGGACATCGGCCATGTAGGCCAGACCCTTGTTGTAGAGCTGAAGAAAGATCCACTGGGTCCAGCGGTAGTAGTCGGCGCTCGCGGTGCTGATCTCGCGGTCCCAGTCGTAGCTGAAGCCGAGGCGTTTGATCTGGCGGCGGAAGGTGTCGATGTTGCGTTTGGTGATGTCGGCGGGGTGGAGACCCTCGCGGACCGCGGCCCGCTCGGCCGGCAATCCGAAGGCGTCCCAACCCATGGGGTGGAGGACGTTGTACCCCTGCATCCGCTTCATCCGGGCGACGACGTCGGTGGCGGTGTAGCCTTCGGGGTGTCCGACGTGCAAACCGGCGCCGGATGGGTAGGGGAACATGTCGAGGACGTAGAACTTCGGCTTCGAGGCGAGCTCGGCCGGGTCCGACGGCGTCTTGAACGTCTGCTCGTTGTCCCAGATCTCCTGCCACTTGGGCTCGACGATGTGCGGATCGTAACTGTCGTGAGGCATGAACTCTCCCAGATCGGCACTAGCCGACAACGGCGCATTCTACGATGAAGGGGCTTCCGGTGCCAGTCACCACCTCCACGGTCCCTTCTTCCTTACCGATTCCTCCCATCGGATGGCGCAGCTGTCCGGTGGGAGGAATCGGTTGTGGCATAATTCACAACGGTGGCGGGATCGCCCTCAACACGCTTGATTTTTGGAGGAGATGGACATGAGCATGCAGCGTCCGGATGCGACCGGTCTCAGGCAATCGGGGACAGCCCTCGAAAACTCGTTCTTCGCCAAGGAGAACGCTCGACTCCTGGAGAAGTTGAAGAAGAAGGATGCCGAGGCGGCCAAACGTCAGGCTTTCAAGGAACTTGCCAACATCGACAGCGATGAGCTCATCGACGCCCTCGTCGAGCTCGAAATCACCCCCGGCGCCATGGCGGCTCTGAGCGTTGTTCCTCTGGTGGCGGTCGCATGGGCGGACGGTGAGATCCAGGCCAAGGAGCGGGGGGCGATCCTCAAGGCGGCCGAGGACGGCGGCATCGAGATCGGTTCGGCGAACCATGAGCTGCTCGAGAGTTGGTTGAGTCACAAGCCGGGGCCGGATCTCTTGGCGACCTGGAAGCACTACGCCCAGGAGCTCGAGGCGCGCCTCGACACCGTGATCGGCAACGAGCTCAAAGAACGGCTCATGACCAGGACCACGAACATTGCCAAAGCTGCGGGTGGTTTCCTCGGATTGGGAGCGATCTCCAAGGCCGAGCAGGCCGTTCTCGACGAGCTCGAGCACGCGCTCGAGTAGCGGAATCATCGAGCTGATCTCCGTTCGTTCCATTGTCTTTCTTTTCTCGGTGATCACGGCTCTGCCCGCGATCGGCGCCGGCGTCGCCGTCACCTCGGTGATCGGTGAGCTTGAACTGCCGACCGATCTGGTCGACGAGACCATCCCGCTCGGCGGTCTCTCCGGTCTGGCCTACGATCCGGCGTGCGATCTTTTCTACGCCGTCAGCGACGACCGCGGCTATCTCGCTCCGCCCAGGATCTACACCTTCAACCTCGAGTTCGAGGAGATGGCGGTTCGGCCGCTCGAAGTCATCACGCTTCTGAGCGAAGCGGGAACGCCCTTCGAGCAAGGCTTTCTCGACCCCGAGTCGGTGGCCCTCGCCCCGAACGGAGTGCTGTGGGTCGGGTCGGAGGGTGAGGCCAACCGGATGATCCCTCCTCGGATCCTCGGCTTCCGTCTCGATGGCGCACTGCTGACCGAGCTCGAAATCCCACAGGCCCTCCTGCCCGGAGAGGGTCGCGGAGTCCGCTCGAATCATGGATTTGAAGGTCTGAGTGTCAGCCCGGACGGAAACCGGGTCTTCGCGGCGGTGGAGAGCGCCCTGGTTCAAGATGGTCCCAACGCCGATTTAGAGCATGGTGCGGTCGTTCGGTTTCTCGTCTTCGACCCCGAAAGCCGGAGATCCGTAGGCGAACGCGCTTACCGGGTCGAGCCGGTTCCCGATGCACCGCGTCCACCCACCGCCCATCGCTCCGTCGGCGTCTCGGAGATCCTGGCTCTGGACAGCCATCGAGTCCTCGTCCTGGAGCGGTCGTTCTCGGCCGGTGTCGGGAACCGGATTCGGATTTTCCTCGCCGATCTGAAAACCGGCGACGACATCACCGGGCTGGCCTCGCTGCCGGCCGACGCGGAGCCCATGACCAAGGTGCTGATCGCCGATCTTGCCGACCTCGGAATTGATCCCGACAATCTGGAGGGTCTGTCGTTCGGCCCCCCCACATACGACGGCCGACCGACCCTCGTGCTTGTCGCCGACAACAACTTCCATCCCGACGTGCAGGCGAACCAACTGCTCGTCCTCGCGGTGTCGGGGATCGGGACGGCATCGACGCAGAGACCGACCGCATCGGTCAATGCCATCCAGGCCGCGGCCCATATTTCTCCCCTGGTGGGTCGGTGTGTCCGCGATGTCGAGGGCACCGTGACCGCCGTCCTCGGCCGGAAGAAGGGTCAGGCCTTCTGGATCCAGCAAACCCCGGGAGACGATGACCCGTCCACATCGGAGGGACTCTTCGTGATGGCCCTCGATGGTCTGGCGGAGGTCGGGGAGGGAGATGCCGTACGTTTGACCGGCCGGGTCGAGGAGCCCCGGTGGCGGATGGAGCTGCCGGTCACCAGATTGGTCGCCGATGGTCTCGAGATCAAAGGTCGCAGGGGCGATCTGCCGGCGCCGGTGGTCATGGGACGGGGAGGACGCTCGATCCCGACCCCCAACATCGATGATGACGGGCTCACCCTCTTCGAACCGGACTCGGATGCCATCGACTTCTACGAAAGCCTCGAGGGCATGCGCGTTCGAGTCAAGGATGCCGTGGTCGTCGGTCCGACTTCGCGCTATGGCGAGATCGTCGTTCTCGGCGACGAAGGTGCCGGCTCTCGGCCGCGGAGCAGCCGAGGGGGGGTTGTTCTCCAACCCGGAAACGCTCACCCCGAGAGAGTCATCATCGACGATCGATTGGTGGCGGATCCCCCCGCCGTGAGGGTGGGTGACCGGCTCTCGGGTGAGATCGACGGCGTGCTCCACTACTCATACGGTTGCTTCAAGTTGCTCAACACCCGGCCGCTTTCGGTCGAGCCCAGGGCGACCGTCGAACCTCCGTCAACGACCCTGTCTGCAAGAGGGGACCGGGTCACCGTGGCGACCTTCAACGTCGAGAATCTCCACGCGGGTTCCGACGAGCTCAAGTTCAGGTCCGTGGCCGAGATCATCGTCGATCGATTGGGAGCCCCGACCGTGGTCACCCTACAGGAGATCCAGGACGATTCCGGCGCCGAGGATGACGGTACCGTCGGTGCCGAAGTGACGCTGAAAAGGTTGGTGGATGCGGTGGCGGCGGCCGGTGGGCCGCGCTATGACTGGCGTCAGATCGATCCCGTCGACAACGAGGATGGCGGTCAGCCCGGCGCCAACATCCGGGTCGCCCTCCTCTTCAGTCCGACCGGCGTCAAGGCAGAAAATCGATCAGCGGAAGGTCGGTCCGGAGGAGTGGCCGCGGGACCGCGGCTCGAGCCCAATCCGGCGCTCATCGGACCCGACGACCCCGCCTTTGCACGCAGTCGCAAACCGCTGGCGGTCGAGCTCGAGGTGGGCGGTGATCGGTGGTTCTTTGTCGTCTGCCACCTCAGATCCAAGGGTGGGGACGACGCCCTCTTCGGCCGTCGCCAACCACCGATCCGGTGGTCCGAGAACCAGCGCGGGTTGCAGACCGCCCTGGTACGCAAGCTGATCGACGATCTGCGCGCGGCGGATCCGGGAGCACGGATCATTGCCCTCGGCGATCTCAACGACTTCGAGTTCCGAACGCCGGTTGAAAGCCTTGCCGTACCGCCCATGGTCAATCTCATGAAGCGCCTGCCCGAGTCCGAGCGGTGGACCTACGTCTACCAGGGCAACGCTCAGACGCTGGATCACATCATCGTGAGCCCCGCTCTCGCAGAAAGCGCCGAGATCGAGGTCATCCACGTCAACGCCGATCTTCCGGCAAGCGAACGAGCCTCCGATCACGATCCCGTCATCGCCCGATTCAAGATCCGGTGATCAGACCGTAAAGACGCGAGGGTCGCCACGCATCGCAGTCGGAATCGATGAGAGCGAGACCGGGCGGAATCCGCCCGCTCTCGTTCGATGATTCTCCGGTCGGAATGATGTCTCGGTGACCGCGTGAGATCCGCTCGGCGTTTTCGCTTCTGTGAACCTCGAGTACCTGAGACCGCGTATAGTCGGTAGAAGAACTTCGCCGAATCGGGGCGTCGACGGGAGAGTCCATGAGTTCGAGCACCAAAACCATCGTCGCTGTTTTTGTCGCACTGGTCCTCATCGTGGCCGTAGTCTATCTCACCTGGATCCGACCGGGCTTGGAGGAGGATGTCGTGGAAATCGTCGAGGTCGCGACCCCGGCTCCGGAGCCGACACCGACGCCGACGCTGTCGGAGCGCCTGTCCGAACGCCTCAAGGGGACCACCCTGCGCACCTCGGATATCGTCGTCCGCGAGCTGGTGAGCGAGCTCTCGGCCAACCCGAAACTCGCTGCCTGGCTCGCCAACGAGGATCTGGTTCGGCGTTTCGTCGCTGCCGTGGACAACATCGGGAATGGAATCAGCCCGACGACCCAACTCGGGTTCATGCGACCGGCTGACAAGTTCGAGGTGGTGGAGAAGGACGACGAGATCACCATCGATCCGCAGAGCTTCGCTCGATACGATCTGGTGACTCAGGTCTTTGTCTCCCTCGACACCGACGGCGCAGTTGCGTTGTACCGCGAGCTCGAGCCTCTCATCGATGACGCCTATGGCGAGATCTCACCCCCCGGGAGCCGTTTCTCGGATCGACGTGACGCCGCGATCGAGCACCTGCTCGAGGTGACGCCGCCCAGCGGCGACCCGCGGCTCAGGCGGAAGGTGGTGACCTACGTCTATGTCGATGAATCTCTCGAAGGCCTGAGCGGCGTCCAGCGGCAGCTGCTGCGCATGGGACCGGACAATGTGCTGCTGATCAAGGCGAAGCTCAGAGACCTGAAGGCGGGTTTCCAGGTCGTTGAGGAATCGTGAAGTGGGAATGTGAACGGCACCGCAACGGGCAGTGATCGCGTCAGTCGGTCCGGTGCGACGAAATTCAGAATTCAACACTCGTCATTCATAATTTCTTGAGTCGCTTCTTCATCGCCTTGGCCTGCTTCTTGAGGCCGGTCCGGGTGAGGAGGTCGAGCTGGCGCTCGAGAGTCGGCCGGAGACGCGGACTGGACTCGCCCCAGGCTTTCTCCTGAGCGGTGATGAGCCACGCGTTGGCGGTCAACGCCTGATCCGGGCGGTCGGCGGCGGTGAAGAGCCCGATGAGATTCTCCTGGGC
>JARFRM010000301.1 GCA_029287235.1 Thermoanaerobaculales bacterium
GCAGTCTCTTGATTCCGACGCCTATGGATTCTTCGGCGCAGTGGGTGAAGTTGAGCCGGACCGCGTTCTCGGGCGGTTCCGCAGCGAAACAGGCCTGACCCGGCAGGAAGGTCACGCCGCGCTCAACCGCGCGGGCCATCAAGGCAGACTGTTTGACGGCCTCCGGGATCCCACACCAGATATAGAAGCCGCCGGCGGGCACCCGCACATTGAGCGACAGCTCGGATTCGGCCTTCAGCGCCGCCGCCATCCGGTCGCGACGGTGTCGGTACGCGCTCTTGAGACCGTCGATGTGGGTCGCAAAATGACCCCCTCGGACAAATCGTTCGAGCAGGAACTGTCCGAAAGTGTTGGAGTGGAGATCCGCCCCCTGTTTGGCCAGCACGAGCCGACGCAGCACCACCGGCGGCGCCACCAAATATCCGATCCGCAGACCGGGAAGCAGCACTTTCGAAAAGGTGCTCAGGTAGATGACGAGGCCGTTCTCGTCGAGCGCCTTGAGGGACGGCAGCGCATCGCCCTCGTAGCGCAGCTCCGAATAGGGATCATCCTCGACAATCGGGACTCGCCAACGCGCCGCCAACTCGAGCAGGTTTCGGCGGCGCTCGACGCTCATCACCGCGCCGGAAGGATTCTGGAAGGTCGGCAGGGTGTAGATGAACTTCGGGCGGTGATGCTCCATCACCGACGCGAGAATGTCGGTCCGCATTCCATGAGCATCGACCGGCACGCCGATCAGCCGCGCCCTCGCGCCCCGGAAAGCCTGAAGGGCGCCGATGTAGGTGGGTTCCTCGACCACCACCACGTCACCGGGATCGACAAAGACCCTCGCCAGGAGATCGAGCCCCTGCTGGGATCCGGAAACCACGAGAACTTCCGAGGTTCCGGCGTGGATTCCGCGGGACGAGAGCCATTGGGCCAGGGTTGCACGCAGCGGCGAGTGGCCTTCGGTCGGGCAATGGAGAAAGGGCGCCTGCCCGTCTTGCCGGATGATCTCCTCGGTCAGCCGTCCCACGATCTCGAGCGGCAACGACTCGGGCGCCGGCAGGCCGATGGAGAAGGAGATCAGGTCGCGCCGCTCGGTCATGGCGAGAAGGTCGGCGAGGATCGGATCTCGGGAGCGGGCGGCGTCGCCGCAGAAGAGCTGGCGCCACGGCACGTCGATCACCGCTCCCGAGGGCGAGGGCGCCGCCGGGGGACGCAGGACCGCGGTGCCTCGTCCGACATGGGCGTCGACGAGCCCGAGCGCCTTGAGCTCTCGATAGGCGTTGAGCACGGTCGACCGGTTGACGTTGAGCGCCGCCGCCAGACGTCGTTCCGGCGGCAGCCGGAAGCCCTCGGGCAATGCCCCGGTGTGAATCATCGTCTGAATGCTGCGTACCAGCTGGCGGTAGATCGGCTCGTCACTGTTGCGGTCGATGGTGATGTCCAAAAAACCCTCCTCATCAGGCGCGCCGCCCGGCGCCTGCGACCTCATGGGCAGCTCATCTGGAGACGCGGCGTGATGTTTCTAAAACAGCCGATTCGGGGCTCGATACAGCCGAGAGATCCCTGGCGGCGCCCGCTGCCCCATCTTTCGAGGCCGGGCGCCCCATGCAGGAGGCCATAGCCGTTGATGTGGGCGATGCCTTCGGCGAAGCGAATCAAGCGTGAGCCGATTCCCCCTCCGTCGTGAGCCGGATCCACCGCGAGCACGCGGACGGTGGCGCAGATCAATCGAGCATCGGCGACCCACTTCAGTTCGAGACCGAGAATCCCGAGTGTCCGCGCCCCGTCCACGGCAACCAAGATCCGGCTCATCGGGAAATCCGGCAGTTCGAACAGGCGGTCGTAGGCGGTGGCCAACCACGAATCGAGCGATCCGGGGGCCGGCGACACGAGTTTGCTGCGAACGATTTGGTGGATGAGCATCGTCTCGACCTCCTTGATTGGAACCATCCATTTATCAAGATATGGCTCGAATTCCCCAGGTCAACCCCCAATTTCGGGGAATTTCGACCATCCAATCATTGATATGTCTCCACCAATCTCTTGTGCTCCGGGTACGAGCTCTTCCAGTTCCACATCCCGGCCGCGAGACCACGACCGGAAGAATGCACGTTTCAGACTCCCAATGACCCTGGCGCCCGGCTCGAGCTCCTCATCGTCCTTCACGCAATCGTCGCATTCTGAAGTCTCCTGTCTCGATTCGAAACACCCCGCCGCGGGAATCCTCTGCTCAGAGCGCCTTCAAATCTGGCATATCGGTTGCTACCATTGAAATGGAGGCAACCATGAGAGCGGACACTTCATCCGATGGAGTCGACATCTCGCATTGTTGCGTCACAATCGTGGCCGAGTCCGATCCTCGGCGCCACGCGGCGAGTGTCCGGCATTCGTTGCACCACCGCGCGTCTCCTCGACAGCGTGGTAAAATATTGGACACCATGGGGGTGAGTTTCGTGTCTTCTTCCATGCCTGCAAAGATGATTCTCACTTCCAAACCCGTTTTCGCCCCGACCCAGGGAAGGTCCCGATGAAGTTATTCTCTTTCGATCTGTCGCCCGGCAAGGACAATCACCGAAGTCCCGGAACGCCCCGAAAAGCTCGCGGCGGAGAAGCTTCCGGCGGTAAGGGCGCAGGATCTCGACGGCACCTGATCTCCGGCGTCCTCGCGGTTGTCATCCTGAGCTTCGTCGGTCCGATCGGTCCGGTTTTCGCTGATCCGCCCACCGTGAATGGTCTTTTCTACGGTGACGGCGACGACGCGAAGTACCAACTCTACGCCACGTCGGTCGGCGGCAGCGGGCTCTACATCTATCTCGACGTACCGACGAGCAGGTTGTTTGTGGCGTTGGTGGTCAACCACGCGGTCAACGACATGGTCTGCACCGACTCAAGCAACAGGCTCTACACCGAAAGTGCGGGGTGGGGACAACATCGAAGCTGCAAACGGGCCAGTGACTCCGAGTTTGCAACCTTCACCTTTGAGTGCGCTCCCGGATCACCGAGGGCATGGACATGGCAACAGGCGCTGGGTTGTCCCCAGAACACGACCAACCCGGCGAGTGAGTTTGTGACGGATCCAACCTGCGGGCCGTCCTCCCCGGCCCCGGATTGGCCTCCCGGCATCACCGCCGCGAGTTCGTGGGTCACCAATGCCAATACCTATCAATCAGCCTATCCCTACGGAACCCCTTGGCCGCCGTCACCCGCGCCCCCGTGGAATCTCTACGTCAACGGGATCGACTTCCAGAAGGACTGGAAGTCCCCGTTCATCACAACCGCGCCGGACGACGTCACCCAGGTGACAGGCTACCCGACGCACAGCAGCTACAACCAGATCGACCCGGGTGTCTCCCAGTCCGGCGGCTGGGAGTGGTCGATGGTCTACGAGTGGTCCATCGACATGGGACCGGCCGGAACCGACTGCGGTGGTCAGCTGATCTATGTGCTCTCAGGAAACTCACACCACTCGCCGCCAAAGATCGGCGATGAGAACGACGAGTTTCCGCCGCAACCCAATCCGATCCTCTCGGATTGGGGGGACCTGCCCGATGTGTACGGCACCTCTTCGACCAGCATCGGCCCGGCCCACTACATCAAGATCGACGGCCCATATCTCGGTGCGGACATCCAGGCGGAGGCCGATGGTCAGCCGAGTACCGACGGGACCGGCGACGGTGATGAGGAGGACGGCATCACAGCCGTCGTCGACAGCGATTGGACGGCCGGTTCGATCCAGACGATCAGCGTCGAGGTGAGCAACGCCCCAACCGGCGCCCTGCTCGGCGGCTGGTTCGACTGGAACGGGGACGGCGATCTCACCGATCCGGGTGAGTTCTTCTCTTGGAACGTCTCCGAAGGTCTGAACACGCTATCGGTCACTGTGGGATCCGCGTTCGCCTGGGCAACCGACACCCTACATGGCCGCTTCCGGCTCTTCTCAACCGCCGCCGCCGCCCCGGGTGGCACCCTCGAGCAGGCCGATTTCGTCGGCGACGCCACCGACGGCGAGGTCGAGGACTATGTCTGGGATTTCGGCACTCTGCCGGTGACCCTCAACGCCTTCTCGAGCGACGGCCCTGCCGGCGGCGACATCACGGTGAGGTGGCAAACCGCCTCCGAGACCGACAACGTCGGATTCGAGCTCTGGGGTCGTGTCGAGGGCCGGTGGCAGGCGCTGAGTGAGTTCGTACCGAGCCGGGACATGAACTCCCGCCTGCCGAATAACTACGAGGTCGTCGTCAAGGCGCCGCCGCAACTGTCCCAGCTGTATCTCGTCGATTACAACAGTCGCGGCACCGTCGAGCGATACGGTCCCTTCCGAATCGGTGCCCGCCGCGGCGAGCTGCAGCCGGCGCGACGCATCGACTGGAATGAAGTTCGCATCGAGCGCGAGCAACGGCTGCGGGCCCGTGGATTCCACCCCGTGGGCGACGAAACCGACGCCGCTGCAAGAATGGTCGGCGGGAGAGGAACCTGGAAAAACCTCGCAGAAGGCACTGCCGAACCCGGTTCGCACGTACCTGAAACAAAGGAGATTCAGATCACGCCCACGCAGACGGATGTCTCAACGCCGTCGAAGGGGTCGATCATTGTCGCTGAAGACCGGCAAACACACGTCGCGGTCACAGACCCGGGCGTGCAGCGCGTCACCTTCGACGCACTGCGCGACGGCGGCCTCGATCTCACCGGGATCAACAACCGCGAGATCGCGGTCACCTGGCGCGGTTCACCCATCGCCCGCTGGATCGACGGTCCGCGGGTCTTCGGCCCGGGCAGCGCCATCGAGTTCATCGGCCGCCCGCCGGTGGGCGACGATGCCCTCTACATCAACGCCAACAACTACCAGATCTCGGTCGACCGGCGTCTCGTTCTTGAAACCAAAGAAATACCCATGGCCAGTGTCCCGCAGGTCTCTCGATGGTACTCGAAGGAGACCACGGTGGACCGGCCGATCATGCATCACTCGCAATCGCCGACCGGCGACCCCTGGATCGAACGCACCGTGTTGGCCCGCGACGGCGCTCCGGCGATTGTGACCCTCGATATCGATGTGGTCGACGAGGTCCTCGGCGGAAAGCACGAGATCGTACTCGACCTGGGGGCGATCACCGATTTGCCCGACATCACCGGAGCCGGCGGCGCGGTCGTGCCGGAACACAACGTGGAAGTCGGATTCATCGGCCCGGACTCTGGTTTCGTGCCGATCACCGCCGCCTCGATCTCCGGCCAACAGAACTGGCACATCGAAGCCGAGCTCCCCGAGGGACTGCTCGGGACCGGGCTCAACCAGATTCAGCTTCGATTCACAACCGAGTACCTCTTTTCGCTGATCGTGGTCGACAGCTACTCGCTGCGCTACCCGACGCCGTACCGTGGTCCGGAGCTCGACTTCCCACCCGATCGACGGGCCCACGGCTATCACGTCGAGGGTTTCGACAGCCCGAACGTGGTCGCCTATTCTCTCACCCGTGAGGACGTGCTCACCCGCCATCAGGTCTCGGTGTTTCCCTCGGTGGGGGGCTTTGTCGCCGAATTCCGGCAGAATCGATCGGGCTCGGATCGCCTGCAGGCGAATGTTGACGACCTGTCCGCACGCTTCTGGGTCACCGAGACCCCGCATACACCCGCCGTGTTCACGACCCGGGCGACCGGCGACCTGTTTTCAGGACAATCAGACCTGGTGGTCATCGCGGGATCGAGCTTCGTGGGAACACCGGCCCTCAACGGGTACCTGGCAAGCAAGGCCGAGTTCAACCCGGTCGTGATCGATGTCGAGGACATCTACAACGCGGTCGGATACGGGATGGCGCTGCCGTCCGCGATCACCGACTATCTCATCGCGCGGCGGGAGATCAGCCCCTACAGCCACGTACAACTGGTCGGCACCGACTGCTACGACCGCCGAAACTACATTTCGCAGTGCGTGAGCTTCATACCGCTGCCGACGGCCGCGGTCGGATTCACGCTCTACAGCCCGAGCCACAACCGGCTGGTCGATCTCGATGGCGACGACGTGGCCGACATCGCCGTGGCTCAATTCTCGGTTCGCACCGAGGACGAGCTTGCCACCATCGTCGACAAGGAGCGGGACTGGCACTCAAGCGGCCTGTCGTCGGGCAACTCTGCGCTGCTGATCGCCGAGGAGAGCGACGGCAAGCACGACTTCATCGCCCAGGTCGTCAGGGTCGGCCGCCATCTTGACGCAGCGACCAAAGAAGTGCTCGACATGTCTGCCCATCCGGATATCGCGTCCGCACGCGAGGCCCTGAGAACATCGCTTGATGCCGGCAGGGCCGTCACAGTCTTCTCGGGTCACTCGTCGGCGACCATCTGGGCGTTCCGCGGCTTGTTGACGTCGTCAAGCGCCGCGGGTCTGACCAACTTCGGTCTCCCGACTCTCATGCTGCCGCTGGCCTGCGAAACCAGTTACGACATCAGCCCCACCGCCAATGTACTCGGGCATCAGCTTCTGTACTCGGGCGATCAGGGTGCGCTGGCAATCAGCGGGGCCGTTTCCCTCGCGAGCCTCAACGAAAATGAGCTGATGGCCGACCATGTTCTTGCCGGCCTCGAATCAGGGCTGACCCTCGGCCAGGCGGTGCAGGCGGGGCGCGAGGCCCTCGGCAGCGCTTATCAGGTGCTGCAGGACAACTGGCTGACGCAGGGTGATGTTACGCTGAAGATGGAGCGATAGATGATGCCTGCAGAAACCAAAACCAACCACCTCCGTGGTAACGCACGATCTCAAGGCACGGCGCGTCCCGGCCGGAGGACGGCATGACTCGATCTTTGGATGGGCAGCCGATGTTGCGGGACGCCGATCTCGAGGGTGGTCCCGGGCGGCGTGGAGTCCCTGGCCGGAGGGCGTACGAACCGCCCCGGATCGAGCGATTTGGCAAACTCGACGAGATCGCCCGGTTCAACGGCTCGCAACAGGTGGACAGCGGTGGCGGCCTCGGCAACCCGACCGATTCGCCGGTTCCCCGCTCCTAGCCTCGTGACTGAGGCCGACTCGGGGATTGTTGAGGAACCCCGACCCGGCCGGACAGAAGAGACGACGGCGACCGGTTCCTTCCAGTCGATCTCGATTCCGCTCATCCGGACGGGATGAGCGGCCTCGCCTGCATTCTCGATCGTCGGGGCGCCCGCGTCGACCAGCGCCGGATCGAGAAAATCGGTGAATTTCTCGCCTTCTACGGTGAAGCCTCATCGACGCTGTGCGCCGGTCCGCTGGGCATTGTCGTTCGACACGAGATCAGCTCCCGGGCCCGTCAGTGCTACGGGCCGATCCGGGACGAGCGCTCTGGCCTCGTGGTCGCGGTTGCCGGACGTTTCAGCCTGGTTGACAGCCTCGACTCGCCGAACTCGTGCGCGGCCGGCGATCCCGCTGAAGTCGGTTGCGCTCGATGGGCATTGGAACGCTGGTCGCGTGGCGGGTCGAGCTGGCTCAACGAGATCGCCGGATCGTTCACGCTGATCGTCGCCGATCCCGCCTCGGGGTGGCTGAGCCTCACCCGCGACCATCTCGGCGATCTCAAGGTCTACTACCACCTGAGCAGGAGACGGCTGGTCGCCGCAAGTGAGGCGGGCGCGATCCTGCGCGACGATGAGATCGGTTCGGAGCCCGACGAGCACTCGGTCACCCGCTTTCTGGGTTTCCGGTTCGGTCACAGCCGGCGCAGCTTCTTCCGCCACATCAAAGAGCTCGCGCCCTCCCACCACCTCCGGGTGAGTGGTGATGACGACAACCGCGAGGCGTACTGGCGTTTTTCGTCCACGCCAGACAACGCGCCGAAGGACGAGGTCAACCACGTCTTTCTCGGCCAAATCCAGAGATCCATTCAACACCACCTCAACGGGCTCCCCTCCGACCGGATCGGCCTCTCGCTGAGCGGGGGCATGGACTCGACTGCGCTCGCCGCGACGGCGCCTCGTGGAATCCGCGCCTACTCATGGTCATTTGAACTGACCCCCGATCCGGCGGAGGACGAGAACATCAGGGCGGTTTCTCGACACCTGGGCCTACCGGTCCGCTGGATCGACGGCGACGAACACGTCCCGCTGAGCGGCGACTTCTGCTCGCGCTTCGTCCACGACAGCTCGCCCTACGTCAACTCCTTTGCCGCGCTCAAGCGCCAGCTCTATGCCGTCGCCCGCAGCGACGGATGCCGGCGCATGATGGTCGGCGATGCCGGCGACGTGCTCTACGGCGCCCGCAAATTCTGGCTGCGGGACGCCCTCACCGGTCGACAGCCATGGGCGATCTCGAGCCTCGCCAGGGCGATCAGACATGCCTTCAGAGGAGATTCCTTCAGCCGGGCTGGGCTCCACCAACTGGCGCCGTTCCAACGCGCCGTTCGCGCGCTCCGCCGCAAAAGACCGTGTCCCTGGCTGACGGCCGAAGGGGCCGCGCTGCTCGAGCCGGAGGAACTCTCCCCCATTCTGCCCGAGGGTCCCGCAGCTCACCGGTACGACCTGAGCGTCGGGGCCAGAAACATCGAGCTGGAGAGCGAAGAGCGGCGGCTCTTCTTTCAATGCGGCGTCGAAAGAGCCAACCCTTTCTGGCATCGTCCGCTGCTCGAAATGGTACTCCGACTCCCGGCCTACCGGTTCCACCGGGACGGTCAAGACAAGGTCCTGATGCGGGAGGCGATGAGGAATCTGCTGCCGGTTCGCGTGCTTGAAAGCGGACGGATCGGCCTCCTGGGCGCCTTTTTCCTTCGGGGAATCGAGGAGAACCGGGAGATGCTGTCGGAATCGTTGCTCCAGCGACCATTTTCCGACTGGCAGCGATACGTCAAACGGGATTGGCTCGAACCCTATCTGGCAGCCACCGATTCGATCAGCTTCGGGCACACGATCCTCTGGCGTACGATCAGCTACGAGCTGTGGTGTCGGCGCCTGTGGGGGCACCGCTTCGGGGAGAAGGCGTGACGAAGAACCTGGACACCGTCGAAGAGATCTCCGGCTGGGCCTTCGGTCTCCGGATCCACGGCACGCTACCGTCTCGGTTTCGCTCCTCCCTTGTTCCCGGGCCCGAGGACCCGGTGAATTCCCGGCACGATGTGACCGTGACCTATCACACCATCGACACGCTTCCCGAGGGCGACGAGTTCTGGGTGGCGGAGCCTCAGGAACCCATCACTCGAGGGCGTTTCGCCTTGCTGCGCCTCGATGGTGACCTCGCCCTGTCGGTCAAAGCCGAAGGAACAGGCATTTTTCGGCTTGGGCCGGACCAAATCGCGATCGAGTGGCTCCCTCCGGAGGCCCCGGTTGCACACTACTTCTTCTGCTATGCGCTGCCGCTCTGGCTCGAGACGAAGGGGTCACCGATGCTGCACGCGAGCGCGGTCATGATCGGCGGTCGGGTGGTGGCATTCCTCGGTCAAAGTGGGGTCGGAAAATCGACCCTGTGTGCAGAGTTGATGCGCTCGGGATGCGAGTTCGTCGCCGATGACGGTCTCGCCCTCAGCGCGAACGAGGGGGGGCAATTGCGCTGTTTCCTCGGCCCGCCGCAGCTGAGATTGTGGCCGAGTACGTTGGAGACACGCCTCGAGATCGCAGCGGCTGAGCTGCGTCGGGTTCACGACACCCTGGACAAACGGCAACTGCCGATCCGCCCGTCCCCATCCGCAGCTTCGGCGGGGCTCGAGCTGGCTGCGATCTACGTCCTCGATCGCCGGCCTGGTCCCGGCGGAACGGTCGAGATCACACCGTCTTCGCCACAGCAGTCTCTTCTACGCCTGATCGAGCACAGTGTCGCCGGCGGACCGGCCTCGGCCATCGGTCTGGGGCCGAAACGTCTCGATCGACTGGCGAAGGTCGTCGAACGCGTCCCCGTGCGCCGACTCGGCTTCCCGAGCGACATCGATTCAACCCGACGGATTCGCGACGCCATCATGAACGACATCGCCGACACCAATCCTGGAACGTGAAGGGAATCACCCCCGGACTGACGGGTGCGACAGAGCTTCCTCCCCGCCCTTCAAAGATTTTCGGGGAAGGAGCCAAGCGGCCTTCCACCTCGATTTCTGATGGCGCGTGGTTGGAGGCGGCGACTGGTTGGACGCGGACGCGGGTCAGATCCGGCTCCGCCTTCAGCTACGCCGTGATTCCGCTTCGTTACAGCTCCTTGACGGCGGCGACGAGATCGAGAATGGCCCTCTTGCCGTCCTCGAAGTACATGAGGGTGTTGTCGGCGGAGAAGAGCGGGTTGGGAATCCCGGCAAAACCAGGGCTCAGGCTCCTCTTGATGACAACCACGGTGCGCGCCTTGTCGACGTCGATGATGGGCATTCCGGCGATCGGACTCTGGGGATCTGTCCGCGCCACCGGGTTGACCACGTCGTTGGCGCCGACCACGATGGCGACATCGACCTGGGCCATGGTCGGGTTGATGTCATCCATCTCCACCAGCGCCTCGTAGGGCACATCGGCCTCGGCCAGAAGCACGTTCATGTGGCCCGGCATGCGACCGGCCACCGGGTGAATGGCGTACTCGACGTTGGCGCCCCGCGCCTCCAGCTCGTTGGCAAGATCGCGGACCGCGTGCTGGGCCTGGGCCACCGCCATGCCGTAGCCGGGAATGATGACGACCCGCTGTGCGCCGTCGAGGAGCATGGCAATCTCATCGGCGCTGGTTGACTTGACTGTGCGGTAGACGTCGTCGGCGTCCGGGGTGTCGGCGGTGGGGCCCATGGTGCCGAAGAGGACGTTGACCAGGGACCGGTTCATGGCCTTGCACATGATGTTGGTGAGAATGATCCCCGAAGCGCCGACCAGCGAACCTGCAATGATCAGCACGTTGTTGTCGATGACGAAACCGGTGGCGGCAGCGGCCAGACCGGAGTAAGAGTTGAGCAGCGCGATCACCACCGGCATGTCGGCGCCACCAATGGAAAGAGTCAGGATCACCCCGAGAACGCCGGCAACGACCACGAGCAACCAGAAAAGCACTGAACTCTCGGGCTGCATGACCACAAGGACGGCAACACCGACCGACGCCACCGCCGAGGCGATCTTGAGGGCGTCCATCCCTGGGAAACGCTCCTTTTTGATCAGCAGGACCCCGGCAATGAGGATGCCGCAGGCAGCGATGAGCCATGCGGGCCAGCCGGCGTCGGCGGCAGCTATCGCGTAGCCGACTGCGCCCGCCGCCACGACGAGAGAAAATCCATACTTGATGACCTTCTGCCAGGTGTAGAGCTTCCATTTGACGGCGAGAAACTCGCCCAGTTTGCCGAAGGCGACATAGCTGCCGAAAAACGTGATGGAACCGATAAAGGCCGAGGCCACGGTGGCGATCCGCATCTGGAGCCCGGTGTCGGCGGTGGGCGAGGCGACGGCGGCGATGATCGCCGATCCCGCCACCAGCACCGAGGCGGCGCCGCCGAATCCGTTGAAGAGGCCCACAAGCTCCGGCATCGAGGTCATCTTGACCCGCAGGGCGGCGACCGCACCGATGAGCGACCCGACGGCCAAGCCGATGAGGATGTAGGACCAGTCGTATCGATCGCTGAGCAGGGTCACGGCGATGGCAAGAGCCATCCCGAGGGCGCCCGCCGCGTTGCCCCGCACCGCGGTGCGGGGGTGGGACATCCACTTGAGGTCGAGGATGAAGAGGACCGCGGCCACCAGATAGACGATGTTGACGACGTGCTGAGAAAGCATGATCGCGCCCTATTTCTTGCGGGCGCTGAACATCTTCAGCATGCGGTTGGTGACGAGAAAACCGCCGACCACGTTGACGGCGGCGAAGGCCACGGCGACGGTCGCAAGGACCTTGGAGACCTCGGGACTGTCGATGGCCCCGGCGAGAATCAGGGCACCGATAACGGTGATGCCCGAGATCGCGTTGGAACCCGACATCAACGGCGTGTGCAGCGTCGGTGGGACCTTTGTGATGATCTCGAAACCGACGAAGATCGCCAGTACGAAGACGGTCAGCAGCATGACGAGGTCGCTCATGTGGTTTCACTCCCTTGCGAGGCGGCGCCCCGGGCCTCGATGACCCGTTCGTGGACCACCGCACCATCGCGGGTGATCAGGGTGCCCTTGGTGATCTCGTCGTCGAGATCGATGACCAACTCCCCGTCCTTGACGAGATGGAGCAGGAAGGTGGTGATGTTCTTCGAGTACATCTGAGAAGCGTGGTACGGCACGTCGGACGGTATGTTGAGCGGACCGAGGATGGTGACCCCGTTGTGGTCCACTCGCTCGCCCGGAACGGTGAGTTCGCAGTTGCCGCCACGCTCGGCGGCGAGATCGACGATGACCGATCCGCGGTGCATGCCCTCGACCATCTCGCGGGTGACGAGTATCGGCGCCTTCCTGCCGGGGATGGCGGCGGTGGTGATGACCACATCACTCTCGGCGACCACGCTGAGCATCATCTCCCTCTGCTTGGTGTAGAAGTCCTCGCCGAGTTCCTTGGCATAGCCGCCCGCGTCCTCGGCGGTGTCGGTCTCGAGCTCGAGCTCGACGAATTTGCCGCCCAGGCTCTCCACCTGTTCACGGACAACAGGCCGGACGTCATAGGCGTGGACGACGGCTCCGAGGCGGCGGGCGCTGGCAATGGCCTGGAGGCCGGCAACACCGGCGCCGACCACGAATACCCGCGCCGCGGCGAGGGTGCCCGCGGCCGTCATCATCATGGGGAAGAGCTTCGGCAGAGCATCCGCCCCCATCAGCACGGCCTTGTAGCCCGCGATGGTGGCCATGGAGGAGAGGATGTCCATGCTCTGGGCACGGGTGATCCTCGGCATCATCTCCATTGAGAAAAGAGTCGTTCCGGTAGCCGCCACCGCTGAGTTGGCCTCGTGCTCGGTCAAAGGCTCACAGGTGGCGATCAGGACCTGGCCCGATCGCATGAGATCGAGGTCGGCCTTCCCCTCCTCGAGGTTGGCGCCGAGCGCGCGCACCTGCAGGACCACGTCCGCCCGCCGCCACACATCGTCACGGTCGGCCGCCAGAATGGCCCCTTTCCCGGTGTAGGCCTCGTCGTCATATCCGGCCGCCACACCTGCGCCCGGCTCGACGAGGACTTCGAGCTCGGCTCGAGTCAACTGCTGCGCCCCGCCCGGAACGAGGGCGACGCGCGCCTCACTCGGGAAGGTCTCTTTGACAACTCCTACGATCATCGTTGTTTGTCCCTTCAGTGATTGACCGGAGCCGGAACCCGTTCGCGCGGCCCGAACCCATGTCCGGGAAGCTGATCGCCTCAGCGGCGCCGAGATCCTACCACCATTCAATCAAACCTGAGAATCCGTCTTGCGGAGCCCTTTGTCGCAAAGGGCCTCCCCCGATCAACAATCGACGTGCGGGTGCAGACATTCCCACCGGCTCGCCGCAGAGATCGGTGGCGGCCTCCCGGTCCGCCCGTCCGGCCCGGGATTCGGCGTACGACGTCGTCCGATCCATGCGCGAAGAATCAGCCGGCGATTCGAGGAGGCGTTGGATTCGCCGGTTCGATATGATCCATGGGTGCCCCGAATCATCTCCCTGGTCGCCGTCTTCGTTGCCGCAACCCTGGCCGGAGCCGCGTCCCCGGTCACCGTCGAGATCGTCCTCGACGCCTCCGAGACCATGAATCACCCCGGAGTCGGCGAAATCCCGATTCACAGCACCGTTCGCGAATCCCTCTCAGCCGTCGTTGCCGAGGCGGTCGCTTCCGAGACGGAGCCGGTCATCGGGCTGCGTCTCGCCGGGGGCAATCCGGACGTCGAAGAGGACGAGTGGTGTTCGGCCACCGTCCTTTCGCTCCCGCCGGCCGAGATCGACAGCGAACAGTGGCGCCGGGTCCTCGACACCGTTGAGCCGCGGGGACATCGCCCCCTCATCGCCTCGGTCCTCGCAGCGCTGGACGACCTGGGCGCCGCACCAGGGGTACGACGGATCGTGGTGGTGACCTCCGGTGACGACCAGTGCGGGGAAACCCCGCAGCAGGTGGCGGCCGCGCTCGCAGCCGTGGATCAGCCCATCGAAATCCGGATGGTCGGGCTCGGCCTCGATGGGAACGTTCTCGAGCGATACGGGTCGGTCCCAATTCGCAACGTGACCACCGCAGAGGAGCTGCTGGACGCCCTGCGCTGGGCGGTGTTCGAGATCGAAGACGGATCTCGACCCACCGTGGACCCCGTTTCTGAACCGACTGTCTCGCTGGCGGCACCGAGTCGGATCGAGGTTGGAGAGCGCATCGAGATCACGTGGTCCGGTCCCGAGGGAAGCGAGGACTTCCTCAGTCTGGCACTCCCCGGAATGCCCGACGACGAATACCTGGAATGGGCCCGGACCGAGGATGGCAACCCGACGGTCCTTCGGGCGCCGGGCGCTCCGGGGACTTACGAACTGCGCTACATCGACGGTGAAAGCACTGAGGCGCTGGGGAGGACCTCGATCGAGGTGACGGAAATCCCTGTCGACCTTCGGGTCCCCGCCACGGCACAAGCAGGCCTGCGTTTCGAGGTCCATTGGACGGGGCCGGCCTCGCATGGCGACTTCATTGCCATCAGCGTGCCCCGCACGCCCGCCGGCCGCTATCTCGACTGGCAATCAACCACCGCCGGCTCGCCTCTCACCCTCTCGGCGCCATCGAAACCGGGTTCCTATGAAATTCGCTATGTCACCGAGAGCGGCCGGGAGATCCTGGGCCACGCTTCCATCGAGGTCCAACCTTGAGCCGCCTCGCGGACAGCGGCCGGGTCCGTTTTCCCGAACTCTCTGCCGATCTCTGGGAGCTGCAGCACGAGGTGGAGGGGATTTCGGTCGCCGGGGTGTCGGTCGCGGCTCTCGCCACGGCCTTCGCCGTCGACCGATTCAAGACCGCCATCGACATGGGCCGGTGTTCGGCGTTGCTGGCGGCCCAGGAGACCGTCCTCCTCACCCACTGCCATTCCGACCACGTTGCCGGGCTCCTCGCCTGGTTGTCGGCCCACACACGGCGACACGTGGGGCGACCGACCCGGGTTCTGATCCCCGCCGAGCGCCGGCCCGAGCTCCTCGCCGCCCTCGAGATCTGGCCCGATCTGGACGGGGTCCGCCGTCGCGTCGATCTCGACGAAGCACTGGTGGGCGCGTCGCCCGGGGACACCATCGAGCTTGCCGAAGGCGGCACGGCCACGGCCTTCGCGGTGCGCCACAACACGGCCTCCCTCGGGTGGGCCATCACCGCCGACGACCACTCCCGGCCCGCTGTGATCTTTGCCGGTGACGGCACGGTGGAACCGTTCCGCGACGTGCCCTCCATGCTCGACGCAGGGGCCGCCGTGGTTGACTGCTCGTTCATCGATCCGGGCACCCGGGTGGCTGCGCGGCTCGGGGGCCACGGCCACCTTGCCGACTGGATTGAACTCCTCCCCGAACTCCGATGCAACAACCTGGTGCTCGCCCACCTGCCGCCGGAGACAACCGCCGCAGGCATCCTCGAACGCCTGCCGGATGACCTCCCGGGACGCGCAATCCTGGTGCCGTGGGTAGCGCCACCGAGATGAGCGGTCGGGTCGTCAACCCGGAGGCGCAGCTTTTCACCGCCCGGAGCCGGAAGAAATCACCCCATCGCAACCACAACGACACGAAGACATCACAAGAACATCGCAACCGTTGAGGGTCGGACGGTGCGGAGGTCCGCTCGTCAGGTCTGCAGAACACCAACCTTGAAGGGAGCGATCTCCGGTTGATGCGCGGCCGCATCGAGGCTGCGGATGATCACCTCGCGGCTCCGCCTCGGATCGATGATCTCGTCGATCCACAACCTGGCCGCCGCATACCGGGGATCGTTGGCGGCGTCGTAGCGCGCCTGGATCTCGGCCAGGAGTCTTGCCTTCTCCTCGTCGCCGACATCGTCGCCCCGGTTCTTGAGCTGGATCGCAAGCAGGGTCTTCGACGCCTGCTGCCCGCCCATGACCGAGATCGACGCGGATGGCCAGGCGTAGTAGAAACGGGCGCCGTAGGCACGGCCGCAGAGGGCGTAGTTCCCGGCGCCGAATGAGTTGCCTATGAAGAGGGTGATCTTCGGAACCACCGAGTTCGCAACCACGTTGACGAGCTTCGCACCATCCTTGATGATGCCCTCGCGCTCGGACTTGGAGCCCACCATGAAACCGGTCACGTCCTGGAGGAAGACCAGCGGGATTCCCTTCTGGTTCATGAGCTCGACGAACCGCGCCCCCTTGTCGGCGGCGTCCGAGTAGATCACGCCTCCGATCTGCATCTCCCGGTCACCTTGTTCGAGACCTCGCCGGCGATGGACGATTTGCCGGTCGTTGGCGACGATCCCCACCGCCCAACCGCCGATCCTGCCGGTTCCGCAAATCATTGTCCGACCGTAGGTCGCCTTGTACTCGGTGAACTCGGAACCGTCGAGAATCCGCCCGAGCAGATCGTGAGTGCTGTAGGGCCGCGACCGGTCCACCGGCATGAGTCCGAGGAGCTCCTCGGGATCGACCAGGGGCGGCCGCGTCTCAATCCGGTCGAACGGGGCCAATACCGGTTGGGCCAGCTCCGCCATCCGCGCCCGGATGTGCTCGATAGCGGCCTGATCATCGGGGAACCGGTCATCGACCACTCCGGAGATGTCCACCTGCACCTCGGCGCCGCCGAGCTCCTGGTTGTCCATCTTCTCGCCGATGGCGGCCTGGACCAGGTGCGACCCGGCGAGGAAGATGGTCCCGGTGCCCTCGACGATGAGGGCCTCGTCGGACATGATGGGGAGATAGGCGCCGCCGGCGACGCACGAGCCCATGATGGCCGAGATCTGATAGATGCCCTCGGCCGACAACCGGGCGTTGTTGTAGAAGACCCGCCCGAAGTGGTCGCGGTCGGGAAAGATCTCGTCCTGCATGGGCAGGAAGACACCCGCGGAATCGACGAGATAGATGATGGGCAGCCGGTTCTCGAGCGAGAAATCCTGCGCCCGAAGGATCTTCTTGCAGGTCAGAGGGAACCACGCCCCGGCCTTGACCGTGGCGTCGTTGGCAACGACGACGCACTCGCGCCCGCTGACCTTGCCGAGCCCGGTGACGACCCCGGCCCCCGGCGCGCCGCCCCACTCCTCGTAGATCTCCCAGGCGGCAAAGCTCCCGAGCTCGAGGAACTCAGATCCGTCGTCGATGAGCGTCTCGACCCGCTC
Organism: Thermoanaerobaculales bacterium; assembly: GCA_029287235.1. Lineage (GTDB taxonomy): Bacteria > Acidobacteriota > Thermoanaerobaculia > Thermoanaerobaculales > Sulfomarinibacteraceae > JAHECW01. Next base: position 17,114 of record JARFRM010000301.1, read on the forward strand.
CCGGGCGAGGAGCTTCCCGTGCTTGCGTTGCCTCGCAGCGGCCTTCTCACCGCCGCCCTCGGCGATGGTCCTGCGTTGGGCCTCGATGATCCGCAGCTCGTTGAGCCAGTGATCACGGTTGGCCTCGTAGGCCTCGTCTCGTCTCGCCTTCCGGTCGAGCAACTTGGGCATGAACACCTCTCTTTGGCGCGTGTCGGAGTCATTGTAGACCTTCCCCGTTGCACCGAGCACCGCCGGGCCCGGCTGCGCCGGACCGGGCGGCACTCGCTGCACACGATGTGCTGCGCACATCGGGAGATCACGATTTCGGGTGGAGCAGACGCCAGGTCATCGCTCGAACTTCGGAAGAGTCGCCTACCCATCTCGATGATCATGGTGTGCTCCATGATCTGGTTGCTTCACATCAAGGTAGGGCCAGAAAGAGCGGCACGATCTCTTGACACCCCCCCCCCCCACCTGTCTTACGATTCAATCAGGAGCAACCTGAGAAAATAACCTGACACAGAGAAGGATTCCAGCTATGCACCAACGTATTTGGCCCATGTTCGTCTTCTTTCTTGTTGTCTTCATATGGACGACCGCCGCCGTAGACGCCGCTAAGATCACCCTCGAGAAGGAACCCCTATTCTCCGACGATGGCCAGTTCCTGGGTCATGAAGATCCCGATTCCTCACTCTTGACTCACCTGGGATTCACGATCATCACCGACTACCCGTCGTATCTCGCCGGTGAGATCTCCGAGGAAGACCTCGACAGATTCACCCTAGAAGCCACAGATCGCGGCATGATGTTCGAGGTGTGCCGCGACTTCGATCTGATCCAGATCAACGGGTACTCGTTCTCCTCGTTCGGCGGTCCGGTCGGCCTGCCGCAAGACCTGACAGTTGGGGGGTACGCCGGCGACATCGGGCTCTTCGTCGTGCAGTTCAAAGCTCCAATGACGCGCCGATGGTATTCCTCGTTGGCAAGCGCCTCAGAGATCATCTCCTATTTCCCGGAGAACAGCTACCTCGTTCGTACCGGTGCCGATGGTGCGTCCGTCCTGCTCCGCCTCGACGGCGTGCAGCATGTGAGCCTCTTCCAGCCGGCCTACAAGATCCGACCTTCGCTGCTGGATCGCGACGGACCGCTCGATGTCGCCATCGAGCTCGACGCCGGCCAGGACCTCGCCCAATTCGCAACCCTTATCGAGACTCTCACCGCTGTCCGCCCGGACCTTCAGGGCGACTCCCGGTTCGCCTACACCCGGGTCGCCGTCACACAAGCCCATCTCCAAGCCGTTGCCCGCCGCCCAGAGGTCTTCTGGATCGAGCCTGCCCTGGCTCCCGTCTTCAGCGGCGAGCGGGAGGCGACCATCGCCGCAGGTCAGCATGACGGCAATTCACCTCTGAACGCCGGGGACCGTCCGGTGCGAATCACCCCTGACGGCCACCACAGCTGGCTGCGCAACAAGGGCTTTTGCACACCGACCGATTGGCTGCCGTACCCCGGTTGCATGGCCTATTGGTCGAGAGTGGGGGTCATCGATACCGGGCTTGACAGGACGAAGTGCCACAAGGACCATTACGATGAGCAAACCGGAATCTGCACGTTGTGGGACACCGGAAACAAGCGACATCCCGACCTCAACCACAGCTCCAACGACCCCGCCGCGTGCCCCCAAGCCGGGGAAGGCATGGCGGTGGTCGATGGTGTCGGCTTCTGCGACGATCCGGTGATCAGAGACACCTTTTTCTGCTCCGGTGACCTCGGCGATAGCCACTGCAGGCCCTACTCGTGGAATGACTATGAGTTCACAGACAGCGCTGATGGCAACAGTGGACACGGGACGGCGGTGGCCTCCATCATCGTCGGCGACCCGTTGAGCGAGGGTCCTGGTGATCCGGATCCCGACGATCCTGATTCTCTTGACGCGGACGGCTACTACCGGGGAACCGGCATCGCACCCTCGGCCCAGTTGGTCATCGCCAAGCTCCCATACCTCGCCGACAGCCCCACCTCGCAGAACGGAATGACTCACGTGCACTTCAGGCACCTGATGACAAGGATCAACCAGGGCGGTAACGGAGCGAGGATCTTCAACAACAGCTGGAATGTGGTTGAGCTCAATCAGGATGGATCCCCGGCTGGGTACGACGGCAAAGCGGCAACCGAGTACACCTTGTTCTCGAAGATGGCCGATCGGCTGGTTCGTGACGCGAACCTCACCGGCGACCTCGAAGAGGTGACCCTCGTTTTCTCCGCCGGGAACTGGGACGGAGACCCGCCAGGACAGACACCATGGTCGACCTCCCCGGGCAACGCCAAGAACGTGATCTCGGTCGGAGCGGCGAGGGGATGGGCCGAGAACGGAACATCGGCGCACAACACCGAGTGTGTCTATGACACGCAAGACCCCCATCTGATCCGCGACATCGCCGGCGGAATCACCCCCGTCGAATGGCACTCCAGACGCGGCTACATCAACGAGGCCGGTTCGGCCCAAGAGCACACGCGCTTCAAACCTGATCTCGTGGCGCCCGGCACCCTGGTGGCGGCGGCACGATCGCAGCACTCGCCGAACACCGACATCTACCGTTGTTTCCGCGGTACCAGCGCCGCCGCTCCGGTGGTCACCGGCGCAGCCGTGCTGGCCGAAGCATGGTACTTCTACACAATCGGCGGGGAACTGGAGCTGCCGTCTCCGGCCATGATCAAGGCCATGCTGGTGGCCCACGCCGACAGCCTTACGGGTGGCACGGATCACTGGCCTCCCACAACCTCTCTCGGCCACTCGCCCTCCATGGCCCAGGGCTGGGGAAGGGTCAACCTCGACCAACTCTTCCAAGAAGATGTAACAGTCGCGACCTTCGACCAGGACCACGACCCGGCGCCCGGCGGCCAGGGCCGCCGTTTCACCGCCAGCGGCCAGTACTGGTGGACGCAGCTGCAGGTGGATGATCCAACCAAAGACATCATCGCGGTCTTGGTCTTCACCGACGCTCCGTCGAATGCGGGAGCGGCCTCGCTCAAAGTCAACGACCTTGATCTGACTCTGTACAGACCTAGTTTCATACCGGCGAACTGGCGTTCTTATTGTGGAAACCACTTTGAGCAGGCCTCCTGGTACTCGGAAGACATCGCCGGCAAGATCCTACCGGCCTTGCCGACAGACACACACAATACCGTCGAGGTGATCCGAGTCCCAGCCGGGGTGCTCAACGGGCCATTTTCCATCAAAGTCACGGCCAGAACGGTCCAAGCCAACGCCGTCCAGGGTTTTGACGGTGAAGCGCCAAACCAGGACTTCGCGTTGTATGTCTACAATGCGGTCCAGTAGGAGGCGGTCATGAAGATCAAACGCCTGTTGAGTGTGGCTATGCTGTGCACCGCATCCGCCGCTTCGGCGCAGCAGCT
>JARFRM010000003.1 GCA_029287235.1 Thermoanaerobaculales bacterium
CAGATCACACAGATCGACAGAGACGACTCATCGCAACGTCGCAATTGGCCCGCAGATCACACGGATCAACACAGATGAACCATCGCAACATCGCATACTGCCCGCAGATCACGCAGATTGACGCAGATGACTCATCGCACGTCGCACCATCGCATCGTCACATTCGGCAATCGGCGCTGCAGCCTACAGATCACAAAGATGAACACAGATGGGTCATCGCAACGTCGCAGTTTCCCGCAGATCACGCAGATCCATCTCACCATCGGACGCCGCAAACACGAAGGCGAAAGACACGAAGCGATCACCAAGCCATCACAAGTGAGGGTGGGTGATGAGTGGCTTGGAAGGCGTCAGACTTCGTGGTTTCTCACCTCCGACAGTCAGGCGAATGAAGGGCAGGCTGGAAGCCCGCCCCACAATGACCGTTCCTCAACGAAAATGGGAGGATTGCGATGGTTGTGGGGCAGGCTTCCAGCCTGCCTTTCAGCGCCTTTGAAGTACCACGGACGTCACAATGAAGTCAGGTACCCCAAAAGCACGCAATCGCCCATTCTCAATCGCGATGATTCGATGTCATCTGGCGGGACCTTGCGATGCCATCCGTGTGATCTGTGGGCTATTGCGATGGATGCGATGGCTCAACTGATCGCTGCGATGGATCTGCGTCAATCTGCGTAATCTGCGGGCCATCCTGCGATGGTATCCGTGTGATCTGTGGGCTATTGCGATGGCTGCGATGGCTCAATCGAATCATGCGATGGATCTGCGTCAATCTGCGTGATCTGCGGGCCATCCTGCGATGGAATCTGTGTGATCTGTGGGCTGCCGCGATGGCTGCGATGGCTCAAATGATCGCTGCGATGGATCTGCGTCAATCTGCGTGATCTGCGGGCCATCCTGCGATGGAATCTGTGTGATCTGTGGGCTGCGACGATCGGGCGCTCAGGCTTCCAGCGGCTTCTCTTCCGCCAACTCCTCCGGTTCGCCGTCGGCCATGATCTCCTCGATGATCGCCTCCTCGGTGGCCTCGGATTCCGTGTCCTCCTCGAGCTCGCGGGCCTTGCGGTACTCCACCGCTGCGGCGATGAACGACTTGAAGATCGGGTGCGGGTCGTAGGGTTTGGACTTGAACTCGGGGTGGAACTGGCAGGCCAGGAACCACGGATGGTCCTTCAATTCGACCACCTCGACGAAGATCCGGTCGGGCGACTTCCCGCTGACGACCAGACCCTTCTCCTCGAAGAGCGGGACGTACTCGGGGTTGACTTCGTACCGGTGGCGGTGGCGCTCCCAGACCTCATCGCTTCCGTACATCTCCCATGCGCCGCAGGTGGGCGTCAGACGACAAGGGTACTTGCCCAGCCGCATGGTGCCGCCCATCTGGTCGACACCGACGAGCTCGCGCATCTTGTAGATGACCTTGTAGGGAGGTTGGCTGACGAACTCGGTGGAGTGGGCGCCGGCCAGACCGCAGACGTTGCGGGCGAACTCGATGATGGCGGTCTGCAGCCCGAGGCAAATGCCGAAAAACGGGATTTTGCGGCCGCGGGCGAACTCGATGGCGCGGATCATCCCCTCGATCCCGCGCTTGCCGAAGCCACCGGGAACCAGGATCGAGTCGACATCGAAGAGTTGCTCGGGGTAGCCTGAACCCTCGAGGGTTTCGGAGTCGATGAAGACCAGATTGACGTTGACGCCGTTGGCGAGCCCACCGTGGAATAGCGCCTCATTGAGCGACTTGTAGGAATCCGCGAGATCGACATACTTGCCGACGATGCCGACCGACACGGTGCCCTCACAGGCCTTGACGGCGTCGACCACCCCGCGCCAGCGGCTGAGATCACGTTTCCCTTTGGGCAGGTTGAGCATCTCGAGAACGAACTCGTCGAATCCTTCGGCGGCGAGCTTGAGCGGCACCTCGTAGATGGTCTCGGCGTCCTCGGCGGGGATCACCGCCCGCGACTCGACATTGCAGAAGAGCGCGATCTTGTCGCGCAGGTCCTCGGGCAGCGGACGGTCGCAGCGGCAGACGAGGATGTCGGGCTGGATCCCGATCTGGAGCAGCCCTTTGACCGAGTGCTGGGTCGGCTTGGTCTTGAGCTCATCCGAGCCCTTGATGAAGGGTACCAGGGTCAGGTGAATGATGAGCACGTTGCCGCGGCCGACCTCGGCGCGGAACTGACGGATTGCCTCGAGAAAGGGAAGGGATTCGATGTCGCCGACGGTGCCGCCGACCTCGACAATGACGAAGTCGACATCGCCACCGAGGGCGCGAATCCCGTCCTTGATTTCATCGGTGATGTGGGGGATCACCTGGACCGTCTTGCCGAGATAGTCGCCGCGGCGTTCCTTCTCGATCACCGATGCGTAGATCTTCCCTGTGGTGAAGTTGTTCTTCTTCGCCATGGTGGCGTTGGTGAAACGCTCGTAGTGGCCCAGATCGAGATCGGTCTCGGCGCCGTCGTCGGTGACAAAGACCTCACCGTGCTGGAAGGGCGACATGGTCCCCGGATCCACATTGACATAGGGATCGACCTTGAGCATGGTCACCGAGTAGCCGTGGGCCTCCATCAACGCCGCCAGCGACGACGCCGTGATCCCCTTGCCGAGCCCTGAAACAACACCGCCCGTCACGAACACGTATTTTGTCGCCATCCTTCTAACCTTCTTCCCTCAGTCCCCACCGTTCATGATTCGTCGAACGTTGTCGAGGTCCTCGGGGGTATCCACCCCGTGCGCCGGATCCGGCGCTTCGAGGACCAGGATCTCGATCCCATGTTCCATCGCCCGCAGCTGTTCGAGCCCTTCGGCCCGTTCGAGCAACGACGGTTTCAATGCCACGAACTCGGTCAGCGTCCGCGGACGAAAACCATAGATACCCAGGTGGAGTCGCCAAATGGACGCCGCCTGATCCCGGTTACGCGGATACGGGATCGGCGAACGCGAGAAATAGAGCGCGCGGCCGTCCATCCGGCGAACCACCTTCACCGCATTGGGGTCATCGATGTGGGGCTCGTCGAGCGGACGACACAGCGTCGCCATCCCCACATCCGGTCGTTGCCTCATTCCCCTGACCAGGGTGTCGATGTTGGCGCCGCTGAGCATGGGTTCATCGCCCTGAACGTTGACGACGAGTTCCCAACCGGAACGCGCCTCGACGGCCTCGGCGATCCGGTCGGTGCCCGACGGGTGGACTCCCGTCATCACCGCTTCGGCCCCGGCGGCCCTCGCGGCGGCAGCCACCCTCTCGTCGTCGGTGGCGACGATGACATGATCGATGGTCTCCGCCGCCAGCGCCCGGCGGACAACGTGGGCGATCATGGGGGAACCATCGAGCTCGGCCAACGCCTTGCCCGGAAAACGCGTGGACCCCCAACGTGCGGGAATCGCCGCGACAACACCTCGTCGTTCAATTGTCATCCTGTAGAGGAATGCTAGTCGCTGCGGTGTTTCGAGTCAAGGGTCATCAATATCTTCATACAGTCGTTTGTTTGATTTATTTAAAACATTCATTTAAAAGAACTAAGAACCAATCCATTCGGGAGAAACGTTTCCAACCATGATTTCATGAGAGACGTTGGCGATTCCATGTTTGACGTCGATACCCGAAATTGATACAAACACATGTATGAATTCTGGAACCAAGGACCGTCTGCTCGAAGCCGCCGCCAACCTCTTTGCCGATCACGGCTACCGCGGGGCCTCGGTCCGCCACATCTGCGATCTGGCCAACGCCAATCCGGGCGCCGTGTCGTATCACTTTGGAGGAAAACGACAGCTGTATCGGGTCGTGCTCCGGCGGGCGGCGAACCGGCTGACCGAACTGCAACCGGCGGATGCGGACAACGGCGACGACGTGACCCCGCTGAAGATCACCGACATCGTCGATCGTATCCTCGACAAGATCGACGAGGACGGCAACGGGGCACGTCTACTCCTGCGCGATCTCAGCGACGGCGGCGGAGTGGCGGTGGAGGCGCTCGATCCGATCCTGAGATCGGCCCTCGAGGGCCTCAAGCGAGCCATTGGAGAAGGAGAATCGGCACCGGGTTCGTCGACGGGTCGAGCGCTCTTTCTCGATCTCGCCTCTCCCCTCTTTTTCCTCACCGCAGCGTGGCCGGTTCTGCAACGGGCTCTCGATCTGGATCCCGGTCAGCGCCGGTCCATCCTCGACGCCGCCTGCCGCCGCACTCTCGGGGCACACGGATATCCGGAGTTGGGCTAGCCCGCGAGACGTTTCAGCTGGTAGCCCAGCCCCCTGCAGATCGACACTCTGTAGATCGCAACGACCGCAAAGGACATCGCAATATCGACTCATCGCACCATCGCACGGAGAAACCGCAGATGGACGCAGATTCCATCGACGGTCAAACGTGATGGACCCTTTGGGATGGTCATCTGAATTGAGTTCTTTGCGATGGTCTTCGCGTTCATCGCGTTCTTTGCGTTTCAAAGTGACCGCTGAAGGCACACCACCCGATGCAGGGAGTCGAGAGGCGCCCCGATTCGTTCAACTCCCGACCAACGCCTCACGGATCACGAACGACCAAGGTGATTGACACCGGCCGGACGTCGTCGTTAACCTAACGGAGATGAGGCTCCAATCGGTGATTCATGTCGGAACGAGAAGGCAACGACCGGCGGTGCCCCTGATCTCCTACGTGAACCGATTCAGCGGTCTCTAGTCTCCCCGTAATCCAATTTTCACCGATCACACAGCGCTGACGACGGCGCTTCGGAAACAGGGAGAATCCTCATGCGCCCCAAGGTCACATTCCTCGACGAGGACCTCAAGATCAAGATCATCGATGAGGCTCGTCATCTGCTGTGCACGCTCGGGGTGGAGATTCACAACACCCGCGTGCTCGGTCTGCTCGGCGACCACGGCGCCGAAGTTGATCCGGTCACGCAGCACGTGCGGTTGACCGACAATCTCATCGATCTGGCGCTCTCCACGGTTCCGAGCGGCTTCAAGCTCTACGATGTGGCCGGTCGGCAGACCCACGACCTGTCCGGCGACAACGTGCACTTCACCCCGAGCTCGGCGGCCATCAACATCCTCGACAACGGCACCATCCGAAAACCCCTCACCGCCGACTACGTGAACTTCGCCAAGCTGGTCAGCGGACTGCCGCACATCCACGCTCAGAGCACGGCGTTCATCCCGGCGGATGTCCCGGAGGAGATCTCGGACAGCTACCGGCTCTTTCTCAGCCTTCTCTACTGTGAGAAACCGGTGGTCACCGGAGCCTTCACGATCGAAGCGTTCGACGTCATGCGTGATCTCCAGCTGGCGGTCCGGGGCTCGGCGGAGGAACTCAGGGCAAAACCGCTGACAATTTTCTCGTGCTGCCCGACCGCACCCATCAAGTGGAGTGAGACGACCTCGCAGAACGTCGTCGATTGCGCCCGGATGGGGATTCCGGTGGAGTTCATCTCCATGCCGTTGGCCGGTTTCATGGCGCCGGTCACCATCGTCGGGTCGTTGATCCAGCACACCGCCGAAACCCTCAGCGGGGTGGTCATCAACCAGCTGGCGGGTCCCGGTGCGCCGGTCCTCTACGGCGGCGCGCCCGCGATCTTCGACATTCGATACGAGACCACACCGATGGGAGCCGTCGAGACCGAAATGCTCGATTGCGCCTACAGCGAGATCGGCAAACACCTCGGGATGCCCACCCAGGCCTACACCGGTTTCAGCGACGCCAAACAGCTGGATGCCCAGGCCGGATTCGAGACCGCCATGGGCGCGACCTTGGCCGCGCTGGCCGGCATCAACAGCATCTCCGGACCCGGGATGCTCGATTTCATCACCTGCCAAAGCCTCGAGAAGCTCGTCCTCGACAACGAGATCTGCGGCCAGACGCTTCGGATGGTCAGAGGCGTCGAACCCCGCGAGGACTTCCCCTCCACCCCGATCTTCGAGGAGCTCATCCGGGACAAGCATCTGCTCATCGCCGATCACACCCGCCGTCACCTGAGGGACGAAATCACCTTCCCGGGACCGGTCATCGACCGCGCCAACAGCTCCCGATGGCTCGAAGATGGCGGGCTCAGCCTGCACGATCGCGCCGCGAAGGAGGTCGAACGTCTCATCGCTTCGCACACGCCCTCGTGCCTCCCCGCCGAGGTCAGGTCCGAAATGGAGGGGATGATGACCGCCGAGGCCCGCCGCTTCGGTATGGACAATCTTCCCGGTCGGAGCGAATGACGGACGCGGTACGGTTTCCACGCGCAGAAGCGACACCGGATCACCGGACGGTCTTGACCGCTCAGGGAATTCCCGATGGCGCCGAGGTCCCGCCGCGGGTCGCCTCCCTCGTCGATGAGGCGTTGAAGATCTACTCCACCCACGTCGATGCCGTCGGGACCAGCGTCGAGATCTCCATCGAGGAGTTCGGCGCGATCTATCCGGGCGACGGCCGGAATGCTCACCGCACTCCACTCGAGGCCATCTATCCCGAGGCCCGCCGACTCGCCCTGTTCGCCATCACCGTCGGCGAGCCGGTGTGCGCCGAAATCCGCCGCCTGTTCGATCACGGAGACGCGGCCTTGGGATACACCCTCGACACCATCGCGTCGACGGGCGCCGAGGGATTGGCCGACTCGATGGCTCGGAACTACGAGCTCGGCTTTTCCGGCTCGGGTCCCGACGTCTCCAACGTGAGGGTCCTGCCCTACAGCCCGGGCTACTGCGGTTGGCACGTCAGCGGCCAGGCGAAGCTCTTCGAGGCCCTCCGACCCGAGGGCATCGGCATCACCCTCAACTCGAGCTTTCTAATGCAGCCGTTGAAGTCGGTTTCCGGCGTCCTGGTGGCCGCCGATCGAGAGGCCCACGACTTCGACATCGATTTCGCGTTTTGTACCGACTGCGCCGATCAGAACTGCCGTGAGCGGATTCACTCGGTGCTTGACGATTCCGGCGGAGGTCAATGATGGATGTGATGCAGGAGATTGGGTCGAGCCTCAGAAACGGTGACGCCAAAAAGGTGGCCGAGCTGGTTCAGCAGGCCATCGACGACGGCGTTCCGGCCGAGGAGATTCTCAACAACGGGCTCATGAGCGGGATGAAGGTTGTGGGCGTTCTGTTTCGCGATCACGAGATCTTTCTCCCCGAGGTGCTGCTCGCCGCCCGCGCGATGACCGCAGGCGTGGATCTGCTCAAGCCGCTGCTCGCCGGCGGGGACGTCCCGACCATCGGGAAGGTTGTGATCGGCACCGCCAAAGGCGATCTGCACGACATCGGCAAGAACCTTGTCGGGATCATGCTCAAGGGCGCCGGTTTCGAGGTCGTCGATCTCGGAAACGACGTGACCGCCGAGCGGTTCGTCGACGCCGCCTTGGATTCGGGGGCAAAGGTCATCGGCATCTCGGCGCTGCTCACCACGACGATGTCATCCATGAAGGACGTGGTCGATCTCGTGCGGGAGCGGGGTCTGGACGGAGAGATCCGCACCATCGTCGGCGGCGCACCCGTGTCGAAGGACTTCGCCGATGAGATCGGCGCCGACGCCTACGGTTACGATGCGGCCAGCGCGGTTGAGCAGGTCAAGGCGCTGGCGGGGGTGTGATCGGAGCTTCGCCTGCATCCCAACTCCTCGATTTCTGCATTCGATCCCGATCCCGATGCGATGGAACCACTCCACCGTCGCAACCACCAAGGCACCAAGACACGAAGGCGAGCACGAAGGAATTGTGGCGCGGGCGTCTCGCCCGCAAGACTCTTCCAGCGCCGCCCTCGATCGCAAAAGCGATCGAGGGCGGTTTTCGGGATCGGGACTGGCTGATCGCTCACCGCACCACCGCCGCAGCGGCAATCAACTCCTGACGCGCTCCATCTTGGGGTCGTACATCGGTTTCATGGGCAGGCCGACCTCGAGGGGGAATCGCCGGCCGGCGATGTCGATCTCCCACGTCGCCTCCGCCATGTAGGCCTTGTTGATGGGCTCACCGGCCTCGATCATGGCCAGACCGACGGCGCCACCGAGGGTGAATCCGTAGCTCGCCGCGCGGACATAGCCGACCGCCTTGTCGTTCCGATAGACGATCTCGGCGTGGTAGAGCAACGGTTCGGGGTCTTTGACCAAAACCTGCAGCAGACGCCTGTTGAAGGCCGGCCCCCGGGCTTTCTTCTCGACGCAGTAGGCCTTGCCGATGAAATTCGGCTTCTTGAGATCTACGGCGAACCCGAGACCGACCTCGTAGGCGTCATCGGTGTTGTCGATGTCGTGACCGTAGTCGCGATAGGCCTTTTCCATGCGCAGGCTGCCCAGAGCCCGCAGACCCGCGTGACGCAGACCGAAGTCCTTGCCCGCCTCGACCACACGGTCGTAGACGTGCACCGCCTGCTCGGCGGGGATGTTGAGCTCGTATCCGAGCTCGCCGACGTAGGTGATGCGGTTGCACATCAAGCGTGCGTACCCGATGTCGATCTCGCGTGCGGTGCGGAAGGGAAACGCCCCGTTGGACAGATCAGCCGAGGTGATGGATTGCAGCAACTCCCGCGATCTCGGACCCTGAACGTTGAGTTGACCGATGCCGCCGGTGATGTCGGTGAGGAAACAGTGCGCATCCGGGGGGATGTGGCGCCTGAGCCAGGTCTCGACGTGGCGGTGCATGGTGTCGGTGACCACCACGATGAACTCCTCGTCGTTGAGCTTGGTCACCGTAACATCGGCCTCCAGCATGCCTCGATCGTTGAGAAACTGGGTGTAGGTGATAGTCTCCACCGGACCGTTGACGCTGTTGGCCGCGATGTTGTCGAGCACCCTCCCGGCGTCGCGCCCCTGGACCAGGAATTTTCCCATGAAGGTCATGTCCATGGCGATGACGCTCTCACGGCAGGCCCGGTGCTCGGCCTCCCAGTAGGGGAACCAGTTCTGACGTCCCCATGAGAGCTTTTCGACCTTGGGTTCGTGTCCTTCCGGCGCATACCAGGCCGGGCTCTCCCAGCCGCTCACATCCGTGAAGTAAGCCCGCCGGTCCTTCAAACGATCGTGAAAGGGCGATCGTTTGCAGTCCCGGGCGGTCTGCGGCACGCGCGTCGGATAGTGCCGCCGGTAGACCATTCCCAGCGTCTCGACCACTCGGGTCTTTCGGTACTCGGGGTTGCACTGGTAGGGGTGGAAACGGTCGACGTTGATGCCGGTGATGTCGGCGCCCGGATCGCCGGTTGTGATCCACTGGGCCATGATTCTACCGAGACCGCCGCCAGTGATGATCCCGATCGAGTTGAGCCCGGCAGCGACGAAGTAGTTCTCGATTTCAGGCGTCTCGCCGAAGGCCACACCCATGTCGGGCGTGAAGCTCTCCGGACCGCAGAAGAACTTCTGGATCCCGACCTCCTGCGAGATGGGGATGCGGCTCATGGCCGTTTCAAGGAACGGCGCCATGCGGTCCCAATCGGGCTCGATCTCACCGAAGGAGAAGTCGGCGGGGACACCTTCCACCTTCCAGGGCGCGCAGACGGGCTCGAAGAGACCGATCATCAGACCGCCTCCCTCCTCCCGGTAGTAGCCGTGGCAGGACGGATCCTCGATGATGGGAAGCTCCCGCGTCATTCCCTCGAAGGGTTCGGTGATCAGATAGTAGTGCTCGGTGGACTGGTTCGGGATGCTGATGCCCGAGAGGGCGCCGAGCTGTCTTGCCCACATCCCGGCACAGTTGACCACGTACTCCGCCTCGATGGGGCCCTGAGTAGTCTCCACTCCTGTTGCGCGACGGTTTGCGATGGTGACGCCCGTGACCGACACGCCCTCGATGATCCTGACGCCCTTGAGGCGGGCGCCCTTGGCCAGGGCCATGGTTGCGTCGACGGGGTTGACCCGTCCGTCCTGCTTGAGATAGTAGCCGGCCTCGATGTCGTCGACTCTGGCCAGGGGGAAGAGACCCTTGATCTCCTCGGGGCCAATCTCCTCGACATCATTGCCGCACAGCCGGTTGAAGGCCGCAACTCGACGGTACTCCTCGACCCTGTCTGAATCCGCGGCCAGCTCGATGAAGCCGAGGGGCTCGAAGCCGGTGCTCAGTCCGGTCTCCGCCTCGAGACGCCCGTAGAGGTCGCGGGTGTACATCCGCATCTCGACCGAGGTTTCCGAGGTCGAGCCGAAGGTGGTCATCAGACCCGCCGCGTGCCACGTCGTGCCCGCGGTGAGCTCGTGACGCTCGATGAGGACCACATCGTTCCAGCCGAGGTGGCCGAGGTGGTAGGCGATCGAACAACCGATGATGCCGCCGCCGATGATGACGACGCGCGCGCTCTCGGGAAGATTCTCTTGTTGCATGGACACTTCCAGTGTTGAAAATCGATTCAGACGATGTAGTCGTCCCGCTCCATGGCCTCGAGCTCCCGGGCGACGGCGGCGCGGACGTCGGGCGGCATCTCGTGCTCCCGTTCGAGCATGGGGCGGAGACCCTTCCCCACCCCGTCGTCGATGAAGTGGGGCCGCACGAACTCCGAGGTCCAGGTCCGATCGTCGAAGGAGCGGCTTTCGAGCCGCTCGAAAAAGCTCTTGATGCCCCTCTCCGGATCGCCCTCGAGCTCCCTGAAGTAGGAACCGTAGATGTGGAGAGAGTCGCTGATGTCGACATAACGGCCCAGCCGAACCGGCCGACCGCTCCTGGCCGAAATCTCATTCGCGATCTTCCGCATGAGCGTGGTCAGGGCGATGACGTTCTCGAACCACGCCTTGAAGAGGTCCCGGCTCCGCCAGTGCGTGTTCATATTGAAGACGAGATCTCCGTTGTCATCCTCGATCAACCGCCCCCAGATCCGCTGAAGACACGGGGGATGATCCGACGGTGGATCGAGAACCGGGTTCCAGGTGATACCCTGGGCCCGTCGGGTGTAACCGGTCCTGGCGAGTTTGTCGACCATGAAGTTCACCTGGTCGATGATCTGGGAATCGATCTCGTACTCGACCAGACGTCGGTGATAGGTGTAGGTCCAGCGGGTGTCGGTGCTCTCGACGCCCTTGAGGATCTCCTCCCGCGGCTTGATCCAGTAGTCGTGGGCGCCGTGGACGACCTCCATGACGTACTCCGAGAGCCCGCCCAGGCCATCGGCAAAGGAACGGTGGAACCGCGGTTGACCGAAAGGTCTCTCGACCGTGATGACCACCGTCGCATCGCGGCTGGGCGGGTCCTCGGGACGATCGTACTCAGTGCGGACGCTCGCGCCCTTGTCCCAGACCTCCCGGATGGCCGTCTCGTACGCGCGCGGGATCGTCTCCCCAAAAACACTCAAGACCGGAATGTCTCCTGGTCCCATAGCTCCTCCCTCGGATCAGATTGTAGTCTCATCCCGGGGGTCGGTGGGCCCAATCCTGTTCAATCAGGGCCGGGGGCAGGCTGGACGCCCGCCCCACGATGTTTCGAACCTTTGTGGTGCATCCATCTTGGCTGCACGAAATCCCCTGCTCCTGGCTTGACTGAACTGTGGCATCGCTACGAAGACCCTGCCCCTCGATCGGGGCGGATCCCCGGAAAGCCGGTCTCTTGGAGCTATGGGGAACTGTGCGAGTTGGTCAGCCTCGCCAGCACCGCGACAAGCGCATCGCGATCCACCGGCTTGGCGAGGACAAGGTCGGCCCCTCGCTCCAGGTGGTAACCGGCGAGGTAGTTCTTGCCGTTGTCCTGAACGATGGCGTCATTACCCGTGAGCACCACGATCGGGACATCCGACCACCTGTCATCCTGACGAATGGTCACCAGCAGATCGAGACCCGACTTCCCTGGAAGAACGACATCCAGAATGACCGCGTCCGGTTTGAACTCCTCCAGGGCGGTCAAAGCCGACGACGACCGATTTGCCGACGAGACCTGGTACCCCTCGTCCTCGAGAAAAAGATCCAGATAGTCGATGATGTCCGGGTCGTCATCGACGACCAGAATGCGCTTGCCCCCCATCCTAGGTCCCGATCCCCGGCGCGCCACCGGCGAGCTCGCCATCGGGCGTCGTGCTCGGGCGCGCGGCCAACGGAATACGGACAACGAATGTCGTCCCTCGTCCGGCCTCGGACTCGACCTCGATGGTCCCACCGTGCTTGTCGACGATCTTGTTGGAGATGAAGAGCCCGAGACCGGTGCCCTTGAGCCCCTTGGACGAGAAAAAGAGCGAGAAGATCTTCTCGCGGGTCTCCCGGTCCATCCCGATACCGTTGTCCGAGACCTCGATGGTCATCCAGGGCTCGGCTCGGCGGGCGGAAATGGAGACGAGGTGATCGCCCTTTTCACTGTCCATCCGACAGGCGTCGAGCGAGTTTTCGATCAGGTTGATCAACATGGCGCGAATGGCCTGGGGATCACCCTCGAAGGTCCCGGCTTCAACCGGGAGATTGAATTCGACCTCCACACCCAGCTCCTGAGCTTTCTTGCGGACGCCGTCCCTCAGGTCATCGACCATTCCCTGCAGGCTGATGTCCTCGACGATGAGCTCGCGATCCTTGGCGTAGTAGAGGATGTCCAGGACCATGGATCGAATCCGATCCACGTTTCGCTGGACCATCTCCCAGCCCTTCTTGATCCGCTCGGGCTTGTCGCGCTCGAAGCCGGAGTTGACCATGTAGATCCCACCGTCGAGACCCGTGAGCAGCCCCTTGATCCCGTGCGAAATCGAGCCCACCAGCAGACCGATTGAAGTCAGCTGGTCCTGCAGCTCACGGATCTGAGTGATGTCGACCCCCATCTCGATGACCGCCTCCACGACGCCATCGGAGTTGCGCAACGGCGCGGTGGTGACGAGCAGGTTGAGCTCCTCACCGTCCTTTGACAGGACCGATGCCTCGTAGTCGTGGGTCTTCCCGGTTTCAAAGGTGCTCATCATGGGACACGACAAACACTGCTCTTCGCGGTGCTTGTAGGCCTGGAAACACTCCTCCCCCACCCCGGTTCCGAAAACCTCGCGGAAGCGGCGGTTGGCGTGCTGGATCACCCGGTCGGGCCCCTGCACGGTGATGAAACAGGGCACCTCCTCGAAGAGCTGGGCGAGGCGCTCCTGGCTCTGATGGAGCTCCTTTTGGAGCTCTTTGACCTCGGCGATGTCGGTGTGCATTTCCATCACCGCGACGACGTCGCCGGAGGCGTCGCGAATCGGGGTTGTGTGCACCATCACCGGGATCTGGGCGCCCGACGCGGTCGTCAGGAGCTGCTCCGAAGGGTGGTTGTTCCCATCGAGGAAGGTCGCTTCCACCGGGCAGTTCGGACAGATCTCTTCGCGGCCCTTGTACACCTTGTAGCAGTATTGGCCCAGGCGCTCGCCGAAGTCCTCTCGGAATCGTCGGTTGCCGTCGATGATTCGGAAATCCCGATCGTGGACCGAGAGGTAGCACGGCATCTCCTCCCAGTACCGTTGGTACACGGCGGGGTCGGTGAGCTCGTGCGAGTTGACGTCGACGCCGCGGACGGACTTGGCTGGAGGTGGCCCGGTCAGGCCGGCTGCGTCGGAGTCCGGCGCAGTCGACCCGAGTGGGATGAGATTACTGTCGGCCACTGTCAGTTCGCTTTCTCTTCCTTGGTTTCCACGATGTGGGCGACGTAGGCCACGAGCTTGTCTTCGTCGACCGGCTTGTTGAGATAGCCCTCGGGGGGAGGAACCGGCCGGTCGTAGATGACCTGGCGAAACTCGGGGTGTCCGGTCACGACGCATACCGGGATCGATTCGGTCTCCGCCGTCTTGCGGAGCTCGACAAAGGCATCGACGCCGCTCTTGCCCGGCATCGAGAGATCGAGGGAGATGATGTCCGGCTTGTAGGTCTTGGCCTTCTCGATGCACTCGTCACCGTCCGATGCCTCCATGACCTCTGCGCCGGCGTCCTCGAAGACGGTCACGAGGAAGGTGCGGATGTCCTCCTCGTCGTCGACAACGAGAATTTTCCGCCCGGCGAGGGGCGCTTCAACCGCGACCACGGGTGCGGCGGCCTCTTCGACCTCGGCGGTCGGAGCGGGCGCTTCAGGCGCCGCGGCGGTCGCGGGACGACCCTTCATCACGGCACACTCCTCGAGGACCAGCGCATTGGCCACGAGATCGACGAGCTGCTTGACCTCACAGCCGAGCTCGTAGTGTTTGATGACGTCGCCGAGACCATCGACGCAGTTGTGGCAACTCGTGACCACGACCTCGGCGCCGGTTGCACGGATCTGATTTGCCTTGATCTCGCCCGATTTGAGCCGGCGCGGGGTGTACTCGGACATGGACATGGCGCCACCGCCTCCGGTGCAGCAGAAACCCTCCGCCCGGTTGGGATACATCTCCTGAAAATCGGTGGTCACGAGCCTGAGCAGCTCACGCGGCTCCTCGTAGAAACCGCAGCTGCGGGCGTTGTTGCAGGAGTCGTGGAAGGTGACCCGCTGGCTGTTCTTGCTGGGATCGACGACGATCTTGCCTTCCTTGATGTACCTCAGCATGGTCATGACCGAGCTCTCCATGGGGAAGGGCTCGGCATCACCCGACCAGTTGACACCTTCGTGACGGGTCGAGCGGTAGCCGTGGCCGCACTCGGAGATGACGATCTTGTCGACCCCGAGCTCGCGCGCCTTGTCGTACTCGCGTTTGGCGCTCGCTCCACCGAGGCCGTCGTCGCCCGAGAACAGACCGAAGTTGGTGTTGTCCCAGCCTTCGGTCGGCATCGTCCAATCCTCGCCGGCGGCCCAGAAGATCAACGCTGCTTCTTTGATGGTGCGCGGGTCGTACTTCACCTCACGCGGGTTGATGGCGTACATGATCTTGGCGCCGGCCTTGTCGATGGGGATCTCGGCCTCGCCGTGACCGAGGTCTTCCTCGAGCTCCTCGGACATCCACTCGAGGGTGTCGATGTAGTCCTCCTTGAGAACGCCCATCTGATTCCCGAGCTCCCACTGATCCTTGGAGACGACCCGAACGCCCTCGGGCATCACGCCGACGTTGGTCAAGAGCCCGCGCATGAGGCGGTTGAGGGTGGCGGTGTCGACGCCCATGGGACAGTTGATGGTGCAACGCCGGCAATTGGTGCAGGTGCCGAAGGCGATGTCCTTGAGCTCTTCGAGATCATCGTCGGTCAGCGCGGCCTTGTCGGCGCCCACCCACCACGGGAAGACGCTGCCGGTCCAGTCATGGTTGGCCTTGAAGAGCTTGCGTACCTGATCGGCCTTGTACGACGGCGTCATCTTGGGGTCGTCGGGATGGCTCAGAACATAGTGGCAGCAGTCGTTGCACATGCCGCAGTGGACGCAGCCGACGAGCGAACCCACCACCTGGCGATTCAATTTCGTCGCGAGCTGCGCTTCCATCATCTTGATCTTGTGTGTCTTGGCTGGTTTCTTCATGAGAGCTCCTATCCACGGACGATGGGGTAGCTGCCCCGGTGGCCGAGTGCACGACCGATCCAGATTCGGGTGAAGGGGTAGTAGAGATAGTGGGAAATCTTCGAGAACGGAACATAGATCAGGAAGAAGCTCGTCAGGAAGAGATACGCAACGAGGATGTTCACGCTCTCGAAACCCTGCACGCCTGCGAGATGAGCCTGAGTCACCGCTCCGAGACCGAACCATGCGGTCAGCATGAAGAGCGAGAAATAATCGTCAGGCGTACTGATGAGCTTCATGACCGGGGTGAAGAGCCGCCGGAAGACCCGATAGAGAGCAACCAGGAACGCCAGGAACAGGGTACTCCCGCAGATCCAGGCGAAAACCGGATTGGCGACGAGATTCGGCGTGATCGTGCTCAAGAACGCCAGTGATATTCCCGCCACAACCCCGAGATGGAAGATCACAAAGGTGAGGTAGAAGGCAAAGCCCTTCCGCGTACTTTCCATTGACCACGGCATGGCCACGTTGAACAACGAGTAGAAAGCTCCCCTCTCCTTGTCGGTGCGATCGGGCGCGCCCGGTGCCGACTTGTCGGCACCCGGCTTGAACTTGAAGAGCCACCGCAGGCGAAGGGAGTAGACCACGGCCATGATGATCAACGCCGCCCAGTGGACGACCTCGGCCGTATGCAGCAGAGAACTCGACTCGTGCATATCACGCTCCTTCTTTGAATTTCGCTTCGAACGGCGTGATCTCGCGGGGGTCCTGGACGACGATCAGGACCTCGTCGAGATCCGAGCCGTTCGCGAGATGACGGCTGATGGTTTCGACCATCACGTCGGCGCAAAGACCCAGGGGCACCTGGTACATCCCCGTGCCGATGGGTGGGAATGCGATCTGCTTGACGCCCTTCTCCTCCGCTCTGGCGAGCGCCGACGTCACGGCACGCTCGAGCTTGCCCTTTTCATCCTCCTCGCGGAATTTGGGGCCGTTGACGTGGATGATGTAGTCGGCCTTGAGGATGCCGGCCTGAGTGACCACCGCTTCACCGGTCGGGACCGACCCGACCTCGTCGAGCTCCTTCTGAATGACGATGCCTCCACGTTGTTGGATCGCGCCGCCGAAGCCGGACCCGAGCTTCGCATCCTCGGTGATGTCGAAGACAAAGGCCTCGACCTCCATGTCGGTAATGTCGCCGCGGACCATCTTGAGCCGCTTGTCGCCGATCGTGCGCTCGACCATCTCAATCCTCCTCGTTCGCGTTTTCACACACCCCGACTCCGCCGGTGCGCGCGGTTCCGGGTCTCAACTGCTCGACGGCGCACCCTCCAGACGGACGAGCTGCCGCTCGAGATCGGTTCCTTTTTCGGTGATCCATGACGGATCGAGGAGATCCTCCAGGGTGAACTCCTCGAGTACCTGGGCGATTCGCTGATTGATCAGGGTGTAGACGATCCTGCACTCACACAAATCGGCGCGCTCGCACGACTCCGGTTCTTCAACACAGTCGACCACGCACACGGGACCGATGGACGCCTCGATGATCATTCTGATCGTGGTCTTTGAAGCCGGCAGAGAAAGTCGGTAACCACCGTGTCTCCCGGCAACACTCTTGACCAGCCGGGCGGCGCGGAGGGCGGGGGCGAGCTGTTCGAGATATCCGTGTGAGATTTCGGTGCGATCCGAAATCGATGACAGGCTGACCGGTGTCCCATCGCCTCCATACCGGGCGATGTCGAGCATCATCCTGAGAGCGTAACGACCGCGTGTGGAAATCCTCATGTCGGGTCGAATTTAAACCCAAAATACCTACCTGTCAACTAGGTATTAATATATTCATCATGATTCTCAATCTCAGTATAGAGCTTGCGTCATGAGGCTCACCATGTGTTATCTTGAACTCACGAGCAACCGTCGACGACGATACGGCTGCTCAGGGAGGAAGAATGGCAGTGAAGACCGCCCTCATCATCGACGACGAACCCGATGTCACCACATATCACGGGACCGTGCTGAGCGATCACGGTTGGGAGGTCCACACGGCCAACAGCGGCGCCGACGGCATCGTCCTCGCCCAGGAGAAGACGCCGGACGTGATCATGCTCGATGTGATGATGCCGGACAAAGGTGGTCTGAGCACGCTGATCGCGCTGCGTAAGGACGACAGGACGAAAGAGATCCCGGTCGTGCTCGTCACCGGGATCCAGGCGACTCTCAACGCCGACTTCGAGGCGTTCCTCGGCCGGTTCAAGTCGTACAATCCGAACGGCTATATGGAAAAGCCGATCGACGTCGACAAGCTGATTTCGACGTTGGAAGAGCTCACCGCAGACGCACGCTGAGCCTCATACGCAACGGCCAGTCTGCGGCCTCCCCGGCATAGTCGACCCCGACCCGAGGGAGGCGTTGAACGGCGTCCTCCGGGACCGTCAATCCGTCGGTGCGGATCGTGATGCCCCCCTTCGATTCGCAGAGATCCACACCGTCATCCTGTCGCGTGACGGCCAACGCCTGACAGAGTTTTCCCGGTCCATCGGCGAGCGCGGCCGATCCGACCCCGGCGCCCCGCCGTCGTCGAATCAGGTCCACACCGGCGATGGGCCGACCTCCCCGAATCAGGATCGCCTCGGGCACGCCCTCCCCCACCGTCACGACGTTGAGGCAATGGTGGATCCCGTAGACCAGATAGACATAGGCTCGGCCGGCTTCGCCCCACATGGTCTCGGTCCGGGGCGTCCGACGACCACCGAAGGTGTGGCACGCGGGATCGTCGGCGCCGAGATAGGCCTCGACTTCGTCGAGCCTCACCGCGACGACGCCCCCCGGAGTCCTCCGCGCCAGGATCTTGCCGAGAAGATCCCGCGCGACCTCCGCCGTCGGGCGTTGGTAGAATCCGCGGGACAGGACGGTCGTCTCGGCGAGCATGTCCGCGGTCAGGAGGTCATTCATGGGTTCGGTCATCTGTGTCACGGGGGGCGCCGGTTTCATCGGCAGCCATGTCGCCGAAGCACTCACGCGCGACGGGCACCAGGTTCTGATTCTGGACGACCTCTCGAGCGGCCGCAAGGAGAATGTCCCGCCCGGGACCGAACTCGTGGTCGCGGATATCCGCTCCGACGAGGCCGCCCGGATGATTGTCGACCGTGGTGTGGAGATCCTCGTCCATCACGCGGCCCAGATGGATGTTCGTCGATCGGTGGCGGATCCGCGCTTCGACGCCGACGTCAACATCGGTGGCTTCCTCAATCTTCTGGAGGCGGCACGGACCGGATCGGTCAAGCAGGTCGTCTTCGCCTCAACCGGCGGCGCCATTTATGGCGAACAGGATGTCTTTCCCGCCGATGAGGATCACGCCGTCCGGCCGCTCTCACCCTACGGCGTGTCCAAGCTCGCCAGCGAACGCTATCTCTATTACTACAACCAACAGTACGGGCTCGACGCCACCTGCCTGCGCTACGCCAACATCTACGGCCCACGGCAGAGTCCCCACGGAGAGGCCGGGGTCGTCGCCATCTTCGCCCACAAGCTCCTCGCCGATGTCCAGCCCACCATCAACGGTGACGGGAAACAGACCCGGGACTATGTCTTCGTCGGCGACGTAGTGCGAGCCAACCTCGCCGTCCTCGGGCTCCCCGGTTTCCGTACCTACAACGTCGGCACCGCCGTCGAGACCGATGTCAACGAGCTCTTCGATCAGATTCGTACAGCCATCGGCACCGGCCCGCCCGCCGATCACGGTCCGGCCCAGGCCGGCGAGCAGCTCCGGTCGTGCATCACCTCCGGACTCATCGAGGAAGAACTGGGACTGAGAATCGGCACCACTTTCGATCAGGGGATTCAGATCACCGCGGATTGGTTCAAAGCGCAGCAGGCGTAGCACGGGCAACGGCCGAGGCAGCGTCTGCGACCGCGACCGCGACCACGTCAGCGTCTCAAGGACGCGGGAAGACAAAAGCCCACCGGGACGTGCCGGGTTCGACGATGTGCCCCTCGAGCCTTCCGGCTCTGCGTCTCCTCCCGCACATTGTCATACCGGGCACTCCACGGCGACGGCGATCCGGTGAATCTCTCCCGGCCACGAATGAGGCCGTCGGCGCGCCCTCGGCGTGGTCGCAGACTCTCCAATCCACCCCAACGCGCGACCCCACCGATGGTGTGACGCTGGGTCGCCATCGGCGGCCCAGAAGGCCGGAGCGGAAGGAATCGGGAACCGAGGCCGTTTCCGCGCCCGATGATCGCTTCCTTGGACGCAGGTCCGCATCACCCCCATGAGCAGGCTGGAAGCCTGCTCCACAAAGCCGCCTCAATCACCTTCTCTGCGATGGTTGTGGGGCGGGCTTCCAGCCTGCCTTTCAGACCCTTTCCGGTCGAGAAAACGCCGCCACGAAGTCAGAAATCCCTCAAACCACGTGAAGCCCACTCTCAGATGCGACGGCTTCGTGATGATTTTGTGTTTTCGCGCCTTCGTGGTTGCGACGAGCGATGGATGCGATGCCCTTGCGTCGCTTGCGCCCTCGCGGTTCGACACTGCGATGTACCGCCCGAACGGCCTTCCGAACCTACCCGCTCTCTTCTTCACCACCCGCATGCTCGCCGGTCTGCCCTTCGAGCTCGGCGATCTCCTCGAGAACCAGCGGCGGCAGTGACGGCAGCGGCGGACGATCGAGCAGCAGGCTGTCCGTCAGTCGGATCTCGCCCCGTGTCCGTTTGCAGGCTTCAAGGCGACGAGCCTCGACAACGCCCCAGTCCGAAAAGCTGAGATGGCGTCCACCCCTGGCCTCGAGCCTGAACGCCTCGATGACGAACTCGAGATCCGGATGCGGATCGACGACCTGGATCCACTCCTGTTGTTCCGGATCGATCCGTCTTCGACCGTGCTCGCCGGGCGCCAGGCCGTCGAAGAACACGAGGTCGAACTCCTCCTCCAGCCACGGGTCGTGGTCCCCGGGTTTGAGCAAAACAGCCCTGAAGTGAACCATCGAGACCATGTGGTTGGTGCCGTTGTCGATCCGGAACTCGATGATCGGCCACTCGAGGTAGTCCCGATTCCGCTTGTAGACCCTCGCCTCGCTGAAACGGAACTCGCGAAGATCGCGACGGGCCGCTGCGGTGCTGTCTCTGCGGAATTCGAAATCGGTGATGGCGGACCGCACCTCGGAGATTCTCCGCCTGCGGGCCTCGGCAACGATGCCGTCCGCCGTCCGTCCCGCGAGAGGGACCAGAAGCCCGATCTCCCTCTCTTCGAGGGAAGCGCCGCTGCCCTCCTTGCCCAACCAGGGCGTTCCGACGAGATAGAAGAGCGCCTCGTCGAAAACCGCCGACTCTTCAACGGACATGGGTTTGCGCATCTTTCTGGCGCTGCGCTCCACGGCCTCGGGGCTGGAGACATCGAGGGTCAACGGGCCGCACCCCAGCGCGACGCTCAAGAGGAGCGCCGCCAGAAAACCACGATGGAGTGAACTGCTCATCACCCCGCCCCCCGAAGGAACCGCACCCGCGTTCGGTCTCCGTTCTCGAATCAGCTTACGACACCTCGAGGTTTTGAACCGAGAGCTACGTCACATGAGACCGTGGTTGTGGGCAGACTCGGAATGTGGGGTCGACCCCGCCTTGGGTCTCGTTGCGGTCGTGAATTCATCACCACGCAGTCAGACAGATCCCGAGCTCAGCGTCGCCCACTGACCAATGCGATGTCTTGGTGACCTCTTCGTGTCTTCGTGGTTGCGACGTCGCGATACCCTAGCCCGGAGTATTCATGAGCTGTCTGCTGCGGCCAACGATGCATCCGCGCCAGCCGTGTTTTCTCACCTTGGGGTGCTCACCGTACCGTCAAGTACGCCTCCGCGCCCCATGGTGAGAAAACACGGCTGGCATCGGCGCCTCGCTGCCCTCGCGACGAAACCTCATGAATACTTCGGGCTAGAGATTGCCCAGCGTGTTCGCGTGGAGCCCTTCAAACTGCTCGGACAGCTTGTGGCTCGGGGCGAAGTAGGGTAGCGGACGCGCCGCTTCGTGAGACTCGCGAACCTTGACCGATGCGGTGATGTAGGGCTCGAGGACCGGAAGACCCTCCTCGACCAACTCCCCCACAACCCGCTGCGGCAGCCGGGCTCGGGCCTGAAACTGGTTGACCACGATTCCCGCCACCTCGAGCCTGGCATTGTGGTCCTCGCGGACCTCGGCCACCGCGTCCAGCAGGCCGTAGAGAGCGCGCCTCGAGAAATCGTCGCAATCAAAGGGGATCAGACACTTCTGCCCCGCGATCAGCGCCGACAGAGTGTAGAAGTGAAAGGCAGGCGGAGTGTCGAGAATGATGTCGTCATAGCCATCGAGCTCACGCAGCGCTTCGCGGAGCTTGTAGATCTTGTACTTGGACTCGAGCTTTCCCTGGAGGGACTCCAGATCCGGTGACGACGCCATGACGTGCAGATTCTCGAACCTGGTGTGATGGACAAAGCCCTTGGCATCGTCCCGGAAAAGCTTGAAGCCCAGGGTCTGCTCGAAGAGCTCGGCGACGTTGGGGCTGAGACCGTCCGCGTCGGCTCCGAGGAGATAGTGGCTCGCATTGGCCTGTGCGTCGAGATCGACGACCAGGGTCTTCCGACCCGATTTCGCGTTGACCGCGGCAAGATTGCAGACGATGGTCGACTTCCCCACCCCGCCTTTTTGGTTGAAGACCACCCACCGCATCAGAACCTCCTCAGACCGGGGCGCGGTTCCGGCCCGGCGGAAGCAGCATAACACCATGCCGCACTGCGTCAAGGCACCGGTACGCTATTGTTGACACACGACATGAACGACGAACCATCGGGCTTCCGTCTCAGCAGCGCCCGCCGCGGGGGGCCGACAGACAATCCCGTCCTCCCCTTTGCCGTGGTTCTGGTGTTCCTCGCGATCGTGCTGATCGTCACCTTCGGCGTCCGCGACGAGAATCCGCCACCGGCTTCGCGTGCCACGCCGACCTCGACCGCCACACCCTCGCCTTCACCAACACCAACCTCAACGGCGACCCCCGAATTCGTCAGGGGCGAATCGGGATGGGTCGATGCCACGGTCGTCCTGCCGCCATCGCCGACGCCGACCATGCCGGCCCTCGTGGCGTACCCGACCGCGGCGCCACGCCCGACTCCGCGAATCTCCGAGTGCGCCGGGTATCGCTGGTCGAGCATGCAGGTCTTCTCCCCCTCGGCCCAGGTCAAGATCGATATCCGAGTCGACAACCGCTGTCCCTACGATCTCGGACCGAACAACCTGGTCTTCGACATCACCGGATGGCGAGACGGCGGGCGGGTTCAGAGTGTCCGCGGAATGCCGTTCGAGACCATCCGCCGCGGTCGGTCGGGAGATCTCTCCATCGGTCTACCGGGATCGATGGACTGGTATGACGAGATCGAGGTGGTGGTGCAGGATTAGCGAGCTG
>JARFRM010000025.1 GCA_029287235.1 Thermoanaerobaculales bacterium
TGTGTATAAGAGACAGGATCCGACCCATGGACCTCATGGGCTCGCTTCCCATCCGGGAACGGGCGACCATTGCAGGAAACATCGTCAACGCCTCGCCCATCGGCGATATGACCATCATGCTCATGGCCCTCGATGCCGAGCTCGAGCTGGCAAGCGACGGGGCCGCACGCAGACTTCCACTGCGCGCCATTTACCTGGGCTACAAGACCCTCGATCTGAGACCCGGCGAACTCGTCGAGTCCATCCGTTTTCGTCGTCGACCCGGACTGCTCTTCAACTTCGAGAAAGTGTCCAAGCGCACCTTCCTCGACATCGCCAGCGTCAACTCGGCGGCGGCCATCCGGGTAGAGAATGGAGTGATCGTCGAAGCCGGGCTCTCCGCCGGGGGGGTTGCACCGGTCCCACTGGCCCTCGAGAAGACCGAGAAACTTCTTCGGGGCCGAGCACCCGACGCCGAGACCGCCTGGGCCGCAGCGCGATCCGCCGCAGGAGAAGCCACCCCCATCGATGACGTCCGGGGCTCCGCCGACTACAAGCGCCTCCTCCTGCGACAGCTCGTGCTCGCCCACTTCCAGGTGCTCTTCGGGCTCTCGGGTGAGCTCGTGGAGGTGCCGGCATGAGCACTCCCGATCTCGAAGCCCACATCCGCGGCACCTCGCGCTATATCGACGACATGGCCGATCCCGCGGGACTGCTCCACGCCGCGGCGGTGACATCGCCCCTGCCGCACGCCAGGCTGGTCTCCATCGATCCGTCGCAGACCCTCGATCTGCCGGGAGTCGTTGCGGTGATGACCGCCGGCGACATCCCGGGCGCCAATCAGATCGGCGGGATCATCCAGGACGAGGAGCTCTTTGCCGAGACGGCCGTCCACTTCATCGGCCAGCCGGTGGCCGTGGTTGTCGCCGAGACCTCCCACCAGGCTCGGGCCGGCGCCCGCTCGTGTGCTCTCGAGCTCGAAGAGCTGCCGGCGATCTTCGACGCCCGGGAAGCCGCTGCCGCCGGAGAGCTCATCACCGCGCAGCGCACGCTGGAGAACGGCGATGTCGACGCCGCTTGGGACAACTGCGATGTCATCGTCGAGGGATCGGCCGAGACCGCCGGCCAGGAGCATCTCTATCTCGAGACCCAGGCCGCCCTCGCCCTCCCCGAGGAGGGAGGCCGGATCAAGCTCTTCTCCTCGACTCAGGCGCCCACGGCGGTCCAGAAGATCACCGCACGCGTGCTCGGTCTGCCCATGAACCTCGTCGAGGTCGAGGTCACCAGGCTCGGCGGCGCCTTCGGCGGCAAGGAGGACCAGGCGACGCCCTGGGCGGTGATGGCGGCGTTGGCCGCTCAGCGAACGGGCCGTCCGGTACGCCTCACCCTCAACCGCCACGAAGACATGTGCTTCACCGGCAAGCGCCACCCCTATTCATCGGACTTCAAGCTCGGGCTCAAGGCCGACGGCACCATCCTCGCCTATGAGGTCCACCTGTGGCAGAACGCCGGCGCCGCCGCCGATCTGTCACCCGCCATCCTCGAGCGCTCGCTCTTCCACGCCACGGGCTCGTACTTCGTCCCCAACGCACGGATCCACGCCTCGAGCTGCCGCACCAATCTCGTCCCGTTCACCGCCTTTCGTGGTTTCGGCGCTCCCCAGGCCATGTTCGTCATGGAGGCCGCCATCGACCGGGCGGCCGAAGTCATGAGGATCTCCCGCTCGGAGGTTCAGGCCAAGAATCTCCTCAACGAGGGCGATGCCTTCCCCTACGGAATGCGGGTGGAGCGCAGCCGGGCCCGACGGTCGTTCGGTGAAGCCGTCGCGCGATTCGATCTCGAGGCCCTGGAGGCGGAAGTCGATTCGTTCAACGCCGGGAGCAAACTCACGAAACGCGGCGTCGCCGCCATGCCGGTCTGCTTCGGGATCTCCTTCACCAACGCCATGCTCAACCAGGCCGGGGCGCTGGTCCACGTCTACACCGATGGCAGCGTCAGCGTTTCCACCGGCGCCATCGAAATGGGTCAGGGGGTCAACGCCAAGATCCTCGCGGTGGCCTCGACCACCCTCGGAGTTTCCGGGGACCGGATCCGGATCGAGAGCACCACGACGCGAACCGTGGCCAACACCTCCCCCACCGCCGCATCCAGCGGGGCGGACATGAACGGCCGCGCCACCGAGCTCGCCTGCCGGGCCATCTCCGACCGGCTGCTCTCGGTGGCGGCGGAGAGGCTCGACATCTCGCCGAACCGTCTTGCGATCAACGACGGTGTCGTCACCGTCGACGGCAACCCGAAGGAGCTCGGGTGGAACGAGCTGGTCTGGAACGCCTACACCAAGCGGGTCAACCTCTCCGCCCACGCGCACTACGCCACCCCGGGGATCTGGTACGACAAGGAGACCGAGCGGGGCGAGCCTTTCGCCTACCACGTCTTCGGCACGGCGATCCTCGAGGTGACCGTGGACTGTCTGCGCGGGATCTACACCGTCGATCGTGTTCGGATGGTCCACGATGGCGGTCGCAGCCTCGCAGAAAAGGTCGACATGGGCCAGCTCGAGGGCGGTCTCGTCCAGGGTCTCGGCTGGATGACCATGGAGGAGCTGGTCTTCAACGAGGGCCGCAACGTCTCCGACACCCTCTCGACCTATAAGATTCCCGATCTCCCGAGCACCCCGATCCTCGAAGGCCACTTCCTCGAAGACGCCGACAACCCCAAGGCGGTCATGCACTCCAAGGCGATCGGCGAGCCGCCGTTCATGTACGGCATCGGGGTCTACTTCGCGTTGCTCGACGCGCTGCGTGCGTTCAGACCAGAGCGCGAGGGTGTGTACGACACGCCGCTGACACCCGAGAAGGCGTTGGTGTTCCTGCACGGGAACCGGTAGCCGGAGCAGCGGCAGCGACCGGAGCCGCGTCCAGCTCCAGTGCAGCGACCCTACGGCGGACAGGTGTCTGGATAAAACGTGTAGCCGGAGTCGTACACTGCGGCGCACGTCGCGGCCCCGACGACGCCACCCTCAATGTGCGACGCACCGATTCTGACGGTGCACTCGTCGAGATGATTGTAGACCGCAGTTCCCCCAGTCCTGATCAGGCTCCTTTCGATTCTCACACCCATCCCGTTCGTGCCCTCGTCCTGACACCAAACGCCATACCCCGAGCTACCTACCTCGAGCTCCACCTGGCGGAGATTCAGACTATTAAAGTCGGACAGGTTGTGCAGAGAGATCCCCGTGTCCTCCGCGAACACGATTACGTTTCTGAGGGTCCCGGATGTTCCGTTGAGGATCAGTCCGTTGTCCGACGCGCTCGTGCAGAAGTTCTTGATTTCGAGGTCCGACAGATACAACGGATCCGCGTCGGTGTTGTTGAGAAAACCCGTGCACTCCGAAACCCCTCCGAAAAGATTGACGTGGCCCTGCTGGAGCCTGAACCCCGCCTCGCCGTTCTCGATACCGCGAACGATCTCGCTTCCCCCGACGATGACGGTGACGTCCTCGAGGGTCACACCCGCGCCATGGTTCCACAGGCCGATACCGGTGTTGTCGGCGTCGGTGGCCTCGAGGATCGTCCGTCTCACGGTCACGACGTCACCCGAGTTGCGCAACGCGACATTGTGGTGCGCGCCCTGATCGGCAACCAGCCTGACATCTTCGACCGTCAGCTCCGAGCCCTGATTGGAAAGGGCGATCGAGAAGCTCGAAGGAGCCGCACAGTTGTTCTCCACGGTGAGCCCGCGCAACGTGACGGATTCGGATACGGACACGAATGTGCCGTCGTAGACTCCGGTCCCGCAGTACGCCGACGTGATCCGGGTGTGATCCCTCCCGGCCCCTTCGATGATGACCCACGGCAGGAGGGCCTCAAACGAGGTCCCCAGGTCGTAGACTCCGGGTTCGATCTTCAGCATTGCCGCCGTTTCCTGGTTGACGGGCGCCGGGATCGAACCCAAAGCCTGGTCCAGCGCCACGCCGTTTGCGAGCGGAGGCCCCACCGGGCCGACGACATACGTCCGCGTAAAAGGTGAATCGTCGTCGAAACTGCAGCTCCAGGCGCCGCCAACCCAACGGGCGATCTCGTCGGGTCCGCATGCGAGATCCCCGAGCGCGTCGTTGTCACCGTCGAGGATCTCCCCTGGGACGCCCACCAGATTCGACCAGGCGAGGTAGTAGGCGGCGGGCTGACCGTTCAGCAGGATCGCGTCGTCGGCGAGATCGGCGGTCTCGGCATCCTTCGAGTGCTGCGCGAAAGGGGCCCCGGTCAGCTCCTGACGTGGCGAGAGGACTGTGTAGGCCCCGGTCGCCGCACCGTCCCGGACGCTGATTTCGAGCCACAGCGCGGTTCCGTCGAAGACATCGCCGAAATCGATTTGGGTGTTCACCTGCCCGGAGACGATTGTCAGGTCCTCGACATAAACGATGCCCCCCACCTGCGAGCCCCCGACGGGGGCGTCGTAGAGCAGGAAGCGAAAATCAAACTCCCCCGCCACCGACGTCCCATCTTGCGAGAGGACTCCCTGATAGGTGAACTCGGTGCCCAGCGGAGCGGCTCCCAGGGTGGACGCAAGCAGAATCACACACACAGCCGTTTGAAACTTCATGGTTCCTCCTACGGTGCCGAACCGACCACCGTGCTCCAGGCCCCGGTACTGTTGTTTTCGAAGCCGTCGCTGAAGATCAGACCGAGATCCACCTCGCCGGCCCAGAGGCCCCCAGCGAGAGCGAAACCGCCCTCCGAGACCACCCCGGCATCGTGCTGACCTGCGGTGGCGACCAGAGTCAGACCACCGTGGCTCGACTCGCCGCCCCCGGAATCGACGGACCACACGGTCATGGAGGTCGCCCCAGCCTCGGTCTCATCACCCGATGTCGAACTGGGCGCCTGTGCTGAGGCGGCGGTCCAGGCGCCGAGCATCAGGACCATCGCGACGTGCGCGGGCCGCATTTTGAGTCGGTTCAACATCATCGATATCTCCCGATAAATTGAGATGACGTC
>JARFRM010000059.1 GCA_029287235.1 Thermoanaerobaculales bacterium
TTCGCCGAAGTCGTCGTCGGTGCGGTCATCATCGACTCCGAGCCGGCTCTGGAGCAGCTCTACCAGCGCCACCTTGAGCTCGGCGAAGCCCGAGAAGCCGATGCGCTGGCCGAAGCGGACGATGGTGGCCTCGGAAACACCGCAGCGGCGGGCAAGTTCCGGGACCGACAGGAAGGGAACCGTTTCGAGGTTTTCCAGAAGGTAGTCGGCGATGGTTCGTTGCTGCGGTGGCAGATCGTCCACATGGTCGAGGATTCGATCACGGACATCGGTGGTTTCTCTGTCGATCGGCATGACGTTGGTCTCTCCGTTCCGCGGTGGTTCTTCCCGCGATTGGAACACTTTATCTCACAGTTCGTATCAGGATGGAAATGCTCCTTGACAACCCGATCATCCCGGCCTATCTTTTTGGCATGGTAGCGAAATTTTCATCCTGTTCCAATTTTGAAATTAACATTTCATCTCCGAGGGGAGGAACCATGAACGCATCCATGAGATTCGCGGTGATCATCACGATGGCTGCGCTGGCGCTGAGCGCCGGTTCGGCGGTTGCCCAGGGGACGACCTCCGGCAGCATCCGCGGAACCGTCACTGATCCCAACGGAGACGTCATGCCCGGGGTCACGGTCCGGGCGCTGTCGGACGCGCTGGTGTCGGGGCAACAGGCAGCGGTGACAAGCGGCCAGGGGGTCTACCGATTCCCGTCGTTGCCGGTTGGGAACTACGTCCTCGAGGCGAGCATGCCCGGCTTCCAGCCGGTCCGTCAGGAAAACGTCAGGGTCAGTCTGGGTCAATCGTTGGCCATTGACCTTGAACTCGGTGACGTCACCGTCAGCGAGGAGATCGTCGTCGTCGCCGATGCGGTCCAGGTTTCAACCGTGGACAACAACGTCGGATTCAACGTCGGCGACGACTTCATCGAGCGCCAACCCCTCGGCCGGGATCCCACGGCGATGATGAACTACGCTCCGGGCATTCAGAACGACCAGGCCTACGGTGCGCCCTCCACCTACCAGAACGCCTACAACGTGGACGGTGTCGATGTTTCGGATCCGGAACTCGGATCGCAGTGGGTGCTGCCGAGCATGGACTGGGTCGAGGAGATGCAGGTCGCGGGTCTCGGCGCCGACGCCGAGTACGGCGGCTTCACCGGCGCCATGGTCAATCTTGTGACCAAATCGGGTGGCAACGAGTTCCACGGCGACGCCCGGATCTACTACTCGGGCGGTGGCCTCAACTCGGAGAACACCCCCGAGGGAAGCGAAGGAGCCAACAAGGTCAAGTCGGACATCGACGGCAGTGCGAGCTTCGGCGGTCCGATCATCCGGGACAGCCTGTGGTATTTCGTGTCGGGCAACATCCGGCAGCGCGAGGTGGAACCCTTCTACACCGAGGGTGCTCCTACCGATGATCAGGCGAACAGCGATCGCACCGAGAGCCGGGTGCTCGGCAAGCTGACCTGGCAGATCAACGAAGCCAATCACCTGCGTGGCTTTGTCGATTGGGACGATGTGGTCCACGACTATCGAGGCGTCGGCGACCTCACCCTCGCGAGTGCCGCCCAACGACAGGAATCACCCAATTACGTCTACAGCTTGAGCTGGGATTCGCTCATCAACAGCTCCAACTTCCTCGAGGTGAAGCTCACCGGTTACAGCGGAAGTGATGACCGCCTCGCCTACAACGGCGATACACCGAACCACTACGACGCGGACACCGGATTCGACTGGCAGAACCTCGAACAGACCTCCGACAAGGATGTCAGCCGCTGGGCCGTCGACGCCGCATGGAACCTCTTCGCCGATGGGGTTTTCGCCAAGAACGATTCTCACAGCGCCAAGTTCGGTGTCAACTACGAGCAGTCCACCAGCGACTATGTGACTCGTCGCAATGGCGGTTTCTCGTATTACGACGACTCGTACTACTGCGATTCCATGGATGACTACTTTGCCGATCCCTTCTGCGGCATCTATTCGTCCACCTTTGGGAGTGAATGGAACCTCAAGGCCGAGATGGAAGGACTCCACCTCTTTGCTCAGGACTCCTGGCAGGTGGGACGTCTTGCGATCAACCTCGGTGTCCGCTACTCCAAATACGTCGGCAATTTCGCCGACCCGATCTCCGACCCCACTTCGGGTGGTTCCAACGTC
This sequence comes from Thermoanaerobaculales bacterium, assembly GCA_029287235.1. Lineage (GTDB taxonomy): Bacteria > Acidobacteriota > Thermoanaerobaculia > Thermoanaerobaculales > Sulfomarinibacteraceae > JAHECW01. Next base: position 2,151 of record JARFRM010000059.1, read on the forward strand.
TACGATCAGGACATGTGGGCGCCGCGTATCGGGCTGGTTTGGGATATTCTCGGCAACAGCAGGTTCGTCTTCAAGACCCACTATGGAACCTACTACGAAGGCCTGACCGTCACCATGTTCGATCGTGAGGCCTCCGGTGACGCCCTCACCGATGCCGTGTATCTCGACTACAACTTCGACACCGGCGAGTTCGACATTCCCGCGGGCGGAGCCGTCGAGGCCCGCGCTCAGATGGATCCGCGGATCGATCACCCGTCGGTGGATCAGTTCATCGCCACCCTCGAGTACCAGGTCATGTCGGACATGATTCTCGGAATCGACTACGTCCAACGCGACTACAAGAACATCAACACGATGGTGGTGTCGAATGTTCAGGACTACGACCAGCAGGAGACCATCGCGAGTCCCGTGGACAGTCCTACCGCGGGTGGAACTCTGCCGCTATTCGACCTGCTCGAGCCGCAGGAGTACCTCATCACCAACATCGATTTCGCCACCCGCGACTACAAGTCCGTGGCCCTTCGGGCACACAAGCGGTACTCCAACAAGTGGTCCCTCGACGGATCCCTGGTCTGGTCCGACTCGAAGGGGACCGCGGACTACGCCTACGCCGGCTACGGAACCGGTTTTGACGACCTCAACGGTTTCACCAACGCCGACGGCAAGCTGCCCTACAACTCCGAGTGGGTTTTCAAGGTCAACGCCTCGGTGGATCTGCCGTGGACCATGGTCCTTTCGGGTTTCTACCAGTGGCGGAGCGGCGAGTACTGGACGCCCTACGTTCGGATGCGCGGTCTCTATTTCAACGACCGCACTTCGGTCCTCATGACTCCGCGCGGTTCGGAACAGTACGCCGACCGCAGCACCCTCGATCTTCGGATCGAGAAGCGGGTTCGCCTGGGCGGATCCATGGCGTTGTCGCTCTTCATCGATGCCTTCAACGTGCTCGATTCGGACACCGTGACCAGCGTTTCGGAGCGTTGGGGCGACTACTACTACGACTGGGAGGATCCAACCAACCCGGTCACGAACGAGTGGGTCGAGAGCTCGACCTACCAGACCCCGCTGGACATCCAGACGCCGCGCGAGATCCGGCTCGGGGCCAAGTTCTCGTGGTAGATACGGACTTCGGGGCGGCCTTCGGGCCGCCCCGATTTCGTCAGTCGTGAGTCGTAGATCGTGATTCGCGGGTCGGCGTGCGGGGCTCGTCAGTAGCGGAGCCCGAACGTCGATAAGTTGTTCGGCCGAGACGGGAGATTTCATGGTGCAGCGGCAGAGGGCATTCGTGTCGCGGAGACTGTTGCTGGGCGGACTCGTGGTGATGCTCTGCCTCACCGGCGCAACAGCCGACGGCGATGAGATCCGCGGGCACCTGGTCCTCAACGGTGGCGGATCCAAGCCGCGAGAGGTGATGGAGAAATTCATCGAGCTTGCCGGTGGCCCCGATGCGCCCATCGTCGTCTTCCCGACTGCATCGGGTGAGCCCGACACCGGCGAGTACTACCAGGAACTCTTCGAAGAGGATTACGGTTGCACCGATGTTTCCGTTGCCGAGGTCCGAACCGCTTTGGACGCCCAGGATCCTCTGATAGCTGCCATGGTGCGCGCCGCAGGCGGGATCTTCTTCTCCGGCGGCGACCAACGGCGCATCACAGAGGTCCTCCTGGGAACTCCGGTCGGAGAGGCCATCCTGGACGTCCACCATAAGGGTGCGGTGATCGGAGGGACCTCGGCCGGCACCGCCTGCCAGAGCCCACTGATGATCACCGGTGAAGGTGATTTCACCGTGATCACCGCCGACAACGTCGAGCTTTGGGAAGGATTCGGACTGTTCTCCGGCGTCGTCGTCGATCAGCACTTCGTCGCCCGGGGCCGTCACAATCGGCTGATTTCGGTCGTTCTCGAGCACCCCGATCTCCTCGGCGTCGGAGTCGATGAGGCGACGGCGGTCTGGGTCCGGCCCGACGGGACCTTCAAGGTTGTCGGCGAGGGCTGGGTGGTGGTCTACGATGCCCGCAATGCCGACGTCAGAGACGCCGAGGGACCCGATGGCCGGCGCGAGCTCGGTGTCTATGGCCTCGAGATGCACATCCTCCTTCCCGGCGATGTCTTTGACACCGGGATCGGTGCGCCGCCCGTCCGCGATGGTGGTCACCGGTGAACCAGGTCGTGGACGACGTGCTCGAGGGGTCGGCGGCTCTGCTCGAGGAACTCTGTGCGATCTCCACGGCCACCGGCGACGCCGAAGGGCTGAGGCGCTGTGCGCGGCGGCTCGGACACGAACTGGTCGAACTGGGCTTTCTGGTCGAGATCGAGAATCGCCCGAACATGGACGGCGTCTCCCAACCGATCCTGGTCGCGACCTCCAAACCGACGGGCGGGTCACGTGTGCTGCTGATCGGTCACCTCGACACGGTGTTGCCCTCGGCGACGCCGCCCCGCCGTCTCGAGGATCGCATCGAAGGCACGGGCGTCCTCGACATGAAGGGCGGTTTTGCGGCCCTCGTCGGCGCCCTTCGTCTGTGCCGGGCACGGGGGCAGGGAACGCCTGCGGAACTGACCTTGGTCGCGGTGCCGGATGAAGAAATCGGAGGACCCATCTCCGAGTCGGCGGTTCGTCAATGGGGCGAGGGTGTGAGCGCCGTGCTGGTGCTCGAACCGGGCCGGCTGATCGACGGCGGTGAGACCATCGTCACCGGCCGGCGCGGGCTTTCGGTCTGGCGGCTCGAGGCTCGGGGCCGGGCGGCGCACTCGGGTCTTGCCTTTACCGACGGGCGATCCGCGCTGGCGGCGGCGGCCGAGTGGTCGGCAAAGGCTCAGGCGCTCTCGGAGGACAGCGGCGGACCCATCGTCAACGTGGGGCGAATCATCGGCGGCGACAGTGAGTTCGTTCAGGATCTCGGTGAGGAGCACCGCTTCGTCGGTACTTCACAGCGGCTGAACGTCGTGGCCGATCGGTCTCTGGCGGAGGGCGAGGCGCGGTATCTGACGCTTGCCGATCGCGACCGAGTGCTGAACCGGATGCGCGGGTTGGCCGAGCGAGCCGCCGAGTCATGGGGGGTCGAGATCCTCTTTGATGTGGTCGAAGAAATCCCGCCCGTGCCTCCCTCGGAGCGTGGCGGCGAGCTCGCCCGGATGCTTGTCGATGCCGCCAGGACCGATGGTTGGAGGCTCGAAACCGAGACCGACCGGGGCGGCGTCTCGTTCCCCAACTTCCTGCCCGATCCGTCGGCGGTTCTGGTGATCGACGGGCTCGGACCCGTGGGGGATGGAATGCACACGCGCGAAGAGTGGGTCAGTCTCGCGTCCCTCGACCGGCGGATCAGACTTATCGCTTATCTGCTCGAGACGCTTCCCGGATAGCATCATCATTTTCAATCCTGAGTGCTGATTCTCGAGGTCGAACCGTCTTGGCGCGGCATCCGAGTCGGAACGGCGACGGGGCTGTCGTTTTCAGCCGTGAATCAGAGCTCAGAGTGGAACGAGTGGGTCTTTCATGGGCAAACCCTTCTCAAATCGTTTGACTCCACATCCCTGTCAGCCTGATTGTCGCGTTCGTCTCTTCCCATGACCGTTCATTGACCGATATTGGAGAGCAGGAATCGGCTTTCGAAAACTCCTGGTTGGAGGTGGGCGATGACGTCGCGGTGTCTTATCGGTGCAGTCTTCGCGGTTGGGCTCGCGGCCCCGGCATTTGCGATCTGGCCGACCGATCCCACGGTCAACGTGGCTCTTTGCAACGCCACCGGAAACCAGGGTGGCAACGGCCCGGCGGTGGTCCCGTCCATCGATGGAGGCGCCATCGTCGCCTGGAGGGACGAGCGATTCACCGACTACGACATCTACGCCCAGCGAATCGCCGTCTCGGGCGTCAAGCTCTGGCCCGGAGACGTCCCGGTCTGCGTCAACGATCGCGCCCAAACCTACCCGGCCATCGCGGCCGATGGCGGCGGGGGCGCTTTCATTGCGTGGTTCGACCCCAGACCGCCAGACTACCTCGAGGTCTGGGCCCAGTACATCGACTCCGCGGGGGCCCATCAATGGACGGCCAACGGCATCGTGCTCAACGACACCTCGATCAACAGCCAGCACACCCTCCGCGGGGTCGCCGACGGACGGGGCGGAGCGATCTTTGTCTGGGAGGATCTGCGCGACTACGCCACGAACAGGAAAGACCTCTACGCGCAAAGGGTCGAAGACGACGGGCCGACGTGGACCGCGGGTGGGGTCGTCATCTCGGCGGCGGCGGGCGACCAGAGAGACCCGGCGGTGGGGTCTCCGAGGGACGGTTCGGTGGTGATCGCATGGAGGGATGGCCGCGTCGGCGAATCGATCGCCGATATCTACGCTGTCGAAATCGTTGAAGGGACAGCCATCGTGGGGCCGCCTGACGGGCTCGCGGTCTCAACCGCGCCCTACGGTCAGAACGGACCGGTGGTCGGGCTAACCGGCTGGAATGAAGCGATGATCGTCTGGAACGACTCCCGGAACCTCGCGACGGGAACCGATGTCTACGCCCAGGGGGTCTTCCTGACCGCGATCTTTGGTGATGGTTTCGAAACGGGCGACACGACGGCGTGGAGTGCGGTCGCGCCGTGAAGATGATTGAGGCGATTGGCGTGTTTCGTATTCGTTTTCTGAGGTCTGATTCACGGCGGTGCCCTATCCCGACTCGCCCTCGACGGGGGATGCGAGGTCGGATTTTCGAAAGCCGCTGCGGATCAGGCCTCAGAGTTGTTTGATTGGACTGTCCAGGGACGATCGGAGTTCAGAGCCCCACCTTCTCCAAAATGGTATCCAGGGCTTCCAGCTCACCGCGCGTCGTGTAGAAATGTGGTGAGAACCGAACCGATCCCTGCCGGACCGAACTCACGACCTTGCGTTGAGCGAGCCGTTCGGCGGCTTCCCCCGGCGCCACGTTCGGGTGGCGGGCGGCGACGATCCCGGCGATCGGTTGGCCCGAACCCGGTGAGAACACATCCCAGCCGTGCGCAATGAGAATCCGGGTCAGCAGCCGGGCAAGCACCTCGACCCTCGCCTGCACCTGCTCGTGGCCGACGCTGTTCAAGAGGTCCAGGGCGGCGCCGAGGCCGGCGGTGCCCACCGTGTTGGTGGCGCCGGGTTCGAATCGACGCCCGTTCTTGAGGACCTCGAGCTCGTGGAGGAAGAAACTCCCGGGCTCTCGTCGGATGTTCCGCCACCCTGTGATGGCCGGCCGAAGCTCTCGTCTCAAACCGGGGGATGTGGCCATGAGACCTGCGCCTTCGGGGCCGAGCAACCACTTGTGGCCGTCGGCGACCACGGCGTGGATGCCGAGCGCGCGCATCTTCATCGTCATCACGCCGAGACCCTGGATGGCATCGACCACGATCAGCACGCCCCGCTCGCGGCACAGGGTCGCGAGGGTCTCCAACGGTGCGATCCACCCGCTGTGAAAGGCCACCCATGACACGGTCAAGAGGCGGGTGCGATCGGTCATCGCTCCTTCGACATCGGCGGGATCGATACGACCGTCGGGTTGTTGGAACCGGGTGACTCGAACGCCCCTGCTCTCGAGGTTGAGCCACGGGGCGACGTTGGAAGCAAACTCCTCTTCGCCGACCAAAACCTCGTCGCCGTTCTTCCACGAAAGTCCCTCGGCGATCAGGGAGAGCCCCTCGGAGGTTGACCGGATGATCGAGATGTCCTCGGGATCGCAACCCAGCGCCTGACCCCCGAGGTGGCGGCAGGAGAGCTCGGAATTGCGCCATTGGTCAGAGTTCGCGTAGCCGGTCAGTTGCTGATCGGTCACCTGCCGCCTCATGGCCTCGGCCACGGGGAACGGCAGCGGACACACGGCGGCGTGGTTGAGATAGAGGCAACTCTCCCGAATCGGAAACTCGGGAAGCCAGTGGCCGAGATCGAGGGGCATGGGGGGATTGTACCGGGGATCTGACCGAAGTTGACAGTTCACAGTTGACAGTCAACAGTCCCATCGCAAGGCGCGGGAGGACCGCGAACACTGTCAACTGTGAACTGTCAACTTCGGTCAGATTCCCGGCAGGAGGTGAATCCTCTGGATCTGCAGCAGACCCGCCTTGACCAGAGAATCCGAGTCCTGGAAGGCGAGGGGAATGAGGTCGGTCTCGGGGATGTTGGCGGTCTCCATCTGGGGTCCCCGGAGGAGTCCATAGCCGGAAGCCGGTCCCGTTCGGTCGCCGCGGTCGCTCATGGTCCGGGCGAGTTCGATGAGCCGCTCCCACTCTTCAACCGGAAAGTTCGGTTGGGTTGAGAGGGGGTAGATCACATAGCCGACCCGAGTTCTGAGCCCGGCGGCGCGAAGCAGATCCGAGCGACCCGCCAAGGTAAGAAAACGTTGCGCTACGACGTAGGCGTGCTGTGGGTCGATATCGCGCAGGATGACGAGATGCTCCTCATCCGAGAGCTTGAAGGGGATGTCCGAGTCGCGCATGGCCTCGCGTAGCAGTTGGGTGACGTGGATGCCGATCTGGCGCCCGCCTTCGATGGCCGACGGAAACCAGTCGCCGCTCACCGCCCTCAGTCGAACCAGGTAGAGACCGACGAACGTGCTCGAAAGGGTGTATCTGGGATCCTGTTTTCCCATCATCGCGCGGCGTTGGGCGAGGCGCAGCTCGTACGGCATGAAGACTTGGAGGAAGTCGAGATCCGGGAGTGGTAGATCGTAGTTCTCGCGGTCGGCAGCCATTGTTTGATGGTCGCAGAGCGGGGGTCTGGCGTCAATGGAAGGGGTGAGGGTGTGACGGGTGGCTCCGGCGCCTGGGGAAGAGGGGTTGGCCGGCGCCTCCGGCGCCCGGGAGTGAGGCATCGCACGATTCAAACCCTCAGACCCCCGAACCGAATCGTGTCACGGTCCCGAATCGTCTCTGAGGCGGGCCGTCCTGGTGCGTCCTCGATTCATGGAACCGGTGGGCGCGTCCTTTCAGGGCGCGCCTCAGAACCCTTCCGGAGACCTCAAGACCCCAAGACCTCAAGACCCCAAGACCCACACGACCTCAAGACCCCGAAAAAGACGCCCCGGGTCTCCCCGGGGCGGTTTCACGTCGAGGCTTTGAGTTCAGTTCTTTGTACGCAAAACGTTGAGCGCGGATCCCGCCTTGAACCACTCCACCTGCTCGTCGTTGAGGCTGTGATTGAGCTTGATTTCTTCCTCGCGGCCGTCGCTGTGGTGGATGACTGCCGTGACCTGCGAGCCCGGGGTGAGGTCGGAGAGGCCGACGATGGAGATCCGGTCGTCGACGAGGATCTTCTCGTAGTCCGCTGGGTCGGCGAAGGTCAGGGGCAGCACGCCCTGTTTCTTGAGGTTGGTCTCGTGGATCCGCGCGAACGAGCGGACGATGATGGCCTTCCCGCCGAGGTGGCGAGGCTCCATGGCGGCGTGTTCCCGCGAAGATCCTTCACCCCAGTTCTCGTCGCCGACGGCCACCCAGTCGATCCCGTTGTCCTTGTACCAGCGGGCGAGTTCGGGGAGGGAGGCGACGGTGCCGGTGGTGATGTTGACGCCGTGGCCGGGCTCGTCGGCAAAGGCGTTGATGGCACCGAGGAAGAGGTTGTCGGAGATGTTGTCGAGGTGTCCGCGGAACCGCAGCCACGGTCCGGCCTGGGAGATGTGATCCGTCGTGCATTTGCCGTCGGCCTTGAGCAAGACCGGAAGCTTCTCGAAATCGGAACCGTCCCACGGGGCGAAGGGGCTCAGCACCTGGAGCCGTTTCGAGTCGGGGCTGACCTTGACCTCCAGACCTGAGCGGTCGTCGGGCGGGGGAAGGTAGCCGTCGGCCTTGAAGACAAAACCTTCAGCAGGGATCTCGGGGGCGGGTTTCGGGGCCTCGAGCTTGAACGAGGCACCGTTGTTCTCGATCTCATCGGTGAGCGGGTTGAAGCTCAGCCTGCCGGCGATGGCGTAGGCGATGACGATCTCCGGGCTCGAGATGAACGACGCCGTCTTGGGGTTGCCGTCGTTCCTCTTGGCGAAGTTGCGGTTGAACGAGGAGATGATGGAGTTGACGGTGCCGTCGGCAATGTCGTCTCGTTTCCACTGGCCGATGCACGGACCGCAGGCGTTGGCCAGGACGGTGGCGCCGAGCTGCTCCAGGGTTCCCATCTGGCCGTCCCGTTCGATGGTGGCTTCGACCTGCTCGGATCCCGGGGTGACCCAGAGCGGGCACTTGATGCTCGCGCCGTGGTCGAGGGCCTGCTGGGCGACGTCGGCGGCGCGGGTGATGTCCTCATAGGACGAGTTGGTGCACGAGCCGATGAGACCCGAAGTGAGCGTGTCGGAGTAGCCGTTGGCAGTGACATCGGCGGCCATCTGCGAGACCGGGCGCGCGAGATCGGGAGTGTGGGGGCCGACAATGTGCGGCTCCAGGGTGTCGAGATCGATCTCGATGACGAGGTCGTAGTATTTCCCGGGATCGGCGGTGACCTCGGGATCCGCGGTGAGGAGGTCCCGGTTGGCCTCGGCGAGCGTGGCGATCCGGGCCCGCTGGGTGGCATCGAGATAGGTCTTCATCCGTTTGTCATAGGGGAAGATCGAGGTCGTCGCCCCGAGCTCGGCGCCCATGTTGGTGATGGTGGCCTTGCCGGTGCACGAGATTGATTCGGTCCCTTCGCCGAAGTACTCGATGATGCGGTTGGTCCCGCCTTTGACGGTGAGGATATCGAGGAGCTTGAGGATGACGTCCTTGGGGGCCGACCAGCCGTGGAGCGAGCCTGAGAGCCTGACGCCGACCACCTGGGGTTGGAGGACCTCCCAGTTGAAACCGGCCATGACATCGACCGCATCGGCGCCGCCGACTCCGCACGCGACCATCCCGAGACCGCCCGCGTTGGGGGTGTGGGAATCGGTGCCGAGCATCATTCCGCCGGGGAAGGCGTAGTTCTCGAGGACGACCTGATGGATGATTCCTGCGCCGGGCTTCCAGAAACCGAGACCATAGCGGGCCGAGGTCGATTGGAGGAAATCGTAGACCTCGCGGTTGAGGTCGATGGCCGCCTCGATGTCGGTGTCGGCGCCGGAACGGGCGAGGATGAGGTGGTCGCAGTGGACGGTCGACGGTACAGCTGTGGTGTCGCGGCCCGAGAGCATGAACTGGAGCAGCGCCATCTGGGCCGTGGCGTCCTGCATGGCCACGCGGTCGGGCTGGAGCTGGATGTAGGCCTTGCCGCGATCGAGGACCTCGTTTTCGGGGTCCGCCAGGTGTCCGAATAGGACCTTTTCGGTCAGAGTGAGGGGTTGGCTGAAGCGCCCGCGGATGACCTCGAGCCGTTTGCGGGTTGTGTCGTAGACCTTCTGGACGAGTTCGGGGGTGGTTTCGATGGCCGGCATGTTTTCCTCCAATTTGGCCCGACGGATCTTTGCCGCGGGTTGACGAAACGGCGGTCATTGTAGCACCTGACGATGGCCTCGGGGCCCCTGATATGATGCTGCCGATTTGATGAGATTCAAACCTGGAATCCGGGTCGCGGCGGGTATTCTTGCCGTAATTCCGCTTGTCGGCTGCGGCATCGCCGAGACCGGTTGGCGGCGGTTGTGGTCCGAGGAGTGGACCCTGCACGACTCGGGCGAGCGCTGGGTCCTCGGGGTCCCGGCGGCGGGACGGGACTTTTCCTCCGAAGGGCGCGGACACGAGCTCAGGATGGAGCTTCTCAACCGTGGCCAGACCTCGGCGACCGTGCGACTCATCGGACCGGATGGGGAGGTGGAGTGGTCTCTGGGTGTCGGTGAGTCGAGGCCGGTCGAGATCCGACGTGGCCGGGGGAGGCATCGGATCGAGGCGCCGCCCGATGTGGTGCTCGGCAGCCCGCGGCTGGGTCGGCCGCAGGCCGAGCCGCGATTGCTCGTTGTGGTGCTGGTGGACACCCTGCGCGCCGATCATGTCAACCCCGAGCTGATGCCCGGGGTGGTCGAGGGCTTTTCCTCCGGCCGAAGGTGGCGCAACGCCATCGCCAACTCCTCGTGGACGCTCCCTTCGGTCGCCTCCTTCTTCACGGCTCGGCCGGTGCTCGAGCTGAGCTCCGCCGAAGGCGAGATGATCGGAGTTCCCGAGTCCGTCGCCACATGGGCGACCCGGCTCCACGGGGCCGGGTTCGAAGGGGGCGCCGTGGTCGCCAACTACACCATCCACGCCCGCAACGGTTTCGCCGCGGGTTTTTCGAGTTTTCAGGTGCCCGATGGACGCGGCTCGTCGGCGGCGCCCGACGGCGAGTGGGTCACTGGCGAAGCCCGCCGCTGGCTGGCCTCCCACCGGGGAGAGGACGGCTTTCTCTATCTCCACCTGATGGATCCGCACGAGCCGTACCGCAGCCATTCGGGTGTCCGGATGACTGTTCCGCCGCTCAGACCGCTGGCCCGCCATCAGCGGGAGGCCACGGCCGAGGAGAGTCGGTTGCTCCGGGATCTCTACGCCGGAGAGGTTCGCCACGTGGACGGGGTGGTGGCGCGGTTCCTGTCGGAGCTGCCCGATTCAGCTGAGGTGGTCCTCACCTCGGACCACGGCGAAGCGCTCGGCGAACACGGCGCCTGGGCCCACGGTCTGAATCTGTATCAGGAGGCCATCGCGGTGCCCCTGATGATGCGGGGGCCGTCCATCACCGCCGGCGAGGTTGTCGCACCCGTTCAGCTGCTCGATCTCGGACCCACCCTGCTCGAGATCTGCGGAGTCGAGCCCGAAGAGGGGATGTCCGGCCGATCGTTACTGTCGGGCGGCTCGACGGGGCCGCTGGTGAGTGCGACCTTCAGCGCCGGTCCGCTCCGATGGGCGTGGAGGGAGGGCGATCACAAGGTGGTGATGAGGATGGCGGCCCAGCCCGGTCTCGGCGCCGAGGGTCGGCGTGAATTCGTCGCGATGAGACCGTTGCCGACGGGTTCGTTTCACCTGGACCTGGCGTCGGATCCGGGTGAGGACCGACCGGGTTCGATCCCGAACGAGATCATCGATCGAGTCGGTGCGGCGTTTATCGACACCGCCGGGCGGATGGTTCCGGGAATGCAGCTTCTGCTTTGGGGCGGGAAGGGCCAGGCAACAACGGCGTTGGAGGTCGATGGGGTCCTCGATGTCGTTCAGGCGTGGAGCCCGTCGGCGATCGAGGTCTCCCAATCGAGCGGCCGGTTCGAGGTACGCTGCGCCGACACGGACCCCGTCTGCGCGGTGGCGCTGGCGCCCGACTCGGTACCCGCGATGGTGACCGTGATTGAAGGAGATCCCCATCGGCTGGGCCTGGCTCCCGGACAACGGGTCGATCCGCGAACACTCGACGCGCCGACGGCGCCGGGACGTGGCCCGGCCCTGTGGTGGAACCCCGAGCGGGCCCTGATCGTGGGCGGCTATGAGGAGACCCTCGAACGGCTCCGCGCGCTGGGTTACATCGATTGAGGCACGGATGTCATGAGGCGTGAGGTCGTGAGAAGGTGAGAAAGTCGGAAAGTGGGCGAACGCGCCCCCCGCTCACCTCATGATCTTCCAACCCTCTGACCATCTCACCTTCTGACCCTCCAACGACACACCAACCGATTCCACGCTATCCTCGATCCTGGATGAACAAACCCGCGACGAGCCCGCGCTTCCTCTGCGACGCCATGCTCGGATCCCTGGCGCGTTGGTTGCGGCTCTGCGGCTACGACTGTCTCTATCTTGGGACCGAGCCCGAAGACGCCGAGCTCGCGCGGATTGCCGAGAACGAGGGCCGCTGGCTGCTGACCCGCGACCACGAACTCGCCGCCGTCGGTCCCAAGACCCAGATGGTCCGCTCCGGCACCCTCGAGGCCCAGCTCGCGGAGGTGTTGGACCGGCACGAGCTGCCTCCGCCGGAGGATCTGGAAGCCGCCCGATGCAGTGACTGCAACGGCATCCTCGAGGATGTGAGCCCCGACCAGGTTGCGGCCGAGGTCCCGCCATATGTCCTCGAGACCGCCGAGCGTTTTCGCCGGTGCGGTGGGTGCCGTCGGATCTACTGGCCGGGGACCCACGGCGAGCAGATCCACATCCGGTTCGCCCGAGTTCGCCACACGATGGCTCGGACGGAGTAGCATGGCGGCGTGAACGACGAACTGAGAACCCCCCTGGCCGAGCTCGAGAAAGCTCTCGGATATGATTTCGAAGATCCGGAAATCCTCAAACGGGCGCTTCGACACGGGTCGTCCGTTGCCTCCGACTTCGCCGGCTCGTACCAGCGTCTCGAGTTCCTCGGTGATGCGGTCCTCGGCCATGTCGTCGCCCTCATGCTCTTCGAGCGCTTTCCCGGCGACGATCAGGGTGATCTGACCCGAAAGCGCACCCATCTGGTCCGGTCGGAGAGGTTGGCGGAGCGCGCCGCCCTGCTCGGTCTTGACGGCTGGGTCGAGGTCGGGCAGAGCCTCGAACGGGGCGGCGGGCGCGAGTCGAGCAATCTGCTCGAGGATGTCTTCGAAGCCGTGATCGGCGCCATCGCCATCGACGGCGGGTGGAGCGAGGCGCGGGCGTTCATCATGCGCGAGTTGGGCGACGAGGTGGACGAGCTCGATGAACGCACCCTGGCGCTGGCCAACCCCAAATCCGCCCTTCAGGAGGCGGCGCAGGCGGGGGGGCTGCCCCTGCCCGAGTACAAGCTGATCCGCAAGGGAGGGACCGACCACATGCGGAAGTGGGTCTACACCGTCAGCTGGGCTGGGGAAGAGGTGGCTCGTGGCGAGGGCCGCTCCAAAAGGGGCGCTCAGCAGCGCGCCGCGCGAAGGGCGTTGGTCCGATTGGGGCTCGTTCCCGAAGACTAGCCCGACCTTCTCACCAATTTCCTGCTGCGGCCGACGATGCACAGCACCCAGCTGTGATTTCTCATCTCCCGGTGCTCAACGTACTGCAGAGAACGCCTCCGCGCCCGAAGATGAGAAATCCCAGCAGTGCACAGCGCCTCGACGCCCTCGTGACGAAAATTGGTGAGAAGGTCGGGCTAGGGGCAATTCGTCGGACGAATTGCGACGGGTGCATGCCTAATCGGTTGTGTCTCCAGCGTGGAGGTGCCGCCAGAGGTGGCGGCCGAGCCGCGGACCGATGGCTCTCTGCAGCTCCTCGACCGTGGCCTGCTGAACACCGCGAACTGAACCGAATCGGGTGAGCAGTGCCTTGGCGCGGCCGGGCCCGATGCCGGGGACATTGATGAGCTCGGTGGCGAGGGTCCGTTTGCTGCGTCGTTTGCGGTGGCGGTTGACGGCGAATCGGTGGGCCTCATCCCGCGCCTGACGGAGGACGAGGTGGGCCGGATCCGAGGGTTCGAGGCACAGCGGCTCCGACGCCCCGGGCAGCCAGATTTTCTCCTCGCGTTTCGCCAGCCCAGCCATGGACAGCTCGAGATCGAGAGAGTCGATCGCAGCCATGGCTGCATTGAGCTGGCCGACGCCGCCGTCGATGAGCACCAGATCAGGCATCTCGGCGCCCTCATCCCGAAGCCGGCGGTAGCGCCGGGTCACGGCCTCCGACATGGAGGCGAAGTCGTCGACGCCATCCACCGAACGAATGCGGAAGCTCCGGTAGGAGCGCTTGTCCATCCGGCCCCGACGCCAGACGACACACGAGGCGGTGGTGTCCTTGCCCCCGGTGTGTGAAATGTCGAAGCACTCGATGTGCTGGACCGGCCGATCGAGGCCGAGGGCCTCGCCGATGCGTCGTGCCAGGTGTTGGGCCCGGGATCGCGGCGCGCGAAAACGGAGATCAAATGCCGCCTTCGCGTTGTCTCGGGCGAGCTCGACCCGTCGGGCGCGGGGGCCGCGCTTGGGCGCGGCGACCTCGACGGCGCTCTCCCGCCGGTGGGCGAGCCACGACCGCAGGAGCTCGCGGTCGTCCTCATCGAGATCGACCGAGGTCTCAACGGTGCGCGGAATGGCCGGATTGGCCTCGTAGTACTGGGCGGTGAAGCTGGTCAGGAGTTCGGCCATTCCGACATCGCCGACGCCCTCGAAGTGGAACTCGCGCTTGTCCACCAGTTTGCCGGTGCGGTAGGGGAGGACGCAGACCGAAGCGTGCTCACCATCGGTGAACGCGGCGAAGACGTCGGCGTCACCCCGGCCAGGTTGCTCCACATCCTGCGGCTCACCGAGTCGACGAACCACGGCGATGAGGTCGCGGTATCTCGACGCGAGCTCGAAGTTCTCGCTCTCGGATGCCGCCCACATGCTGGTTTCGAGCCGGGGCAACAGCTCGCGGTGGCGGCCGCCGAGGAAGAGCTTGAGCTCGTCCACCGCCCCGGTGTAGGCATCGGCGTCGGTGAGGCCGTCGACGCAGGGGCCCAGGCAGGCCTTCATGTGGTAGTAGAGACACGGGCGCGGAAGCTTGCCGTCGATCTCGATGTGGCAGGTGCGAACCTGGAAGTGGGTCCGGGCCAGGTCCATGAGACGCCGCGCCATGCGTTGACCCATGAAGGGCCCGAAGTAGGTGTGGCCGTCACTACGAACTTTCCGGGTGAAGAGGACCCGCGGCCACTCCTCGCCGGTCGTGAGCTTGATGTAGGGGTAGGTCTTGTCGTCCCGGAGGAGCACGTTGAATCGGGGTCGGTGCCGTTTGATGAGGGTGTTCTCGAGAATGAACGCCTCGACCTCCGAGGCGGTGACGGTGTAATCGAGACGACGGGCCCGTCCGAGCATGGCCCGGGTTCGCTCCGACAGGTCCGACCTCCCGAAATACGAGAGAACCCTTCGTCGGAGGTCGCGCGCCTTCCCGACGTAGAGCACCTTCCCGCCCGCATCCTGAAACCGATACACCCCGGGCGACTCCGGTGCCTCGTGCGCTCGTTCTAGGAGGGGGTGCTGCTCGTTCACGTGGGGTATCTTATCCTTCTCCCGTTCCTGTTCCCGTTCCCGTTCCCGTGATGATCCTCTCCTTCTCCCACTCCCTCTCCCTGATCGATGAGGAGCCATCACAATTCAACGCAAAGGCGCAGAGGTCCATCGCAGTCTTACCGCAAAGATCGCCAAGAACGCCAAGAACATCGAAAAAACCATCGCAGGATTGAGCCATCGCACCAACGCAGGATTGCCCGCAGATCACGCAGATAGGCAGAGATTTCATCGCACCATCGCAGGGTTGAACCGCGAAGACGCAAGGGACGCAAAGACATCGCAAGCAACGATGCAGAGCCATCGCAGTAGAGGGTTTGGAACGCTGAACAAGGGGCCCGCCTGATTTCGTGGGAGGTCCGAAGTACCGCCGCACCTCTACATAGCATGCATGGAAGCATGTCCCTGCAACATCACATCGATGATTGCGGCGGTTGTGGGGCGGCCATCCTGGCTGCCCTTCAGAGTCGTTTCGGTCGGGGGCGCGCCACCACGGAGTCTGAAAACATCCAAGCCACGCGACGCCCGCTCTCCATTGCGATGGCTTCGTGCCCTTTGCGATGGACGGTCCTCGCCCTCCTTGCGATGTGACCCTGCGATGGATCTGCGTCAATCTGCGTGATCTGTGGGTTGCAGCTCAGTGCGACGATCCTATCCAACATCCAGCATCCAGTATCATCCCCCAATGTTCATCTCCGAGACCTTCACCTCCCTCCAGGGCGAGGGGATCCTGGTCGGGGTGCCGTCGTTCTTCATCCGCACCTCGGGTTGCAACCTGCGCTGCCGCTGGTGCGACACCCCCTACACCTCGTGGTTGCCCGAGGGCGAACGACGCTCGGTGGCGGATCTCCTGGCCGAGGCGACGGGGTCGGGGGTCCGACACGTGGTGGTCACCGGGGGCGAGCCGCTGCTGCAGCGCGAGATCGGGGCTCTCACCCGAGGGCTCCGGGCAGCCGGGCTGCACGTCACCGTCGAGACTGCAGGCACACTCGATCCACCCTTCGAGTGCGATCTGCTCTCGCTCTCGCCCAAAACCGCCAACTCGGACCCGCAGGGTGCGTGGCGGGATCGGCACCGTCGATCGCGGACCGATCCGGACCCCGTGCGCCGCCTCGTCCGCCGCTTTCCCGATCACCAGCTCAAGTTCGTCGTCACCGATGGTGATGATCTCCCCGAGATCCTCGAATTGGTCGAGAACATCGGTGGGATCGAGGCTTCCAGGGTTCTTCTGATGGCCGAGGGACGGAGTGCCGCCGAGGTGGCGGAGAAGGCGACCTTGATCGCAGTCTTGTGCTCGGACCATGGCTTTCGCTACACTCCGCGACTGCACCTCGACCTCTTCGGAGGTGGCAGAGGAGTTTGATTCCTTCACCGTAGGTAATGAATATGGGTTTTTTCAGAGTCGCCAAGACCTTCGAGGTCGAATACGGCCACCGGTTGAGCAAGCATCCGGAGAAGTGCCGTTTCCCACATGGCCACAGCCTCAAGATCGAGGTGGTGGCGCGTGGCCGGTTGCTCGACGACAACGACATGCTCTGCGACTACAAGGCGCTCAAGATTCTGGTGATCGATCTGGTCGAACGGTTGGATCACGCCATGGCCCTCAACTCCGAAGATCCCCAGCTCGACGGTCTCAAGGCCGTCGGTGAACGCGTATTGCTCTTCGACGGGGAGGATCCGACAACCGAGGTTCTGGCGCGCTGGCTCTACGAGCAGATCTCGGACCGCATCAAGGCCGACGGTACGGTACGGACCCCGTCGGGAGCGATCTATGAGATACCCGAGGGCCTCGAGCTCGAAAGGGTTCGGGTGCGGGAAACGAGCACCTCGTGGGCGGAATACGTGGGATTGGAGTGAGTCGTTTCGGTTGCGCAGGCACCGCTACCATCTCGAATCGGATGAGTGATCGATGACCGCTGACTATTCCCCCGCCGACCCCCTCGTGCCGCCCCTCGATGTGACAAACCGGATTGCGTCCCTGGCGCAGCCGGTGGCACTCACGGGCGGAACCGGCTTTGTCGGCTCCCACCTCGTGGATACCTTGTGCGGCGCCGGTCTGCGGCCCCGGATTCTCGTTCGAGACCCCGCCGACCCGCGCTGGATCGGTGGGGTCGAGGCCGACTGGGTCGAGGGCTCGCTCGAAGACACCGGGTCGCTGCACCGCCTGGTCGAAGGGGCCGGTACCGTGATCCACCTTGCCGGCGTCCTCCGCGCCGGTCGCGAGATTGACTTCGACCGCGGCAACCGTCTCGGCACCGCGAACCTGGTCGAGGCGGTTCGTCGGAGCGCCCCGGACGCCCGGTTCGTTCAGGTCTCGTCGCTGGCCGCTTGCGGACCGTCGCCGGAGCCCGAGGGCAAGGCCCCATCCGATCCGGCGGCGCCGATATCGGCCTATGGTCGGTCCAAGCTCGGCGGCGAGGCCGAAGTGGCTGCTCTCGGTGACACCGGCTGGTGGTGCATCCTCCGGCCACCGGCGATCTACGGCCCGCGCGATACCGACATCTTCGAGTTCTTCAAGATGGCGTCCAAGGGTTTGGCGGCCATCCCGGCGGGTGAGCGGTGGTTGACCATGGCCTACGTGGGGGACGTCGTCCGCGCCGTCTTGGCGGCGGGGGCTGCCGGCACCCATGGTGAGATCTACCATCTGGGAGAACCCTCGCCGCAGCGGCTCGATGACATCTTTGACCAACTGGCTGAGGCCGGCGGATGCCGGGTGCGCTTGGTTCGTGTGCCATCGACGGTCATTCGCGCCGCCGGTGTCGCCGGCAGCACCCTCCAGCGCCTGGGTTGGGATCGGCTGCCGCTGACGTTGGACAAGACCAAAGAACTGCTCGCCAGGCATTGGACCGCTCAGACCGCCGGCTCGCTCAGGGGATTGGGGCTGGGGGCCGGGACGTTGTTTGCCGACGGAGCCGATACCACGTGGCGTTGGTATCGACTCAAGGGTTGGGTGCGCTAAGCTTGCGATTGCGTGCCGTGGATTGAAGACGGTGCCGGCACCGCACCGACGGAGAAGAATGGACGTTTTTCAGAAGGCTTTTGATTTCAAGGACGCCGACGAAGTGCGGGCCATGGGGCTCTATCTCTACTTCCGCATGATCGAGTCAGGCCAGGACCCGGTGGTCACCATGGACGGCCGCAGGGTTATCATGTTGGGTTCCAACAACTACCTGGGACTTACCAACCATCCCGAGATCAAAGATGCCGCCGAACAGGCTCTGAGGAAGTACGGCTCCGGCACCGCCGGTTCGAGATTCCTCAACGGGACGCTTGATATCCACGTCGAGCTCGAGGAAAAACTGGCGGCGTTCATGGAACGCGACGCCGCGCTCTGCTTCTCCACCGGATTCTCGGTCAACCTGGGGGTGATTTCGAGCATCATCGGTCGCCGCGATGTGGTGGTGCTCGACAGCCTCGATCACGCCTGCATTTTCGATGGGGCGCGGATGTCCTATGGCCGGGTGCTCAAGTACGCCCACAACGACATGGGCGCCCTCGAGGAGCGGCTGCGCAGCATCGGCGACGACACGGCGGCCATGATCGTGGTCGACGGGGTCTTCTCCATGGAGGGCGATGTCGCCGATCTTCCCAGGATCGTCGAGCTCAAGAAGCGCTTCGGAACGCGACTGATGGTCGACGACGCCCACGGAATCGGGGTGATGGGAGCCAACGGGCGGGGAACCGCCGAACACTTCGGTCTCGACGACGATGCTGATCTCGTGATGGGAACATTTTCCAAGTCCCTGGCTGGAGTGGGCGGCTTCGTCGTCGGCAACGGAGACGTCATCGACTGGATCAAGCACAAGGCGCGACCGTTGATGTTCTCCGCATCCCCTCCGCCCGCTTCGGTGGCGTCTGTGATCAAGGCCCTCGAGGTGATGATTCGTGAGCCCGAACGGCGTGATCGCCTGTGGGAGATCACCGACTATATGAAGCGCGAGTTCACCACCCTGGGTTTTGACACCGGTCAGTCCGCGTCGCCGGTGATTCCGCTGGTGGTCGGCGAGGATGTGACCTCCTTCATGATGACCAAACGACTCCAGGAGGAGGGCGTTTTCGTCAACCCCGTGGTATCTCCGGCGGTGCCTTCCGGTCGCGCCATGATTCGTACCTCGTACATGGCGACCCACACCCGGGAGCACCTCGACCGGTCCCTCGGCGCGATCGCCAAGGTCGGCCGTGAACTGGGGGTGATTGCTTGAGGGTCGACAAGGTCTCCGGACGCGCGGATCTCTCGGCCTTCGTCAATCTGCCCTTCACGCTCTACCGCAACGATTCCAACTGGGTGCCGCCGCTCAAGGCGGATGTCCGCAAGCTCCTCGACGAGAATCATCACCCGTTCTACGACGGCGGTCGTGAAGCCGAAATCGAGCTCTTCCTGGCCCGCGACGGCCGGCAGGTCGTCGGTCGAATCGCGGCGATCCTCAACCACGCACACAATCGAGCCCACGAAGAGAATGTCGGGTTTTTCGGTTTCTTCGAAACCGTTCAGCGGCCCGAGGTGGTGAACGCGCTCCTGGCCGCCGCCGAGGAGTGCGCGTTCGAGCGAGGCCTCGATGCGGTTCGGGGACCGGCGAATCCCTCGACCAACTACGAGTGCGGCCTACTCGTGGAGGGATTCGACAGCCCTCCGGTCCTTATGATGACCTACAATCCCCCATGGTATGCCGATCTCATTGAAGGCGCGGGCTATGCCAAGGCCAAGGACCTCTACGCCTACATTTCGCCGGTTCACGACGCCAGTCTCGAGCGGTTGAAAAGGCTCGGCGCCCGAGCCGTGCGGCGTAACCCGGGGCTGACGACAAGGAGCGCCGATCTGAAGAACTTCGACACCGAGGTGGCGCTCATCAAGGAGCTCTACAACGCCGCCTGGGAGAAAAACTGGGGCTTCGTCCCCGTCAGCAGCGCCGAGTTCGACGCGTTGGCCGGCGAGCTCAAGGATCTGGTCCACCCTGATCTGGTGCGAATCGCCCTCATCGATGATGAGCCGGTGGGGTTTATATTGACGGTTCCCGACTGGAACCCGGTTCTCAAGGACATCGGCGGCTCCCTATGGCGCCATCCCGTCAAGCTCATACGGCACCTGCTCTTCACCAAGGCCGAGTCCTTGATCGGGATTCGCCTCATCCTGCTCGGGATGAAGGAGGGTTTCCGCAACCGCGGAATCGAGAGCCTTCTCTTCGCGAACGGCATCGAGGTCGCCCTGAAGGCCGGCTACGAGTGGTGCGAGTACTCGTGGATCCTCGAGGACAACGAACGCACCAAGGGCGCGGTCAGGCTCATGGGCGGTGAGCTCTACAAGATCTATCGGATGTACGAGAAGCCGCTGTAGCGGAGTCGACAGTTCACAGTCGACAGTTCACAGTCCCATCGCAGGGAGGCGGTGACTCGATCGACCGACGCTCCAGGAAGATCGATCCGAGCAAGAGACCTCTTGGACGAGATATCCGAGAAATCCGTTCCGATCCGCACGGACTCCCGCAGGCGTTCAATTGATTTCAGTACGGAGTCGAGGCGCATTTCGGAAAATGTCGCCACCTTCAAGAAAAGTCCGTGGGAATCCGTGAGATCCGTGTCCAATTGCGATGGAGCTGTTGACTGTCGACTGTCAACTGTTGACTTGCTTCTGACTGTCGACTAACCGCAGAGAGGTGAACCGCTGACCTTGTCGCCCCCGGTCGCCTTGAGAAACCGCCGGGTGAGGCTCTTGATCATGTTCTTGACCTCACGTTTGGTCCTGCCGTTGGGAATCGGGATCTGGGACGCCGCCAGCGCCCCGTGTCCGCCGCCGAATCCTCGCCTGCCGCCAAGGTTGCGGGCGATGCGGCCGGCGTTGCCGTCGCGGTCGGTGGTGCGTAGGCTGAGGTGGATCCAACCCTCGATGACGCCGGAGCACATGGTCCAGCTGACATCTTCGGCGCGGAGCAGGAGATCGGCCGCCTCCGCCACCATCTCGGGAGAGTCGAGCTCGCCGAGATCGGAGACGATGCGGTTACCGTAGACCATCGCCTGGTCGAGCGCGACCCTGAGCTTCGAAAAGTAGCTGTTCGGCAGGGGCGCCGAGACGATCCGTCCCAGGACCCGGGCGTTGGCCAAAGGGTAGAGGCCGAGATATGCCTCGACATCCGCCTTGGTGCTCTCCCTGCCGAGATCCTGTGTGTCCGACCGAATGCCGTAGATCATGGCTGTCGCCAACCTGGTCGGGATCTCGATCTGCGCGGTGCTGAGGTACTCGTAGAGCATCGAGCAGGTGGCGCCGTACCGGCTGCGGACATCGGTGAATCGGGCCGATCGGGTCTCGCGTCGAATGGGGTGGTGGTCGATGACCACGTCCAACCTCACCGAAGGGTCGAAGTTGACGTTGCCCGCCCCTGGTTGCGCATCCACCATCCCGATTCTTTCGAAACGCTCCAGGTCGAGGGTCTCGAGCTCGCGGGTGTTGAGCCTGAGGTAATCGAGAAGGGCCTTGTTCTCGGCGCGGCCGACAACTCCCGCGTGGGCCACCGAGCATGCTGTTCCGTGGATTTGTTTGGCAATCTCGCGCAACGCCGCCGCTGCAGCGATCGCGTCCGGGTCGGGGTTGTTCTGGACGACGATGAGCATTGTCTTGGCGCCGGCGAGGACGGACCACAGCCGTGCGAGCCGAGTCACCGGGGTCACCCTCCGCGCCATCAGTGGATCGCTCCGGCGGTCTGGTTTCGGCGCCCGCTGGCTTCGTGAACGGTATTCATCGCGCTGGAGTATATCTCGGACCGTGTCCGGTGGCGTTGGAGTCCCCGGTCGGCTCCACGCGGGCTGGCCATCCGCACCCATGTTCGTTCGGGAGTACGCGGGTACGGCTACGGATCCGGTCTCGACGACGGGCGCGGGTAGAATACCGGCACGGAGGTCGCGTGATACGTCGAGGATGGTTTCTGATTTTGTCGGCGGGCGTGGGACTCGCACTCGCTGCCGTTCTTGTGCTCGCCTCGGTCCGTTTCGGGGTCGCCAGGAGTCGCCTGCCCGAACGGGGTTTCAAGATCGAGGAGCTGTCGAATTGTCCGGCCGAGGTCGACATCCGTCTCGATGGTCATGGGATTGCCCATATTCGAACCGACGACGAGGAGGCCGTGTGGTTCGCCCAGGGGTACGTCCATGCCTGCGACCGGTTCTTTCAGATGGAGCTCGCTCGGCGGCTGGCGTCGGGCAGACTCGCGGAGATCTTCGGATCGCAGGCACTGGCGAACGATCGAAAGATGAGGACGTGGCGATTGGCAGCGTCCGCACGGCGCCAGGCCGCTCTTCTCGGAGGTGAGTCGCGGACGGTTCTGGATGCGTACTCCGCCGGCGTCAACGCCGCTCTCGAACGTTATGGTCGCCGGATCTCGCCGGAGATCTGGCTCATGGGATTCGATCCGGAGCCGTGGCGGCCTGAGAATTCGCTGGAAGTGGCGTTGCTCCTTCAACTTGACCTGAGCTGGTCCATGGGTGAGGAGTTCCAGCGGGCCGATCAGTTGACCCGACTCGGCCTGGCCAGGGCGCTCGAGCTGTGGGGTTGGTCGCCGGAGGAGGCGAGAGACTGGATCCCACCGGGAGATCTCGCCGTGATGCCGCGGGACGAGGATGAGGCCATCCGCTCGCCGCTTTCGGGGGTGGGATCCAACAGCTGGGCGGTGGCCCCCGGGAAGACCGCCACCGGCCGCGCGCTCGTCGCCACCGACCCGCATCTCGGGGTCCACCTCCCAGGCGCGTTCGCCCTGATCCACCTGCGCGGTCCGGGAATCCACGTGGTCGGGGCATCGGTGCCTGGGACTCCCGGTGTGCTCATCGGCCACAACGAGCATGTGGCCTGGAGCTTTACAATGGCCATGCTCGACGACCAGGATCTCTACGTCCTGACCCTCGACGAAGAGGGTGAGAACGAGCTGATCGACGGCACCTGGCTTCGCGTGCGGACCGTGACCGAGGAGATCCGGGTGCGTTGGCAAGACGATCCGGTGGTTCTCAAGATCAGGTTGTCGGAGCGTGGACCGCTGGTCCGCGACAACGGCGACCAGGCGCTGGCCCTCTCCTGGACCGGGGGATCCGGGGATGGGATCGTGCGGGCGCTTCTCGAGCTCAATCGGGCGGTTTCGGCCGAGGATGCGGCCCTTGCCTGGGACGGTGTGGTCGGACCCTCCATGAATCTGGTCGCCGCCGACACCGGGGGCCACATTCTCCATCAGGTGGTCGGGCTGGTGCCGGATAGGGGTCGTGGCGGCGGCCGTCTTCCCGCCCCCGGCGCCGACTCCAGGTGGGGATGGCGCGGATTCCTGCCGATGAGCCGAAATCCCAGGTCCATGGATCCACCGGAGGGGATCTTGGCGACTGCGAATCACGATTTCTTCGCCGAAGGTGACCAACCCATGAGCTCCCGCCTTCCAGGCGACTTCGCCCCTCCGTGGCGGGTTCGTCGGATCCGGCGGCTGCTCGAGGCTTCCGATGATTGGAGCGTGAGTTCCACCCTGCTTCTACAGAGGGACGTGGTGTCGGATCGCGCCATCAGCATACTCAAACTGATTCGTCCGGATCTCGAAGAACATGGCGGTCCGACGGCACAGACGCTCCTCGATTGGGATGGTCGGATGGAAGAGGCGGCGTTGGCCCCCCATCTGTTCTCCCGTCTCCTGCTGGTCCTGGGTTCCGCCGTCGGTGCCGATGACTTCGGCCAAGCCGCCGGACTCGACGCCGAGTCGCTGGTGCGGCTGCTGGCGGGAGGGATGAGCGATGCGTGGTGGGAAGATGCCTCGACGAGTGGGAGCGAAGGCCGGGCCGAGGTGTTGGAACGGGCGCTCGACGTCCTCGATGGAATGGAGATCACCCAACCGTGGGGAGACGTCCACCAGATCTTCTTCAAACACCCGCTGACCGATATCCCGGTGGGAGGTCGCCTCCTCGAAGGGTCCTGGAACCGAGGGCCGTTCCCCGCGGGTGGGGACAACGTCACGATCCAGGCGAACTACTGGAGTCGCCGACGACCCTTCGATGTGGGGGCCATGCCGGCGTTGCGACTCGTGACTGATGTCGGGAACTGGGACGAATCGGTGGCCGTGATGCCGCTCGGTCAGTCGGGTCGGCCATGGTCATCGCACTACGCTGACCAGGTGCAGGTCTGGCGGGGAGGGGAAGCCTTCACGTTGCCCTTCAGCGAGGCAGCGGTCGGCGCGGCCACGGAGGCCAGGTTGATTCTGCGGCGGGGAGAGAAATGAACCGCGAGGATTCCCAGGTCCCAGAACCCTCGTGGCGGGCTGGGAGCCCGCCCCAAAATAGTACGCGGATCTCTGTGGGGGCAGGCATCCTGCCTGCCCTTCAGAGACGTTCGGTCAAGGTTGGGCCATCATGTTGAGCCGACAGATGATGGCTGGGAGTGAGGGAGTCGGATCATGACAACCACCCTCGCCATCGTCGTCTGCGGGCCGCAACTCGAGGTTGCGTTCCGCGGTCCCGCCGAGGGGGTCGCCTCGCTGGTCCGCCTGGCTGGGGTCTCGCCTCGATCGACCCTGGTGCTGGCCGCCGCCGATCTCCTGATCGAAGACGCCGGGATGGAGCCCTCGGCAATCGAGCGGGTGGTGATCAGCCGGGGTCCCGGGTCGTTCACCGGCATCAGGGCCGGCATCGCCACCGCGCAGGGGCTGGCAGCGGCAAACGATGCCGAGATCGTCGCGTTCGATTCGCTCCTCGTTCAGGCGGCCCGATGCGGTCCGGTGGACGAGGTCTGGGCCGCGCAGCCGGGTCGCCGGGGCGAGGTCTACGCGAGATCCTTCCGGACCTTCGATCAACGGGTTCCGGAGCCGCTTGGAAAGATCGAGATCCTGGCCGTGTCGACCCTCGGCGATCGTGGGCCGTGGATTGCGTCGGATTCTCTGGACCTCGGCGACGGCGGGCGGGTGACGCCGGCGAGAAGCGCCGCTGAGGCGCTCCTGCTGCTCGCCCGGACGGGCGCCGAGTCTCAGCCGGTGGAGCCGCTCTATGTCGAGGGCCCGCCGATCCATGGGGCCGAGATTCAGTGACCGAGAGGCTGCGCACCAGCCTTCGAGCCGTTCAGCCAGGGGATGTGCGGGCCCTGGCGGCGGCCGAGGTCGAGTGCTTCGAGGATCCCTGGCCGGAAGCCTATTTCGCTTCAGAGCTCTTCGCGCCGGGACGTTTCCAGCGGATTCTGGTCGATCCCGCCGGGGTGCTCGCGGCCTATCTCTTCACCGCCTGGCAATACCTGGATCTGCACATCCTCAAGATCGCCACCCTGCCTGAGCACCGACGGAACGGACTGGGCAGGAGGCTCATGGCGGTCGCTGAAGAGCACGCCCGGGCCATGGCGGGGGAGACCCTCACCCTCGAGGTGCGGTTGACCAACACCGGCGCCATCACCCTGTATGAGTCGTTGGGATACGAGCGGATGGGTGTCCGCAGGGGCTACTACGCCGACAACAGCGATGCACTCGTGATGACCAAGAGGGTGTGTGCGTCCGGCTGATATCCCACAGCGATCCGGTCGCGAACTACGGTCCCATCACCGCCTGCAGCGTGTCGTACGCGGTGGTCGAACCGGCGGGCAGATAGTCGGCGATGACGACCCATCCGGTCGTGCTCGGATCAAGACCCGATACCGTGGCTTCGAAGGTGTAGTTGCCGGTGTCGCCATCGGCAAGGGTCGTGATGGCGGTGGTGCCGGTCCTGACCACCACGGGTATCGCGCTTGCGGTGGCCGGCGCCTCATAGACCAGTGCGGTGAGGGTTGCGCGGTTGGCCGCTGAAAGGGTCTCTCCGCTGGTGTTGGTGATGCTGACGTCGAATTGGAGGACGTTGCTGATCCGCGCCGCCTCGACCGCCATCCTGGCGCCGGCAGGTCGCGTCAGAGCGGTGTCGATCATGTCGCCGTAGACCTGGGTGAAGTTCGTATCGCCGCTGTCGATCTGCTCGCCACTATCCAACATCACGAGGGGAAGGTAGACCGTGCCGGGGGCATTGTAGGAGTCGAACCAGCGGTCGAGTCGGCCACCGAGAGGCGCATCCACATCCTGGTCGATGATCAGCACGTTCTGGTTTCGATACTCGTTCTTGAGCTGTTGGAGCGCCGTCCCGGCCCTCGTGCAGACAGGTCAACCGGGGCGCATGAACGACTCGAAGACCACGAGTCGCGGTTCCAACGGCACGGATGCGACCTCCAAACCGCCAAGGATGAAGACCGCATCGCCGGAGCCGTTGTCCACCACCGATGCGTAGGTGATGAATCGACCATTTTCCGACGTCGTACCGACGATCGCGTAGCCATCCGGGACGTCGTCGGCGCCGACCGCGTGGAAGACATCATTGATTTGCCGGTGCCCGAAAGGTGGAAGATTGCGGGTGAGGGTGCCGAGGTGCGCGCCGTCGGACTCGAAGACATCGACCTCGATCGCGGTCGAGGAATCCGCCGCGTTGACGAACCCGATGTTGGTGCGAAAGCCCACCGATGGATCGGGAGACCTGGAGAGCTGAATCAGGGTCGCATCGTGCCCGAAAGGGAAGGCCTCACTTTCGCTCACTGCGGGAACGGTCTGGCCATAGGTGCCGGCCGGATCGTCGTTGTAGGTCCGGCTGGTTGCCAGGATCGCACCGTCGGTCGCGGTGATCCGCAGCGCCGACGTTCCGGAATACTCAAAACCGGTCTCGAGCACGTTCCCGAGACGCAGGCTTTCGCCCGCTGCGATGGTGTGCTCGACGGACGCGGGCTCGCTGTTGTCCACACCCGTCTCGAGAAGCTCGATGGTGAATGACGCCGGGGCATCGGCCACCGCCTTGATCTGAAGATCGGTGCGCCAGGTGGTCTGGTTGACGCCATCGGCGTTTGCCGAGGCCGGGATGTAGAGGGTCTGAGCCGATATGGTCGCGGCCGCTGCCGCCGCGACGATGATGCCGACGATCCAGCGTTGCATTGAAACCTCCGGGCTCGCGAGCCGGCGGTAGTCTACCGTGTTCTTGGTGCGGCTGCAGGGGCCTCGAACATCGTGGGTGCGGGCGCCGTTCCTTGACTACGGCGTCGAGTCGGACCATGCGTCGAGACCGCCGCTTTCGAAGTCGTCCCAGAACAGAGCGGTGGTGGAGAATTCAACATCGTCAACGCGGGCTCGCACCGGTTGGTTCGCGAGGGTTTGCCAGGTGAAAACAAAGACCCCTGCAGACATGGCCCCGGCCGGTGCGTCCACCTCATCGGAAACAAGGTGGAGCCAGGTGTCGAGAGTGGGATACGTTGACTGTACCTCGCCGACGGGGATGACGTCGATGCAGTCGGCATCGCTGTAAAACTGGAACGAGATCCTGGTTGATCCCTGCTGGGAGACGTCCGGGTCGTCTGGCCAGAAACACCAGACGGAAGCGGCGTACGCCAGGTGTTGATGAACGGGCACACATTGCGAGCAGCGGACCGATTGATTGTCAGATGTCGCCGAGACCTCGTTCTCCATCGAGCCTGAGCCGGGCGACCCGAGATGATCATGTGGACTCCAGACGCTCGTGCCGTAGGTCGTTCGGCACGTCCATCCGTTGAGCTGATCCGGCACGTCGAATCCCGGGTTGGTGAGGAGGTTTTGAGCGCCGGAGGGCGCCGCGATCAAGACGACGATGGCGACAAAGATGGCGGATCTGATCATGGGGTTTCCTCCAATCCGGCCTCTCGCTGTTGCGGATCGCTCTCTTGGAGTTTAGCAGGTGGCTCAGCCGCGGATGGCGATGAACTCCCGAACGCCGTGGCGGAGGAGGAAGGAGCGCTCGATCCGAAACGGTTTGAGCCAGCGTTCGACCAGGGCCGGGGGAGTGTCGGGGGCGGGGTTTTCCTGCGTCGTCGTCGGTCGGTAGGTCAGACGACCGTCCTCGTGGAGCTCGTAGCGGGAAGGTTCGGACGGCATGGTCGGCGCATTGACGATCATGGCGTGAATTTTGGCGCCGCGCTCGGTGATCGCCACGAGGTGGCGGGCGAGAAGAGACGGCTGCTCGCCGACCAGGTAGTTGAGCAGATCCCACATGAGAACCAGGCCAAAAACCTGCTCGTCAACCGGCAGAAGGCGATTCAGTCTGGCGGTGAAGGCCTCGGGATCGAGCTCCTGGAGGCCGGACAGACCGTCTTTGCGCAACAGGGGAACGATCCGGACACCATCGGCGATGGTCGCGTAGAAGTTCAGATTGGTCTGAAGGGCCGGGCCCAGATCGAGGACCCTCACCGGTTGTTCGGGATCGAGGGTGGCGAAGATTTCGGAGAGAGCCGGCGAGTCATGGAGGGCGGGGTTTGCGTCCCCATCGGCGATCTCCAGACCCTCCCCGAGGGCGGTCGAATCGACCGCCCGGGCTCTCCGCAACCAACCCATTCAGACTTTGGCCGTGCTCGTTTTGTTCGCCTGCGTCGATGGCGGCGGCATAGGGTCTTTCTTTGGAACCTCGGCGACGACCGGCTTCGGCTCGGGCCTTTGCTCGGATGGAGGCTTACCCGACATGTCGATGCTGCCGAGGAAGGTCGCGCCGTCCTCGAGAACCACCCGCGGGGCGACGATGTCGCCGGTCACCTTCGATGCCGAACGCAGCGCGACCTGCTCCTGCCCTCGGACATCGCCGTCGACCTCGCCCTCGATGGTCACCATTCGACCCTTGAGATTGGCCTTGACGCGACCTTCCGGTCCGACGGTCACGTTGTGCTGTTTAAGATCGACGGTGCCCTCGATGCGCCCCTGAATAAAGAGATCTTCGTCGCCGGTGACATCACCGCGGATGGTGATGGAACGGCCGATGGTGGCCGCCTCGCTGGTGGCCGACGACGACGGTTGCACGCTCTTGGGTCGCGGCGCCGATGATGCGCCTGATGGTGGACTCGCCGTCGGTGTCGATTCATCTTCCTTCTTCCACATGGGCCCTCCCTGGAAGTCGTGAGTCTTCGTTGCTTCCACCGTACCTTCGGCGAACCGGCCCGAAAAGTGCTCCGGGTCACTCTTTGGGATGGTCGGCGATCCCGGCCATCGCGGCGGGTCGGACCCACGAATCGAACTGCTCGGCGGTGGCGAGGCCGAGCGCGATGGTCGCCTTTCTGAGAGTGATCCCCTGCGAGTGGGCCGTTTTCGCGACACGGGCGGCGTTGTCGTAACCGAGATGCGGATTCAGGGCCGTGGCCAGCATGAGACTCGATTCGACGTGGGCGGAAATCTGCGCCCTGTCGGGTTCGAGACCGGCGACGCAGTTGTCGGCGAAGCTCCGGCTCGCACCGGATAGGAGCCGAATCGACTGCAGCAGATTGAAAATCATCACCGGTTTGAAGGCGTTGAGCTGGAGTTGGCCTCCGGCGCCGGCTATGCCGATAGTGACGTCGTTGCCCATGACCTGGGCGGCAACCATGGTGAGGGCTTCCACCTGGGTCGGGTTGACCTTGCCCGGCATGATCGACGAGCCCGGTTCGTTGGCGGGCAACTCGAGCTCGCCGAGGCCCGCCCGTGGCCCTGATCCGAGAAGACGAACATCATTTCCGATCTTCATGAGGGAGACGGCCGTGGTGCGAAGGGCGCCGCTGGCGGCGACGATGGCGTCGTGGGCGGCGATGGCCGAATACGGGTTCTCGATGACGGTGAAAGGCAGCCCGGTCAATTCGGCGATGGCGGCCGAGGTCCGGACGCCGAAATCGTGGTGGGAGTTGAGGCCGGTGCCGACAGCGGTTCCGCCGATGGGCAGCTCGAGGAGGTCGCCGGCGGCGGAGTCCAGGCGGCGGATGTCGCCGTCGATCTGCGTCGCCCAGGCTCGGGCCTCCTGACCGAGGGTGAGGGGCACGGCGTCCATCAGGTGAGTCCGGCCGATCTTGACGATATCCCGCCACTCGTCGGCCTTGGCCAGGATCTCGTCGCGCAGGTGGGTGAGAGCCGGACGGAGCTCGCGGGCGATGGACGTGGCCGCGGCGACATACATCGCGGTGGGGAAGACGTCGTTGGAGGACTGGCCGCGGTTGACGTGGTCGTTGGGGTGGACCGGGTCCTTGCTCCCGAGCGTGCCGCCGGCCAGCTCGATGGCGCGGTTGGCGATGACTTCGTTGGCATTCATGTTGGTCTGGGTGCCGCTGCCGGTCTGCCAGACCACGAGCGGGAAGTGATCGTCGAGACCGCCGTCGATGATCTCCTCGGCGGCGCGCACGATGAGCTCGGCGATCGCCGGCGGCAGCTCCCCGAGCTCGGCGTTGGCGACGGCCGCAGCCTTCTTGACGACGGCCAGCGCGCGAATCAGCTCGGGCGGCATGGTCTCGTCGCCGATGAGAAAATTGGCCGCTGAACGTGAGGTCTGGGCCCCCCAGTAGCGGTCGGCCGGGACCTCGATCTCACCCATGGTGTCGGTCTCGATGCGCGTGGTCATGATTCCACCCCGTCCCTTACAACATACGGACCGCGCCGGGCGTTCCCGGTGTTCACTCGCCCCGCCAGAACGAGGTAAACTGTTGACTGTCGTGCAGAGATTGGGAGAGATCCTCATCGAGAAGGGCGTGCTCTCGTTGACCGAGTTGCACTCGGCCCTCGAGATCTGCCACCGCTCGGGTGGGCGGTTGGGAACCCAACTCCTCGAGTTCGGCTATGTCGAGGAAAGCGTGCTGCTGGGTGCCCTGGCGATGCAGCTGAGTGTCCCCAGCGTGGCCAAGGTCAAGCTCCTTCACTCGTCCCTCGAGGTTCGCAAAATGCTGCCGTCCAGTGTGGGGCGGAGATTGCAGGCAGTCCCCTTCGAGAACACCAAGGGCGGGATCAAGGTCGCCATGACCAACCCTAATGAC
>JARFRM010000075.1 GCA_029287235.1 Thermoanaerobaculales bacterium
GAGTGAGAAAGTGAGCGCTCGCTTCGCTCGCTGTGAGGGATGGGACGTCTAACCCCTAACTTCTTACTAGCGACCGGAGGGAGCGCTGACTTTCTAACTTTCTCACCTTCTAACTCTCTAACCCTCTCACCCTCGAAAACCGACAACAGCTCGTCCCACCCGCGGACTGCGCGAGTGCCCTCAGCCGTCACCAGGTTCCGAAATAGTTCCCTCACGATCGGGATCCGCTCGACGCCGATTCGATCCACCGTTGCCTCTGCATGCCGCGCTAACGCGCCGCCAACGCCACCGATGTCGTGGTAGGCCTGGCGGGTTAGAAGTCCGGTTTCCCGATCACGTTTCTCCCACAACCGCGCAGCGGCAAATGCGAGCATGGGCAGGGCGCCGCGCTCGCCCTCAACCTCGGCGAGGATCTCCTCGACGAGATCGTCATCTTCGAAGCGATAGCCGCACGTCAACGCCGGCTGGGTCACGGCCCTCCGCAGCGCGGTGCCGGAGGGCTGGTCGAGCGGTGTCAGGGTGGCGAAGAGCGGGCGAAGCCCTTCGTGCCGGTTGCAGTGAAGCAGGAAGTCATCGCGCATGGAAAGCAGCACCCGAACATCGGCGTCGACGGTCAGTCTTCTGATCAGGGTCGCGAAACGAGCCTGATCTTCTGTCGCGTTCAGGGTGAAGAGTTCCTCAAACTGATCGATGACGAGCAGCGCCTCCCCGTGGTGGCTTCTCCATCGCCCTGCCGCCTCGACGATAGACTCCAACGAGCCCGAGTCCACCAGCAGCTCGAGGGCCTCTGCGTCGCCGGTCAGCTCGCGGATGAGCGCCCTGCGCAGCGAGGAGATGGCAGTGTTTCCGGGTGTGCAGAGGACGATCTGCCAATTCACCGGGCGATTCGGCCGCAGACCCGCCCCGATGAACGAGGATTTTCCTGACCCCGATGCACCGACGATCGCGAGTAGGTGTGCGTTCTCCAACCGTCGCCAGACGGTCTCCACCTCGGCCTCGCGGCCGAAGAAGTACTCGGCGTCTGACTCGGTGAACGAGGCGAGGCCGGGGTAGGGGTGAAGGTCCTCGGCGCCTTCGACCCGAAGCGTCACGTCCTCAAGCTCGCGGATCAGGGTGTGGGCTGAGTTCGGACGACGCTCGCGATCGCGCGCGACAGCGCGCTGGATGACCGGCGCCCAGGGCGAATCGGGCACCTGGGCAGGCTCCGAGCGGACGCCCTCCCAGACGCTCTGGCGGGACTCGTAGCTCTTGATGCCGTCGGGGCTCACCATCTCGGCGAGGACGACCCCGGCGGAGTAGACATCGGCGCGGGCGTCGACCTCCTGGCCCGCGGCGTGCTCGGGCGCCATGTACGCGGGTGTGCCCGAGACCGACCCGGCGCCGCTCTCGGGTCCCCTGGCGAGGCCGAAGTCCATGACCACGACCCGGCCCGCGCGGGTGAGCATGATGTTCTCGGGTTTGACATCGCGGTGGACGAGGCCCGCCTTGTGGATCGCCTCGAGGCCGGAGAGGAACTGCGACGCGATGTCCTGGGCCTCTTTCAGCTCGAGTGGGCCCCGCTCCTGGAGGACGCCGAGCAGGGTCGCACCATCCACGTACTCCATGGACACCAGCTCACGGCCGTCGATCTCGATGAGATCGAAGATCCGGCAGACGTTGGGAGAAACCACTTCACGCGCGGCGCGCACTTCCTGCCGCAGCAGCTCGAGCCGACGTTCGGACTGATAGAGGTCCTCTCGAAGCGCCTTGAGCCCGACCTCGACCCTGAGCTTGAGATCAAAGGCCCGCCAAACCTCTCCCATCCCACCACGCCCGAGCATCTCGAGGATCTCGTACCGGTCACCGAGCACCTGGCCCGGCTTGAAGAACCCCAACCCCTCGGGCAGATCGACCGTCTCCTCGCCCGCTTCGGTGCGGGTCGGCAACGGCTCGTCGGGAGAGACCTTTTTATCCATTGTGTCGTCTCGATTTCTGTGACGATTGTACCGCGGCACCTTGTGGCGCACAGCTCCAGCTGTGCGTTCGCGCATTGATCGGCGCCATCGACGCCGAGCTGGAGCTCGGCGCTACAACAGCGCTCGGTCTTTTGTGGCGGCGGTCGTCTCGCCCGCCATCGTGCATCCCGGAACCGCGAGACGAGCGGGCGGGACGCCCGCTCCCACAATGGCGCTCGGCACTTTGTAGCGACCGCGTCTCGCGGGCGATGTCCGGGCCTCCTGCGCCACACCGCCGTCGCACGCGGGGACGCCCACGCTACAAGGATGCTCGGTGTCTTGTAGTAGCAAGCTTCCAGCTTGCGATCTGTGGCGCGATCCATGGACGCTCGTGTCTCGTGGTTGATGATGAAGTAGCACGATTGTGCTACTATTGAAGCTTCAGGAGAGTCTCCGAACCGAGAGGAGAAAAGAATGGTGAGGCAGACGAAGATCCGTCAGGCGGGAGGATCGCTCGCGGCGACGATTCCCAAGGACATGGTGGACCGACTCCAGCTCGAGGCGGGGGACGAGGTCTTTGTCGTCGAAACCGACCGCGGTCTGCTGTTGACCCCGTTCGACCCGACATTCGAGAAGGCGCTCAACGTGTATCGACGCGGCGCCCAGAAGTACCGCAATGCCCTGCGTGAGCTGGCGAAGTGAGCGAGCCCGTCTGGCTCGACAGGCTGATTATCGAGTCGATTCACTTCGATCAAATCCGTCTCCACGGCGGCCTCCCGGGCATCAGAGACGAGAACGCCCTCGAGTCAGCGCTGGCGCGACCGCGGAATCGGTCGGTTTACAAACCAGACGCGAATCTGAGCGACCTGGCCGCAGCCTACGGGTTCGCATTCACCAGCTCGCATCCCTTCAACGACGGGAACAAACGGATCGGTTTTCTCGCGATGTACGTTTTCCTTGGCCTGAATGGATGCGAGATCGTGGCTGAGGAAACTGAGGTCGTCGAGCTCATGATTGCCATCGCCGGCGGAGGTCGATCCGAACGTGAGATTGCCGATTGGTTGCGTCAACGGATCGAGTGATCGGGCGGTCTACCACGTCGGAACAGTCTCCCTACCCGGGAAGGGATCGTGGGTGCGGGTCGGCAACGGCTCGTCCGGTGGGAGCTTTTCGTCCATTGTGCGTCTCGATTTCGGATCAAGCGTACATCGAGAGGGTGCAGAGTTCCCACAGTGACCCTCATAGGTCGATCATCTTGCCCACAGAATGCCGGTTTTCCGCAGCCGGAAAAGCAAACGGCGTCGGATGCCGACACTGAAGCCGGCGCCGTCAGAATCCGTTTGAGGTATCCTCTTTGAGGAGGCTCCGATACATGATTCACAGTGCTGACCTGGCCGAACGCATCACGGATGTGCTTTCGTCTCGCCGGGAGATCCTCGAGGCATACCTCTTCGGATCCCATGCCCGGGGTGAGGGCCGGGTGCACAGTGACATCGACATCGCCGTCTTCGTCGATGACGAGAAGATCGAACCGAATCTCTTTGGATACAGGTCAGAGCTCACCTCGGTGCTCATGAGCGGTCTCGGCACCAATTCCATTGACGTCGTGATCCTCAACGATGCTCCGCCTTTGCTCTACCATCGCGTATTGCGAGATGGGTCACGCCTTCTTGCCCGCGATCTTCGCGCGACGACGGTTCGCGAGGGCCGGGCCCTGTCGCGCCAGTGCGATTTCGCACTGCAACTCACCAAGATCAACGCCATCCTTGCCGCTCGTGTGCCTGTCTCGGAGAGTTGACGATGAGCCCCGGCGAAATCGACGTTGAGGTTGTTCGTCGCCACCTTGCCGCTATTCGAGAGTCGCTTCAGGTGCTTTCGACTCGGCGCGACCTCACCCTCGATGAGCTCGACACCAACACTCAGGAACGGTGGACGGTTGAACGCGGCCTCCAGCTCTGCGCCCAGAATGCGCTCGACATCGCCACCCACATCGCGGCCAGCCGGGGTCGTGATCAGGAACTCAAGATTCAGAATTGAATTGTCACCACGTCGGCACGGTCTCCCACCCCGGGGACGGATCGTGCGCAGGCTGGAAGCCTACGCCTCAAGAGAGCTCCTGCCCGATAACGCTCCTGGACGCTTTGTAGGGACAAGCATCCGTGCTTGTCCTTCTGTACCGTGGCGGATAGCGGCTGGGTTGGAAGTCAGCGGTACCACGAGGTCGGAACAACCCACCCAGCAGCAGAGATGCCTGCTCCCACAACCGTTGCAAAGGCGGGTGGCAAGCAGGGATGCTTGCCTCCACAGAGCCGCTCGATTCGTGGGGCTCAGGCGTCACGGGATGTCACGGAGCCCTCGGTCTTGGTGGGTTCGCCCTCGATGAGGAAGCGCATCCGGGCGACGCTGCGGCCGATCCAGATCTCGTCGCCATTGGTGAGGGTGGTGGGTCGGTCGATCCGGCGTCCGTTGACGTAGGTGCCGTTCTTGGACCCCAGGTCCTCGACGATGGCTGTGGTGCCCTGGACCGTGATCATGGCGTGGCAGCGGGAGACCTCGGTCTGATCGAAGCTGATGTCGGCGTCGCCGGTGCGGCCGATGACGTTCTGCCCCTGGGAGAGCGGTTGGTTGCCCTCGTCGGTCTCCAGCTTGAACGGCATGGCCACGCCGTGATTCGAGACGACCGAGTCCACCGCCGGGGTCACGGACGCCACCAGGCGGTAGCCGCGCCGGGGGATGTTCTCGATGAAGATCGGGTTGCGGGCGTTGTCGCCGAGGGCGGCGCGGAGCTCGGCGATGACCTGGGTGAGGGCGTGGTCGGAGACGAACTCGGTGCGCCAGACCTCATCGATAAGCTCGCGTTTGGACACGAGCTTTCCGGAACCGAGGGCGAGGACGGTGAGCACATCCATGGCCCTGGGGCGCAGTCGTACCTCCCGACCGTCATGAGTGATCCGGTCCAGCGTGGGTTCCACCGTCCAGTGTCCGAGGCGGAATGGGCGTCTGATGGGGCCTTCCATCTTCTTTCTACCGAGTACTTAGAAGAAAGTATACGTGGGACGCCATCGGACAGCAAATCGATGAAAGGCATCAGTGTGAGTGATGTTGGTGGCACGGGATCAATATCGGGTCCGTTGACGGGGGAATCATCCGGAAAGTGTACGAGTCTTGTTCGGAATCGGTCCGACCTTTGAGCTTGCCCCATCACACAGTTACACGTATTATGTGGTCATGAAGAACGTCACCCTTGCCATCGATGAGTCATTGCTACGGGAGGCGCGGCGGATCGCGGCGGATCGATCGACGACGCTCAACGCCATGATTCGGGAGTTTCTCGAGGAGCTCGCCCGGCGGGAGTCCAAGGCGACGCTGGCTCGGGAGCGGATCGTTGATCTGTGCCGGAACTCCCGCGCCGAGATCGGCCCGAGGACGTGGACGAGGGACGCTCTCCATGAGCGTTGAGGTCTTCCTCGACACGAACGTGTTGATCTACGCGGTGTCGTCGGCGCCCGAGGAGCTGGCGAAAAAAGACCGGGCGTTGGAACTGATCCAGCACGCAGACTTCGGCCTCTCGGCTCAGGTGCTGCAGGAGTTCTATGTCAATGTGACCCGAAAGATTGCGGATCCGCTGGAACCGGACGTGGCGGTTGAGTTGCTCGATCAGTTCCGTCAGTTCCCCATGGTGCACACGGACTATCCCCTGATCGTCGCCGGGGCAGAGGTGGCGCTTCGGTTCGGAATCTCGTATTGGGATGGCGCCGTCGTTGCTGCGGCTGAAGTCCTGGGGGCGACGATCCTATATTCAGAGGATCTGAGCCACGGTCAGGAGTTTGGCTCGGTTCGGGTCGTGAACCCGTTTCGAGGCGGTTGGCCGGATGGGGTGCACGAGGCACGCACCACAGAGATCGGTTGATCTCTGTTGGGTGGGCATTCTGCGTGTTTTTCAGACCCGATCCGGCCGGCATCACCACAAATCGCCACCTCATCGTTCCATGAGCAGGCTGGAAGCGTGCTCCACAAGCACCTCGTCGTTCCATGAGCAGGCTGGAAGCCTGCTCCACAACGCGGCATCGTTTCTCTTGGTGCGGTTGTCTCGCCTGCATCGACGACGCCATCGCCGACCGGATGCCCGCGCCGCTTGGTCAGGGAACCGGGAGCTTCTTCACCAGCTTTGCGACGGTCTTGAAATCGGCGGTGCCGCAGCGCTCGACGAGCTCGAAGAGGGCGGACTCCGTGGTGGTGATCTGGGCGCCGGCCTGCTGCATTCGCTGCAGAGCCCATTGCTTGTCGACGGCGCGACGCGAGTTGACGGCGTCGTGGGGGACGTGAACCCGGTAACCGGCTTCGAGGAGATCGAGAGCGGTTGAGAGCACGCACACATGGGTCTCGATCCCGGTGACCACCACCTGTGGCCGTCCGCCGGCAGCGAGTGTTTCGCGCAGACCGAGGTCGCGGGCGCATGAGAAGGTGTCCTTTGCGGCGGGAGTTTCGCCGAGGAGGCCGGCGAGGGGCTCGACGGTGGAACCGAGTCCCTTGGGGTATTGCTCGCTGCCGATGATCGGGACATCGAGGGCTCGGCATGCCTCGATGAGGATCTCGAGCCTGGGCATGTGGCTCTGGTCGGTCATGACGGCGTTGATGCGCTCCTGGACATCGATGACCAGAAGCACGGCGGAGCTGCGTTCGAGAAGGTGGCTCATGGGGGGATTGTAGCGTTCGCTCTTTCGCTGTGCTCCTTCGCCCGGGTGAGAAGGTCAGAAAGTGAGCGCTCGCTTCGCTCGCTGAGAGAAGGTCAGCGCTCGCTCCGCTCGTTGTGAGGAGGTG
This sequence comes from Thermoanaerobaculales bacterium, assembly GCA_029287235.1. Classification (GTDB taxonomy): domain Bacteria; phylum Acidobacteriota; class Thermoanaerobaculia; order Thermoanaerobaculales; family Sulfomarinibacteraceae; genus JAHECW01. The sequence continues at coordinate 6,756 of JARFRM010000075.1, forward strand.
CAGGCGCGAAGAGAAACGGCATCATGACTCGCTCACTTTTTGACATTCTAATGCGGCGGAGCCGCAACCAAAACTGAACCCAGAAGGCGAAAAATCTCCACTCGAAAGAACGCTCGTAAGCCGAGTATTTGAAAAATCTAACGAACGCGCTTCTGGATTTATCCTCGAATATTCGAAGTTGTTGAAGTGTAAGTGGCTCACGTTCTGACCTTCTGACTTTCTCACCTTCTAACTCGCGAACGGCCGCGCAACGCGAGGCCGTGAGCCCTGACCTCGACTACAATATCGTTATGAACACGGACAAGGACGAGACGACACCGGTCGAAAACGGAGAGGAAGTTCCGCCGGCTCCGGCAAGACCGACGGTGAACCTGTCGCCCGAGCTGCTGGCGGCGGGTCGTTCGGACAAGGCGGCATGGAAGTCGGGCAAGGGCCCCGGGCGGTGGGCCACCATCGGCTGCGGGCTGGGAATCGTGGTGCTCATCGCAGCCCTCTTCGCCGGCTCGACCCTGATGCGCAAGACCGTCTGGGCGGGACTCGCCGGATCGAACCAGCGGGTGGTGGGCAACTTGCCTCCGGATCTCTCCCCGGGCGAGCGGATGCGGTTGAAGGACAACATTGGCAAGTTCACCGTTTACCTCAAGAAGCACAGCGAGCCCTTCCCGCTGATGGGCGAGTATCAGGCGCTCGTCCGGAGGGTGCTCGATGATCGGCAGATCAGCAAGGACGAGGTGGAGGAGCTCAATCTCTTCCTGGAGTCGAAACTGGCGGAGAGCAAGCTCGACGCGCCGTACTCGATGCCGTAGGTTTGAGTGCAAAGTGAAAAGTGAAAAGTGAAAAGTGAAAAGGTGAGAGCTCTCTTTCTAACCTTCTCACTTTAGAACCTCACTCAGCACCGCGGCGACGTCGGCGTTACAATTCGCGGATGAGCCATTCGAAGTTCGTGCTCGAGACCCCGTTCGCCCCGGCGGGGGACCAGGGGTCCGCCATCGATCGGCTGGTGGATGGGGTTGAGGGCGGCCTCGCCTACCAGACCCTGCTCGGTGTCACCGGCTCGGGCAAGACCTTCACCATGGCCAAGGTGGTGGAGACCACCAACCGTCCGACCCTGGTGCTCTGCCACAACAAGACCCTGGCGGCCCAGCTCTACCAGGAGTTCAAGGCCTTCTTTCCTTCAAACGCGGTCGAGTACTTCGTCTCGTACTACGACTACTACCAACCCGAGGCCTATGTTCCGTCGTCGGACACCTATATCGAGAAGGAGACCTCCATCAACGAGGAGATCGACCGCCTCCGGTTATCGGCCACCCGCTCGCTCTTCGAGCGCCGCGACGTACTCATCGTCGCCTCGGTGAGCTGCATCTACGGTCTCGGCTCGCCGGAGGCCTACTTCGACATGCTCCAGCTCTTCGAGGAGGGCGCCGAGCATCCCCTCGAGGAGGTCCTTCGCCAGCTCGCCAAGATGCAGTACGAGCGCACCAACCTCGATCTCGCGCCCGGCAGCTTCCGTCTCCGCGGTGATGTCCTCGAGATCTACCCACCCTATGACGACATGGCGGCGAGGATTTCGTTCTGGGGCGACGAGGTGGAGACCATCCAGAGGATCGATCCGGTCCGGGGCAGCGTCCTCGAGACCCTGGACCGTCTGCCCATCTATCCCAGGACCCATTATGTGACGCCGCGCGAGAACCTGCTGAGGGCCATCGACGGGATCCGCGACGAGCTCGATCACCGGCTCGCCGAGCTCAAGCGGCAGGAGAAGCTCCTCGAGGCGCAGCGGTTGTCGCAACGCACCCTCTTCGATCTCGAGATGCTCACCGAGCTCGGCTACTGCCAGGGGATCGAGAACTACTCGCGCCACCTCACCGGCCGCGAGCCGGGCGAACCGCCGCCGACCCTCCTCGACTACTTTCCCGAAGATTTCCTGCTCATCGCCGACGAGTCGCACGTCACGATTCCCCAGGTGGGAGGGATGTACCACGGCGACCGGTCTCGGAAGCAGAATCTCGTCAACTTCGGGTTCCGGTTGCCGTCGGCCCTCGACAATCGCCCCCTGACCTTCGAGGAGTTCGAGGAGCGGGTCCACCAGGCGATTTTCGTCTCCGCGACGCCGGGTCCTTACGAACTGAAGCACAGCGAGGGAGAGATCGTGGAGCAGGTGATCCGGCCCACCGGTCTGCTCGATCCCGAGGTCGAGGTCCGGCCCGCCCAACACCAGGTGGACGATCTCCTCGCCGAGATCCGCGCGGTGGTCGAACGTGGCGAACGGGTGCTGGTGACGACTCTGACCAAGCGGATGTCGGAGGACCTTACGGCCTATCTCGCCGAGGTCGGTCTTCGGGTGCGATATCTGCACTCGGAGATCGATACCCTCGAGCGGATCGCCATCCTGACCGATCTTCGACGCGGCGAGTTCGATGTCCTGGTGGGGATCAACCTGCTGCGCGAGGGGCTCGACTTGCCCGAGGTTTCACTGGTGGCGGTGCTCGACGCGGATCAGGAGGGCTTTCTCCGCTCCGAAACCTCCCTGGTCCAGACCGTCGGCCGGGCGGCGCGCAACCTCAACGGCCGGGCCATCCTCTATGCCGACAAGGAGACGGGGTCCATGCAGCGGGCGTTGGCTGAAACGGGACGCCGGCGGAATCTCCAGGCGAAGTTCAACGCCGAGCACGGCATCGAGCCGCGCTCCATCATCAAGGATGTCTCGAGCCCTCTGTTGGCCATGTCGAACCTCGACTTCTACGGTCCCGGCGGCGCCCAACCGCGGGTCTCGGAACCGGTCGAGGGCGAGTTTGAAGATGCGGCCTCGCTGGCCAAGCTCATCACCGAGCTCGAGAAGAGGATGCGGACCGCGGCCAAGACCCTCGAGTTCGAGGAGGCCGCCCGGCTTCGCGACCGCATCAAGGAGCTGAGGCGGCAGCAGATCTTCAAGACGTAACAATTGCAATTCGTCGGACGAATTGCGGCGGCGCGTCGGACGCGCCGATGCATCGCATGTCATCGCAGTCCATCGCGTTCAATCGCATTGCGCGGAATCTCGGGAGATCGGGACAATGGGGAATGTGGACGGCTTCGTGTTCTCAACAGTCTCTTCGCACGCCCAAGAGGACACGCCTACAGAGTTGAAAGCGCCCGATATTCGTGTAGGCGGGTCGTTGACGACCCGCGACCAGAAAAAAGCGAACCACCACGACTGGTGAGTTCACCGGATGGTGGTCTGCGACGTTTGGCACGAGTAAGACGAGAGCCACCGCAATTCGTCCGACGAATTGCTGAGCAAGGATCGACTACCATGGGGATAGACGACACCTGTGGAGGAATACAAAATGAAGACTGTCCAGCAAGTTCTGGGAGACAAAGGTTGCGACGTTTACTCAATCTCACCGAAGGCGTTGGTGTTCGAGGCGCTTGGTGAAATGGCGAATCGGAACGTAGGTGCACTCCTGGTCTTGGATGGTGACGACCTCGTCGGCCTCATCTCGGAACGGGACTACGCGCGCAAGGTGATCCTCATGAACAAGGCCTCCAAACACACCCCTGTGAGCGAGATCATGAGCGACCACGTCGTCTGCGTGAGCCCCAAGCTGAAGGTCGACGCCTGCATGTCTCTGATGACGGATAAACGAATCCGCCACCTGGTGGTTACGGAAGACCGGGGCATTGTGGGGGTCATTTCGATCGGCGACGTGGTGAAGGCGATCATCGACCACCAGGAGTTCACCATCCAACAGCTCGAGCACTACATCACCGGGGG
>JARFRM010000186.1 GCA_029287235.1 Thermoanaerobaculales bacterium
GATGGTGGATGGATTTCGGAGCGTCATTTGTGGCCGTTTTTCGCCTGTTTCGCCGGTTCATACTGGTGGTATGGGCCAAGAAACAGGCGAAAAACGGTCCAAATGCCGCCCGAAAGGCGCCGCCGATTCTATGCGGTGCAGGCTCCTAACCCGAAGTATTCATGAGCTGTCTGCTGTGGCCAACGATGCATTCGCGCCAGGCGTGTTTTCTCACCTTGGGGTGCTCAACGTACCGAATCTCTTCCTGTGTGCTCTGCGTCTTGGTGCCTTCGTGGCTGTGATGTGCGATGGCGAAAAAGACGAGACACAGAGAAATCAAGACACCGGTGGTATCCTCGGGGCGTTCTAGGGCCTTGGAGGGTCGATGACAGGATCGAAGTCGAAAGAACCCTGGTATCTCCAGCTTCACGGACAGGTCGGAATCGCCCTTCTCTCGGGATTCTTGGTCGGAGTCTGCGCGCGGCTCCTGGCGCCCCATGGCTTCCCCACTGAAGCGTTCGGCGAGGGCGTCGGAGTGGTTGGCGACATCTTTCTCCGGCTTCTGAAAATGGTCATCATTCCACTGATCTTCACCTCGCTGGTTTGCGGTGTGGCAAGCCTCGGAGATGCGAGGAGCGTCGGGCGCGTCGGTCTGAGGACCGTGCTCTTTTACACCCTCAGCACAACCCTCGCGATTCTGGTCGGTCTGACGCTGGTCAATGTCTTCGCACCCGGACGGTATCTCGATATCGGGAGCTCGGCGACGCTGCCCGAGGGACTGTCCTCAAGTTCGCAGAGCCTCTCTCATTTCCTCCTGCACATGGTCCCGGACAACATCGTCAGGGCCATGGGGAACGGTGACGTCCTGCCGGTGATTTTCTTCGCCATTCTCTTCGGTCTCTTCCTCGTCCGCATCAACGGACCCAACGTCGACACCGTACACCGGGTGATGGAGGGAGCGCTGGAGGTCATCCAGGGCCTGACTCTGGCCATCGTCAAGCTGGCCCCCATCGGGATCTTCGCTCTTCTCACACGGGAGGTCGTTCGCAGTGGTCCGGAACTGATCATGAGGTTGCTGCCGTACTTCGCAACGGTGGGAGGTGGATTGTTGATCCACGCCTTCGTGACGCTTCCGCTGATTCTGGTGTTGCTGGCGCGGCGAAATCCACTCGAGTACTTCCGTGCGGTGCTACCGGCCGTTGCGACGGCCTTCTCCACCGCCTCATCGTCGGCGACCCTGCCTCTCAGCATGGAGTGCGCCGAGAAGGAGGCGAAGATACCACGCGGGATCTCGAGCTTCGTGCTGCCGCTGGGTGCGACGGTCAACATGGACGGGACGGCCTTGTACGAGGCGGTGGCCGCCCTCACCATCGCTCAGATGTACGGCGTCCCGCTCGATCTCTCCCAGCAGGCCCTGGTACTCGCGACTGCGCTCTTGGCGTCGGTCGGAGCGGCCGGTATTCCAATGGCGGGTCTGGTCATGATGGTCGTCGTACTCGAGGCCGTGGGGTTGCCCATCGAGGGTATCGCCACCATCATCGCGGTCGATCGAGTGCTCGACATGATGCGCACATCGACCAACGTCTGGAGCGATCTCGTGGGGACCGCCGTCATTGCCCGCTTCGAAGGGAGGTCGCCGTGAGACCGTTGCCCGTCGTCATTCTTGTCGTCGCTGTGATCGTGAGTGTGCTTGCCCCGCCGACCGCGGCTCAAGATCTGCGATCCATCGCCGCCATCCACGCCAGGTTGATGGCTGACGGGATCGAGGAACTCGAGCGGCAGAACGGCATGATGAAGGAGACATGGCTGCTCGTGGAATCCGGCACCGGAGCAATGGTGGAGGCCCAACGCCAGGGCGCGGACCTCGAAGCTCTCCGGGTGCGGGACGAGCAGCTCCAACAGCTGGAATCTCAGTTGACAATGCGGCTGACCGAAGTTCAGCGGGTCCGTCGCGAGGTGCTGGCGAATCTGGCCGTGATCGAGGCGGCCGGTGGGATCAGCTCCTCCCAGGCGGGTCAACCGGGCGTGCTGGACGGGACGTGGAATCTCAGCGTCCAGCCAGGTCTCACGGGGACCCTCTTTCTGGTTCAACAGGGGACGCTGGTCAGCGGTACGTACGAGCTTTCCGGCGGATGGGCCGGCTCGGTCCGTGGGACCCTGGTGGCGAACAAGATCCGACTCGAACGGATCGATTCGCAACTGGGCTTTGCGGCGATCTTCTATGGTGAGCTCGACCTGAGTGCCGATCGGGCCGTGATCCAGGGTCGCTGGGAGGCCACCCAGTTGGCGACCGGGATGCCGTCCGCCGGGGGCTGGCGGGCCTTGAAGGAGGACTGAGGCCGGGCCGGACTAGAATACGCCGAGTTCTTGTTACCAGTTCGAGTGGGCGAGATTCTCAAAGGAGAGAGTGATGTTCAAGAACCCTTGGTTCACCCTGTTGATCGGCCTCATGGTGGGCCTCGCGTTGGGCTATGTCTTTGCCGAACGGCAGGCCGTACCGCCCGGAAAGGCGCTTCGGTTGGGGGCGCCTCAGACGGCCGCCCAGGAAGGCGGCCTGCCCAACGGTCACCCGCCGGTGGGCGACAGCGCGCAGAATTCCGAAGCCCAGTTCTTCCAACAACGGATTTCTGAAATCCAGACTTTGATAGCCCAAAATCCGGGTGATGTCGGACTCGTCGTGTCACTCGCCGACTCGTATTTCGAGCTGGCTCGAGTGACCGGGCAGGAAAGCCACTGGCAGGACGCGCGGATCGCGTACGAGCGGGCCATGGCCGAAGGGCGGGGGGACGACCCAGATGTCTTGACGGATCTCGCAGTCGTCCTTCGCAATATGAAAAACTTCGATCGCTCGATCGAGCTCCTCGATCGAGCCACCGCCGTCGACCCGGATCACTGGCAGGCGTGGTTCAACAAGGTGATCATCATGAACTTCGATCTTCATGATCACGATGGGGCGCAAGCGGCCTTCCGTCGCCTCAAGAGCATCGCTGCTGACAACCCGGAGGTGCCCGATCTCTCGCGGATCGAACAGGAGGTGATGGGTTCGTAGCGAAGGCTGAACCCGCGCCTCAGGATCGGATACACTGAAAATGAGCTTATGCGAGGTTCCGGTCTTCGACCGGCCGGGTGGGTAATGCAACGAATCGTCTTCATCGTGTTGGCCCTCTTTGTGTTGTGGAGGATTCTGAGTTCGCTCGGCAAGCGGGCTTCTTCGGGCGGTCTCGGGGCCGACAGCTTCAGCCGTTTCTCACCACGACAACGTCGACGTCGGTTGAATCTCGATCGAGATCCTCCGAATCCATCCCCCGAGGAGTTGCTCCAGTGCGCCCATTGTGGGACCTTCGTTCCTCGCGGACGCGCCCTCCTCGGCAACGGAGCCGACGTTTACTGCCGGCAACGGTGTCGCGACGACCACCACGGGAGTACCCATGAACCGTGAGCGCCTTCATGGTCTTCATCTTTCCATCGTAGCCGGCGGGCTCGAGTTGGCGCAGGCCAAGCTCACCGAGCCGGGAGAAGGGGACCTCTCGGCGAGAATCGATCAGGATCGCTTCCTCGTCACGCCGGCGCGCAAGGACAAGGGCAAGCTCAAGGTCGATGAGCTCTTCGAAGTTGAGATCAACAGCCACCGGGTTCCGGAAGGTGCTTCGACCGAGGTCGGGATGCACCGCGCCATCTACGCAAGATTCCCTTCGGTCCACGCGGTGGTTCACGCGCACCCGGTCAAGGTGCTCGCGCTCGCCGATGAAGGGAGGGCTCCGGATCCGAGCAAACTGCCCAACGGCGGCACCATCCTCGATCGCGTGGCCTGGATCGACGACTTCCCGCCCGGAAGCCGCTCATTGGCCGAAGAGGTCGCGATGGGCATCGCGAGAGCCCCCTCCCTCGTTCTGGCCGCCCATGGCGCCGTGACCATCGGCGCCACGGTGGACCAGGCGGTGCTGCGGATGATCCGTCTGGAGCGCCTGGCACTGATGACCCGGGGTGGGTGAGGTGGATCGTCAGGTCGACCTCTTCAACAGCGATCTCCAGTCCTCACCGCTCGCCGACCGAATGAGGCCTCGAAATCTCGACGAGGTCTTGGGTCAGGATCACCTCGTGGGGCCCGACGGCGTCATTCGTGCATTTGTCGAGCGCCGAGAGCTGCCGTCCATGATCTTCTGGGGACCGCCGGGATCTGGGAAGACAACCATGGCGCGGCTGTTGGCGGACGCCTCGGAAGCCGAAATGGTGACCTTCTCGGCGGTGCTCTCGGGTGTCAAAGAGGCGCGGACGGTGATGGCCGAGGCGAGCCGGCGGCGCCGTTTGGAAGGGCTGCGGACGGTGCTTTTCGTCGATGAGATCCACCGTTTCAATCGCGCCCAGCAGGATGCATTCCTCCCCTTTGTCGAGGTCGGTGACATCGTCCTCATCGGCGCCACCACCGAGAACCCTTCCTTCGAGCTCAACCGCGCGCTGCTGTCCCGGGTGAAGGTCTATATTCTCGAGCCCCTCGGCGAAGACGACATGACCCGCCTGCTCGAACGCGCCCTGAGCGACGGCGATCGTGGTCTCGGCCAGATCGGGGTCAACGTCGATTCCGAGGCGATCGATTTGATCGGCCGACTCTCCGCCGGTGATGCGCGCCAGGCCTTGAACCACCTCGAGTTGGCGGTCTCGCTGGCCGGAGCCGATGAGGTCGGCGTCATCGACCAGGAGTTGGTTCAGCGAGTCGCACAGCGAGCGGTGGCGGTCTACGACAAGGGCAAGGAAGAGCACTTCAACCTCATCTCGGCTCTCCACAAGTCGGTGCGCAACTCTGATGTCGACGCATCGCTCTATTGGCTCGGCCGAATGCTCGAGGGCGGAGCGGACCCCCGGTTCGTGGTCCGACGGATGTTGCGCATGGCGTCCGAAGACATCGGCATGGCGGATCCCAAGGCCCTCGAGCAGGTCTCGGCGGCGGCGCATGCGGTGGAGCACATGGGGATGCCGGAGTGCGAGCTGGCCCTGGCACAGGCTGTTGTGTATCTCGCCCTGGCGCAGAAGTCGAATGCGATCTACAAAGCCTACGGCGCGGTCAAGCGCGAGGTGGCGGATCGGCCGGGACCGGCCATTCCCATGGCGATCCGAAACGCGCCCACGGCGCTGATGAAGGATGCCGGATATGGCGAGGGATATCGATACGCCCACGATGAGCCGAGCGGGGTGTCCGAGATGCAGTGCCTTCCCGATGAGCTCGAGGGAGTCACCTTCTATCGCCCCACCGACCACGGTTGGGAGCACCGGATCGGTGAACGCCTGAGAGAGATCGCCAAGCTGAAGAAGCGCTCCTGATCCGGACCGATCGGATGTCCTTCGGGCTCGGTCTCACCGGCCACTCTCAAGTGCGATGTCTCTGCGTCTCGATGTTTCGACACTGCGATGTCATCGTGGTCGAGACGTATTCCCCATCGCGTTTTCGGCGACTGGATGAGACTGGCTGTGCTACCTTTCAGCCGTGCGAAGGTTGATTCTTCTTCCGTTTCTCCTGACGCTCTTCGGCTGCGGATACCACCTTGTCGGGACGTCGACCTATCTTCCTGAGAATATCCAGAGTCTTCACATCGAGCTCTTCGCCAACCAGACGGCGCGAGCCGATATGGACCAACGCGTTGCCGAAGCGCTCAACCTCGAGTGGGTGCGCCGCGGCAGGTTCCAGCTCGTGGACCGCGCCGAAGACGCCGACATCGTACTCAGCGGCACCATGACCCGACTGAGCATCATCCCCGTGAGTTTCGACGACAGTGGCCGAGCCACCGAGTACCAGATGACCCTGCTCACCGAGGTTCGCCTCCACGACGTGCGTGAGGAAGATCCGGTGCTCCTGTGGGAGAACAAGGCCTTTTCGCGTCGGACCTCTTACGCGGTGGACGAGGACGCGGTTGACTACTTCGACCGCCAGCGGGAGGCCATGGACGAACTCTCCACGTACTACTCTCGCGCGCTCGTCAGCGCGGTCCTCGAGGGCTTCTAGCCGCATTCCCGTGATGCCCGATGCCCCACGGAATTGCAGTGGTACCATCCCTCCATGCCCAGTCGATTGCCACCAAATGTCCGTGCGAAGCTCGACCCGATCCATCTACTGGTGCTGGATGTCGACGGGGTGCTCACTGACGGGTCCCTCTACTACTCGGCGGACGGCGAAGAGATGAAGGCGTTCAACGTCCACGACGGCCTCGGCATCAGGCTCATGATCGATTCGGGCATCGAGGTCGGTGTCATCACCGGAAGATCGTCGGCGGCGGTTTCGGCTCGTTGCGCTGAACTCGGTTTGAAGGAGGAGCTTGTCTTTCTGGGTTCCAGAGACAAGGATGCCGATCTCGACCGGATGCTCGAGCACCTCGGGCTGACCGACGATCAGATGGCCGCCATGGGTGACGATCTGCCCGATCTGCCCGTGCTCGGACGAGCCGGCTTCGCCTTCTGCCCCGCGGATGCGGCCCCGGATGTCGCCGCGAAGTGTGATCACGTTTGCGGCAAGGGCGGTGGGCGGGGCGCGGTACGGGAAGCGGCCGAGATTCTGCTCAAGACCAAGGGCAAGTGGACGGGTCTGGTCGAAGGGTGGTCGGCCGCCGGTCGAGGGCGACGGTGAAGGCCTACCTCGACCTGCTGCAACACATCCTCGACCAAGGCGTGGTCAAGGATGACCGCACCGGGACCGGGACTCTGAGCGTCTTCGGCTACCAGATGAGATTCGACCTCCGTCATGGATTTCCCTTACTGACGACCAAGAAGCTCCACCTGCGTTCCATCATTCATGAGTTGCTCTGGTTCCTTTCCGGCGACACCAACCTCCGATACCTGCACGACAACAAGGTCGGGATCTGGGACGAGTGGGCGGACGCCGATGGCAACCTCGGCCCGGTCTACGGCTCCCAGTGGCGTTCATGGCCGACTTCCGACGGCGGCCACGTCGACCAGATGACCGAACTCATCGGCGCCATCCGCACCAACCCGGACTCACGACGCCACATCGTCAGCGCGTGGAATGTCGCCGATCTCGACAAGATGGCTCTCCCGCCGTGCCATGCGCTGTTCCAGTTCTGGGTGGCGGACGGAGGATTGAGCTGCCAGCTCTACCAGCGGTCCGCCGACGTCTTTCTCGGGGTGCCGTTCAACATCGCCTCGTACGCGCTCCTCACCATGATGGTCGCCCAGGTCTGCAATCTCGAGCCGCGGGACTTCGTCCACACATTCGGCGATGTTCACCTCTATCGAAACCACCTGGATCAGGCGCGGCTGCAGCTCGAACGGACGCCTCGCGCCCTCCCGACCATGACCCTCAACCCGGGGATCCGTTCGATCTTCGACTTCAGTTTCTCGGATTTCGAGCTGTCGGGTTACGATCCGCACCCGCATATCAAGGCGCCCATCGCGGTCTGAGGGGGAGTTGTGGTTTCTCTCATCGTCGCCATGTCGTCCAACCGGGTCATCGGCCGTGACGGTGATCTGCCGTGGCATTTGCCCGCAGATCTCCGCCACTTCAAGAAGACCACCATGGGCCACCACCTGATCATCGGTCGTGCGACCTGGGACGAGGTCGGCAAGCCGCTGCCCGGACGGACCATGGTGGTGGTGACACGCAACCGCGACTTTTCGGCCGACGGGGTTCTCATTGCCCACTCGGTGGAGGAGGCCCTCGCCCTGGCCCGCGATGACGACGAACCCTTCATCGGCGGTGGCGCCGAGATCTACCGCCAGGCTCTGGCGGTCGATCTCGTCGATCGTCTCTACATCACTCGTGTCCACGCCCACGTCGAAGGTGACACGTTCTTCCCCCCGGTCGATCTCGATCAGTGGCTGCTCGCCGACCGCGTGGACCACTCGGCGGACGAGAAGAACGAGCACCCCTACACCTTCGAACGTTACGACCGCCGATGAAGATGGCGCTCGGACGGTACGTCCTTCTCGGTCTTGTTGTGACGTTGCAGGCATGTGCAACCGGGAAGCAGGTCGAGGAACCGTCAGGAGCCCCCTCCATCTCGCCGGTGGATCGAAGCGAGTTTGTCGTAACCGGCGAGTTCGGCGTCCGTCGCGGAAACTCACGCCATCAGGGCATTGATCTCGCGGCCCCGATCGGCACCCCGGTTTGGGCGACTGCCGATGGCAGGGTCGTGTTCGCGGGAAAGGAACGAGGCTATGGCCGAACCGTGCTCATCGATCATGGTGGCGGCTACCAAACCCGCTACGCCCACCTCAGGAGACTCGGAACAAAGACGGGCAAACGAGTCGAGAAGGGTGATCTCATCGGCCAGGTCGGCAGGAGCGGCAATGCGAACGGCGCGCACCTTCACTACGAGGTGATCAAGAACGGGCAGCCGGTGAATCCGAGGACGTACTTGGACTGACGCGGGCACATCGCACCATCGCAACTCAACGCAGAGACGCAATTTGACGCCGATCCATCGCAACATCGCATTTCACCGCAATGACCGCCAAGATCGCAAAGAACATCGCAAAGGTCATCCCAATATTGACCCGTCGCACCATCGCAGGGTTTTGTTGAGGGTTGTCGGACTTCGTGGAGGCGATCTCGTTGCCGATGCATTCGGGCGGGTAAGCTGCCGCTGCCGCTGCCGCTGCCGCGGACTCGGTTCTACCGGACCCCGGTTCCCGGCGGAACCTCGTCGTCCGCCGACAGCAGGTACGGCGCCCCGTCGATGGATGCGGCCAGCAGCATCCCTCGGGATTCGACCCCCATGAGCTTGGCGGGCTGGAGATTGGCGACCACCACGATACGGCGCCCGACGAGCTCTTCGGGCGCGTAGCGCTCGGCGATGCCGGCCACGAGCTGCCGCGGCTCGCCCTCACCGACGTCGACCATGATTTTCATGAGCTTCTTCGATTTCGGCACCCGCTCGGCCTCCTTGATGAGACCCACCTTGAGCTTGACCTTTGCGAAGTCATCGATGGTGATGAGATTCTCCTCGGCCATGGCCGCGGCAGCGGCCCTCTTCTCGTTCTCCACTTCGATCTCCTTGAGATAGGCCTTGATGTCGACCCGTGGGAGGAGCGGTTTGGCGTCACCCAGCTTGGTGCCAGCCGGCAGTCCTCCCCATTCGGTGGCTCGCCCGAGATCGAGAGGAAGCTCGTCGGCCCCGAGTTGTTTGCGCAACGCCGCAGCGATACCGGGCATGAACGGTTCGGTGAGGATCGATGTGATGCGGAGACCCTCGAGAGCGGAGTAGAGAACCGACTCCAGCTCTTTCCGACCCTCTTCCCCGTTCTTGGCGAGGTTCCAGGGCTGTTTGTCCTGGAGAAAGACGTTGATGGTCGAGAGCAGCCGCCAGGCCGCCTCGAGCGCTCGGTTGGGCTCGAGAGCATCCATGTGCCGGATGTATTTCTCGACCGCGGTGGAGGCGGCGTCCGGCACCGGTCCATCGCTGGTTGGAGTCGGCACGGTTGCGTCCAGGTATCTGGTTGTCATGGCCGTGGTTCGGGACGCGGTGTTGCCTAGGGAGTTGGCGAGGTCCGCGTTGAACCGCTCCAGGAAAGCCTCGTCGGAGAAGTTGGCGTCCTGGCCGAAGGACATCTCGCGAGAGACGAAGTAGCGGAGAGCGTCCGCGCCGAACCGGTGGATCAGATGATCGGGCCGGACCTCGTTGCCGATCGACTTGGACATTTTTGCGTCGTCCTGAAGCCACCAGCCGTGGCCGAAGACCTGCTTGGGCAGGGGAAGGCCCGCGGACATGAGGAACGCGGGCCAATAGACACAGTGGAAGCGAAGGATGTCCTTGCCGACCAGGTGGAGGCTCGCAGGCCAGAACTCGTTGTAGGAAGCGTCGTCGTCATTCCCGAATCCGAGGGCCGAGATGTAGTTGGTCAGGGCGTCGAGCCAGACATAGACCACGTGGTCTTCGTCGCCGGGATAGGCCACGCCCCACTTCAGCGAGGTTCGCGAAATCGAGAGGTCGTTGAGTCCTCCCTCGACAAAGCGCATCACCTCGTTGTGGCGACTCTTGGGTTGGATGCACTCGGGGTTGGACCGGTACCACTCGAGCAACCGGTCCTGGAAGGCCGACAGCCGGAAGAAATAGCTCTCCTCGGACAATCGCTCGACCTTGTTTCCGCTCTCGACGTCGACTCCATCCTTGACCTGAGAGTCTGGGACAAAGGCCTCGTCGCGGGCGTCGTACCAGCCTTCGTACTCGCCCTTGTAGATATCTCCGGCTCTTGTGATGCGCGCGATGATTTCCGCTACACCCTTTTTGTGCCGATCCTCAGAGGTGCGGATGAAGTCATCGTTCGAGATGTCCAGGAGCTTCCAGAGATCGTGGTACCTCGCCACCACCCGATCGGCGAGCTCGATGGGTTGGATACCCTGGGCTGCCGCCGCCTTCTCGATCTTCTGACCGTGCTCATCGGTGCCGGTCAGGAAGTGGACCTTCTTGCCCTTGAGCCGCTGATAGCGGGCAAACGCGTCGGCCATCACCGTTGTGTAGATGTGGCCGATATGCGGCATGTCGTTGACGTAGTAAATCGGTGTCGTGATGTAAAAGGTGTCGGACACGGTGCCTCCGAAGCCCCCTGGACGGGGTGCACAGGATAACACCCCGTGTCTCGTTGGTGCGGCGCCGATGACGGACCACGGTTGGAGAGGTTAGGATGAGTGGATGAAAGCGCGATCCTGGTGGTGGTGGCCCTATCAGCTGTGGAAGTGGCTGGTGGTGGCCCCCGTGTCGACGGCGGCTACCCTGACCGGATCCGCCGCGATCATGATCTTCAGCCCCGTCGTCAACCCGAGCACTCTGAGTCGCGTCATCGCCGGCACCTGGGCTCGGGTCGTCGCCTGGACCACACCCATGCCGGTGCGGGTCGAGGGGCGAGGGAACATCGATCCCGATCAGTCCTACGTCGTGGTTTCAAACCACCAGAGTCTATTCGACATCCTCGTGCTCTACGGTTGGTTGGGGATCGACTTTCGCTGGGTGATGAAGCAGGAACTGCGGTCGGTCCCGGGACTCGGCGCCGCCTGCGCCGCGTTGGGTCACATCTATATCGACCGCTCGAACCATCAGGCCGCGGTGCAGACCATCAACGATGCGAGAGAACGGATCACCGGGGGGACATCGGTGCTTTTCTTCCCGGAGGGCACCAGGAGCAACGACTGCCGGATGCGGCCGTTCAAAAAGGGCGCCTTTCGGTTTGCCATCGACACCGGTCTGCCCATCCTGCCTGTGACCGTCGATGGAACCTGCGAGGTCCTACCGGCTCGCCAATTCGATCTCAGGCCGGGTCGCGCGCGTCTGGTCATCCACGAGCCGATCGCGACCGAAAGTCTCGCGACCACCGATCTGGCGGAGCTGACCGCACGGGTCCGCTGGACGATCGGTTCCGCCCTGCCCGATGGTTGCGAATCCGCCGAGTGATCCCACCGATGAGATCGCTCGCCGTCGGACTGTGCATCGCTTTCTTGACGGCGGTCGGTGCGGCAGCCCGTCCGGCGCCCGATCTGCTGGTCGAGAATCCGCCGGAGCTCGACGCGGTCGCAGACCAAGTCAGGGCCATCGGGCGCGGTGACTTCAGCGGCGCCCTGATGATGACCGGGCTGATGGGTTTCAGCTCACCCATGCGGGTCGTGGTGGCTTCGGAGGAGAGTACCGCAGCACAAGAGACGCCGAAGTGGGTCAGCGGATTTGCCAGTGGTGAATCGCGCACCATCGTGCTTTTTCCCGAGCGGGTATCCCGGTACCCCGACGACAGTCTGCGCACCCTCGTCCATCACGAGGTGGCTCATGTTCTCGTGGCAGAGGCGGCTCGAGGTCGGCCCGTCCCTCGATGGTTCAACGAGGGTGTGGCGACCGTGGCGGCGCGCGAGTGGGGGATCGAGGATCGTGCACGCTACGCCGCAGCGGTGGTCGGACGCGGCCCACGCACGGTGGATGCCCTCGACCAGGGGTTTGCCGACGGTGGGCGACGGGCGATCCGGTCTTACGCGCTGGCCGGGGCGTTCATTCGCTGGCTGCGGGCGGAGTACGGCGTGCACGTGACCGGGAGCATCCTCGAGCAGCTGGGCCGGGAGATGGCCTTTCGGGAGGCCTTCGTGCGCGCCACCGGAGACACCCTTGAGCGGGCCGAGTACCGGTTCTTTGTCCGTGAGGCCCTCTGGCACACGTGGGTTCCGTTCGTGACGTCGTCGGGAGTGCTGTGGGCCGCGATCACGATTCTGGCCATTGTCGCCATCCGACGCCGACAAACCAGGAGCGCGGCCATGCGGGAACGGTGGGAGGAGGAGGAGCGGGAGTTGGTCCGTGACCGTCCTGAGCGGCCTCTCGACTTCAACCGGACGAGATCACTGGATGAGGTTGACGACGATGTGGTGAACTAGTTGAGAGTCAACAGTCGACAGTTGACAGTTGACTCCTCAGCGCTAACCGTACCTCGTCTGTGAACGCATCACCGCCGCCCGAACCGCCGAAAGCATCTGCTTGCGTTCAAAGTCGTTGAGTTCCGGACCCTGACCGGTGATCATGGGTTGGCCCTGCTCTTCGCAGGTGCGCTGGTGCACGTTGAAGAGCTGGTCGAGGAGATCCGGGGCGACATGCTTGGCTTGGGTGTAAATGGCGCTGGTGTTCTCCGG
This sequence comes from Thermoanaerobaculales bacterium, assembly GCA_029287235.1. GTDB lineage: Bacteria > Acidobacteriota > Thermoanaerobaculia > Thermoanaerobaculales > Sulfomarinibacteraceae > JAHECW01. The sequence continues at coordinate 12,581 of JARFRM010000186.1, forward strand.
GGGTCGGAACCCGCCGTTGGCGCCATTCGTCGTGTTGACTTTCTCGTGGAGTTTGTCGCTGATCGTTCGGCGGAGGCTCTCCAACAACCTGAGGCGTCGTGATCTGGCAGTTCCCATAGTCCCTATCCTCGCCTTCTGCGGCTGCTTTGCATGCGATCGTGGTTGAAACTTTGTTTCATTTTCATTGCTGGACCGAGGATCTCCCACCAATGGATGTGGATCTGTGTCCGGGGTCACATTTGTCTGGGGGCGATTTCAGGGCGTGGAGGTGTTGGTCCGGTTGGATCGGTACCGCACCTCGAGGGCGATCGGCGAGTCCGAAAATCTCAATTGTGGGTTTCTCATTAGGAATCGGGAATCCAGCACGCGAAGTATTCTGAAGTGGGTGAACCATCGGCCGTGCGAGCCGTAGTAGTGTGTGAGCGAGATGACAAGAGACAACTGGTTTTTTCGTGCGGAACGTTTTGTCCGCGACTACACCGGCGGTGTCGGGGCGGGAGATCTTCGGCGAATGTTCGACCGCGATGCGGCCCACGCCTTCGGCGTCGTCACCAGAGAGCACGAGGGAGGCGAACCGACAGGGAGGGTCAGGCGGTTCTTCCATCGAGCGAAGATCCTGTTCCTCGGTCTGTCCTTCAAGCTCTCTCCGCCTCGGCGGGTTCTGTTCGGGATCAGCATCGTCCTTTCGCTGTTGGCGTTGCAGAACCTCGATTCGAGCATGGCCGGTGGTGGGCAGTTCGCACTCTTCCACCTTGTCGGCATCGCCGGTCTGGTCTTCCTGATCGTCCTCGAGCTTGCCGATCGGATCGTTGTTCGAGACGAGCTCGAGGTGGCGCGCGAGCTGCAGCACGATCTCCTTCCGAAACGCCGACCAGAGGTGGCGGGTTGGGAGTTCATCTTCTCCTACCGAACCGCCAACACCATCGGCGGCGACTACTACGACTTCATCCCCCTCGAGGATGGAAGACTGGCGGTGGTTGTCGGTGACGCCAGCGGCCACGGGATCGCGGCGGGCCTCCTCATGGCCATTGCCAGCTCGGCTCTCAAGCTCGCAATCGATGTCGACCCGACGCCGGCCGCGGTGGCGCGTTTCGTCAATCGTGCGCTGTGCCGGAGCGGAAGCAACCGCGCTTTCATGACACTTTTCTTCGGCCTGCTGGATCCGGCGACGGGTCGGATGGAGTATGTGGTGGCGGGTCATCCCTATCCCATGCTTCGTCGCAGCGACGGTGAGATCTTCGAGCTCGGCGAGGGTGGATTCCCACTCGGGATTCGCAAGGAGCTGGGGTCGCCCACGGGCGAGGTGGTGATCGAACCGGGAGACCAACTCCTGCTCCACACCGACGGGATTGCCGAGACCCTCGATCCCGGCGGGGAAGACTATGGATACGATCGCCTGCGTCGCGCGCTCGAGTTCGGCGGGTCGGCGACCGCGATCCACGATCGGATCGTCCGCGAGATGGTGTCCTTCCAGGGCGACGCCCCAACCCACGATGACCGAAGCCTGGTGGTCATCGCGCGTTCGGTTCAGCTCCCGCCTGTGCCGGGTTCGGATTGATCGGGCGACACCGCGGCAACGACAGCGACGGGGCGACGGCATCCGGCACCAAACGCAAAAAAACCCGGGCAATGCCCGGGTTTTGGTTGTTCTGATGCGACGGTCTACGACGCGCTCTTGTCGCTGTCGAGCTTGATCTCGTTCGAGGCCTGCATGGCCGTGTCATAGGCGGCCTTGGAGGTCTTCTCGCAGCCGGTCTTCTCGAGGGTCTCGTTGTACGCGGCCTGGGCGCCGGCGTGACGGGCGGCACTTGTGGCGGTCTTGGAGCAGCCGGTGTCGGCAAGGACCGTGTCGTAGGCGGCCTTGGTCGCGGTCTTGGTGCAGTTGGACGAGTTGTAAGTCTTGGTGTAGGTGTGCTCGGCGAGGGTGTTGGTGTAGGCGGCCTTGGAGGTCTTCTCGCAGCCGGTCTCGGCCAGAGTGGCGTCGTAGGCAGCCTTGGCGGCTGTCTTGGAGCAGGACGAACCGCTGTTGCTGGCGGTCTTGGCGGCGGTCTTGTCGCAGCCTGCGCCGTTGTTGCCGGCGGTTTTCACTGCGCTCTTGTCGCATCCCGCGCCGTCATTGCTCGCCTTGGCGGCGGTCTTGTCACAGCCTCCGCAATCCGCCGCAGCGAATCCGGCAACGGCCAGCGCGATCACGAACACCCCACAGATGGTCATCAGCTTTTTCATTTCGACTCTCCTTTTCAATTGTTCTTCGCTCCGACTAAAGAGCGAATGATTCACGATCTCAATGTTCATCCTAACACATGCTGGTACGCATAAAATCCCGTTTGGGTTACACCGAGGCGGAAGATCTTGTTAATGCCTCGTGATCAAGGGCGTATTCAATGACGAGGGTTTCGACAATCCGACGGGATAGGAACGGGGGCGCGGTGTCCGAATCATCTCATCAATGGGTCAAGGGCTGCGCGTTCGGCTGCGGCGGTCTCGTCGTGCTCTTCGTGCTGGCGATCGTCGGGATGTCGTTCTCGATGCGAAGAGCGTTTGTCGATGCGCACGTCGATCGTGTGACCCTCGAACAACAGTTCGGAGACTACGACGCCTTCACCCCGGCTGTCGATGGGTCGGTGATGGACATCCGCGTCTCGGCCTTTCTGGAAGTTCGACAGGCCCTCGCAGGAGTCCACGGTCGGATCGAGGACGTGGATCGCGAGATGGGAGAGTTCGAGGAGTTGACCGATGATGGCGAGCCGGAGCTTCGAGTCGCGCTCCCGGCGGTCTTTCGATTGACGAAGACGATGATGGGTCTGCCCTGGGTCTTCGGTGAGGTCGAGCGGGTGAGGAACCAGGCCCTGGTCGAAGCCGGAATGGGGATCGGTGAGTACACCTACATCTTTGTGTTGGCCTATCACGACGAATTGGTGGCCCCGACAGATCAGTCCAATCTCTTCAGTGCGTCGGCGACGAACAGCCGGGTGCGGAACGACCTGCGTGAAATGATCCGCCGGCAATTGGCGGAGGCGAGAACCGAACTGCCGGAGGACGACGATTGGCTCGGCGTCCTCGAAGAAGAAACGGTCCTGCTCGACGCAGATCCCGACAGAATTCCCTGGCAGGATGGGCTCCCGGAGCAGATTGCCGACTGCTTCCACTCCTCCCGCGAGACGCTTGACGCCGCCTACTCGGCCGCCGCCGCCGAGTTCGAGTTGCTCAACAGCACGATCCGCGGCGGTGGCATGAGCATCCAGATGGACTGACCCGCGATCCACACCGGGTGGCACCGCTCACTGCTACACCACCCGGTCAGAGATGCGGGTCAGAACCCGTAGCGCAGACCGGCCATGAAACGGCGCCCGGGTGCCGGGTAGCCGAAGACCTCCTGATAGTCGGCGTCGAGGATGTTGAGGGCGCGGGCTGTGATGGTGAGCCTCTGCCACGCATCCCAGGCGATGGCGAGATTGATGGTGATGTAGCTTTCTGCCTCGACGCGCTCGAAGCTCTCCGGGTCCGGGTCATCTCCCAAGTCCACGTCGTCTCGAGAATCCACCCACAGGACGGTCACATCGCCGCTCCACTTGCGGCCGATGTCTCCGTTGAGGGTCCAGGATGCGCTGAACCGAGGGCGTCTCAGCAACGGCATGCCGTCCTCACCCTCGGTGTTCAAATACGTCGCCTGGAGGTACCAACGAATGACATCGAGGGCGCCCTGCTCCCAAACGAACTCGGCGCCCTTGATCCTGGCTTTGCCCGTGTTGACGTTTTCGTAGTTCACGTAGTCGAACTCGATGAGATCGTCGATATCGGTGGTGAAGACGTTCAGCTGCCACCGGGAGTGCCCGTTGAGCGGGGTGTAGACCACGCCGAGTTCGCCGGAATTCGAGGTCTCCGGTTCGAGGTCGGGGTTTCCGCCGATGGGGGAGTAGAGTTCACCGAGCGACGGTGCGCGGTAGGCCTGGCCGTAGCCGCCGCGGAGCTCGAAGGTGTCCGCCAGACGCCAGCCGAAGTCGACCCGGCCGGTGGTATTCGATCCCCAGGCATCGGTGTCGTCCCAGCGGACACCGAAGAGCAGGCGGAACTTCCTGCCGAGCTGCCAGTTGTCCTGGGCAAAAGCGCTCCAGGTTTGATCCGACACGTTGTCGAGGGTGGTGCCGAAGGAATTGATGTCGGTCACCGCGTCTTCCCGCCACTCTCCGCCCCAGCTGACGGTGTGGCCGCCCAGCGTGTGGTGACTCGCCAGACGAGCCTGGTCGGTGTCGGCTTTGGTGTTGCCATAGAAATAGTCCCAGGGGTCGTCGGGATCGGAGAAATCGAATTCGCGCTGGACCCGCGAACCCACCACCTCGAGGCTCCATTTCTTGGCGATCTGCCATTTCAGGGGAATCGCCATCAGCCGCTGTTTCGTTTCCTGGCGCCGATCCGGAGTCGGCGAGTCGGGGCTCACGAACGGGATACCGATCTCGTTCGAAAGGTCCTGGTAGACGATGCCGATCCGGCTGCCCTGACCCCAGCTGAAGCCTGCCGTGGTGAGGCCCTGCTGGCCCTTGAAATCGCTGTTTTCAAGGGTCCCATCGCCGCTCCGGCGATACCCCGAAACGGAAACGTCGAACTTCGAGCTGGCGTAGCCCGCGGTAACCTCCCACCGTTGCCAACCGTCTTCGCCTCCTTCGGCGAGAAGTCGGCCGCCGACCTTCTTCCGTTCGCGGTACGGGATGAGGTTGATGACTCCGCCCACCGCATCGGCTCCCCACAGAGCCGAGTAGGGCCCCCGGGCTACCTCGATGCGCTCGAGGGCGGTGGTGGTGGGCAGGCTCCAATCGAATCCGCCGAAGTAGGGCGAGTTGAGGCGGACCCCGTCGAAGAGGACGAGGGTGTGATTGGAGTTGGTGCCGCGGGTGAAGACGGAGGTCAGGGTACCGACCTCGCCCGACTGGGCCACCGAGAGACCCGGAACCCGGCGCAGCATCGCGGTCACCGAGGAAGCCTGGGCGTCATCCATCTGCTTCCGTGTGATGACGGTGGTCGCCACCGGGACCTCGGAGACCTCGGATTCGACGCCGGTCGCGGTGACGATGATCTCGGAGCCGAACTCGGCCTCGGCCGGAGGCTGTTGGGGGATGACCTGGGCGATGACCGGGGTACCGCCTGATACGACCATGAAGAAACCGGCGAGCAGGGTGAGGGTGCGGGACCGATGAGACACTCGAAACCTCCCGTTTCTTTTCGGCGTGACAGGTCTCCTGACTCCCGGATCGTCCGCTCCCGTTCGCCTTCCCAGCAGATCATCCGCCAGTGGCCGAGCCTGAGGCTCATGAACGGTTCGTCCCCGGATACAGTGGCGGGGGCCGCGCCGGATTCTCACCGACTTCCCTGTTCACTCCGTTGGGGGAACAGTACGCGCGCGGGGTGAGGGAGTCAACTGCCCGGACCCACCGCCACCGTCTGACGGTGGCTCCGCGGATTCGATTCCCAGATCTGACGAGAACTCGCTCTCGTCAGATCTGGGAATTGAATCCGCGCCGCGCCTACGGCGCGCCCATGGGTCCTACGGCTTTGGTAGTCGGATTCGAATTTTGGCGCGCCGCCTCCACCCCCCACCCGCCCGCCCTCAGAAATCTCCGTGGAAGGTCGCTACGCTCCTTCAACGATGATTTCTTAGGCGTGGAGTTTTTTGTTCATCGCAACTTCGCCGGGAGTTTTCTGAAATGAATGCTGGGTCATCAGATTTTGAAGTTGTGGTTTATAGGAGTTCGCGGTGTTTGGATGGTAGAAGGTGGCGAAGACCTAAGTGGATACTGTGTTGAACGGGGTGCCACTTGTTGCATAGCCGGAAGGCCCTCGTTCCAAACAATGATTTGAAGCGGCACGTCCGTTCGACGGTTAACCCCACGTACTAGCCTGGGAGTCCGTCCGCAGCGTTGAATTGTGGGGGTGGGCGCCTCGCCTACCCTTCAGACACGTTCCGGTCGCGAAAACGCCACCACGAAGTCCAACAGCTCTTCATGAAGACCTGCGATGGTGCGATGGGTCAATCATGCGATGTTTTGGCGAGTCTTTGCGATGGATGATCTTCGCGCCCTTTGCGATTCAACCCTGCGATGGTGCGATGAATCTGCGTCCATCTGCGTCATCTGCGGGCAAACCGCGATGTGCAGCGTGCGATGGAATCCGTGTCCTACTCTGTGATGTCCTCGCGCCCCTTGCGCCCTTGCGGTTCAACCCCGCTCGATCCGCTCCAGACCATCCCGGGCAAATGCGATGGATGCATCCATCCCGAGTCCCTTGCGATACATCTCGGCGGCCCGCCGGTGCTCGCCGAGTCGTTCGAGATTGACCCCGATGTTGGCCCAGTCGATGGCCGAGCTGGGGTCGACCTCGACCGCTCGTTCGAAGCTCGCCACCGCCTCGGCGTGGCGGCCGAGCTTGAACAGACAGAAACCGAGAGAATTGTGGTGGGCGAGCTCGGGCTCCTCGAGCTCGATGGAGAGTCGAAGATCTTCCACCGCCTCCTCGTAGCGCTCGAGCTCCTTGAGACAGAAACCGCGGAAGAAGCGGATCCGGCCCAGATCTTCGTCGGGCGGCGCCAGCTCGAGGGCTCGGTCGAAGTGCTCCAGGGCGCGCGCCGCCCGGGCGTCGTTGACATCGCAGACTCCGAGGTTGAACGCGATCGCCGCCGAGGGCCCGCCGGCCCGCTCCAGGTGGGTGCGGGCATCAGCCCACTCCTCGAGGCGGATGTGGCTCAGTGCCATCTCGACGTGGAGATCCGCGCTCGACACAGATTTGGTTCCGAGCTCGAGGGCCTCGGCGAAGCGGTCCAGGGCTTCGATGTCATCGCGCCACGCTACCTGGACCCGGGCGCGGTGGTAGGCGACCAGACCTGCCGGGGCGCCGGCTTCGGAGGCCTCGAGCAGCTCGCGGTCGGCATTCGCGACATCGCCCCCGGCGAGCCGACAAAGTCCGGCCTGGATGAGGGCATCGGCTTTCTCGGGCTCGGTCAGGGAGAGCTTTGCCGCGGTCCTCGCGACCACGGCGGCGGCGTTGTGCGCTCCCTTGTCGACGAGGGCGGCGCTGGTTCGAAGCGCGAGCTCTCGGCCCTCGTTGCGTCGCTGGTTGGCGACCAGCGAGGCCCTCATGCAGACGATGGTATCGGCGACACAACCGGCGCAGAGAGATGTGTCCGGGCGCCACTCCGGGGCGTGGTCGTCGGCCGTCCGTCCCAGGCGCCACTGTTGGGCGCAGCCGAAAACGCGGCCATCGACCACGGTGAGGTGGGGTCGGCAGGGTCCGAGGATGGATCCGCCATCGCTCAGTCCATCCATGGTGCTGTCGAGGACGTGGGCGGCGGTGAGGACATCCATGATCGATGAGTCCTGCTGCTCCTCCGATCCGAGGTAGAGTCGGAGACCGAGCTCTGCTGCGGTTGTGATCGCGGCGCCAGCGGGTTCGTCCCACATGAGCAGGCTCGGTTTTGCGAGGCGTCCGGCCAGTTCGCCGGCGGTCGTCAGCGCCGGTCGCGGGTCGGCGCGGTGGGCGACCTCGAGGATCGGCAGGGGCACCAATCTCGAGCCGGTGCGTTCCCTGTAGGCCTCGGTCTGAAACCGCGCCGCAGCGTCCAGAAGGCGATCCACCCTCGGCGACGGGTCCATCGTTCCGTCCACCACCGGATGAAAGTGGACCAGAGCCACCGGCTCGCGTTCGAGATGATGAACCACCGTTTCGAGCAGCCGATCGTCACCGTCACCACCGGTGATGACGAGATGACAGCTCCATGCGCAGTGGGGAAGGCTGGCGGCGAGCCATTCCGCGAGGCCACGGTCCGTGGTGCGGGCGTCGAGGAAGAGCCACTCGATGGGCCGGTGATTCCCCGGCGTGAACGTGGTCACGACACGATCCGTTTGCCGCCGTCAACGGAAGCCGCATTCCAGGCCGCGCGGACCTCGTCCATCTCGGTCTTCGACATCCAGTCGGTCTCGAACTCGTCACCGAGCGCCAGGTACGGCGGAAGGTCGTCGCGCAGAGGGTGAATCCCGTGAACCTCGGGATCTCTGATGATGTCCGAGCCGAAGTAGAGCTGCATCTGCTGGGCGTTGGAGTTGCCCCGCACGGCGACACCGCAGTCCTGAACGAATCGCAGGGTTCGGAGGGCATCCTCCTTGGCCTCGCCCGGTAGGCCGTACTGCGAAAAGAGTTCGACATCGAGTCCGGCGTCGAGGGCGGTGACCGTGGCGTGTCGAACGGCCTCGGGTTCGATGGCCTTTCCGGATCGTTTGAGCACCCGGGGCACCGCACTCTCGAGACCGAGGGCCAGGGTGTGGACCCCGGCGCGGGCGAGGAGCCGGAGGAGCTCGGTGCTCAGCATGTCGGCGCGGGTCTCGATCCACATCTCCACCGCGAGATCGCGACGTGCGATCCCCTCGAGGATCGAGAGAACCCGTGGGGCGTCGTATGAGAAGTTGGGGTCGGCAAACCACAGCCGCCCCCTGCCGTGACGGGCCACCATCGAGATGTCTTCCAGGACGCGCTCCACCGAGTGCGCCCGGATGTAGGGACCGAAGGCCGAGGGAGTGACGCAAAAAGCGCAGTGGTGGGGGCAGCCCCGCGAGGTCAGCATGATCGCCTCGTCCCAGTCGCTCGGGTCGAGGACCCCGTCGAGCCAGGGCGACGGGTAGACATCGAGATCGTCGGGTGGGACGACAGGAACACCGCGGAGCCAGCTCCCGTCGGCCACGCGGGTGCTGGTGCCGGGGACGGCGTCGTCGATACCCCCGCCGTCGATGGCCTCCGCCACCGCCTGGATCACCAGCTCTCCTTCGCCGTGACCGACAAAGTCGAACTCCGGAAGGTCTGCGAGAGCCTCCTCCGGAAGAAAGCTCGCCTGGGGCCCACCGATGAGGATCCGGCAACCGGGAGCAGCCTCTTTGGCCATGCGAGCGATGGCCCTGATCTGAAAGAAATTTCGCTGGTAGGCGGTGAAGCCGACCAACCGGGGCTGTTTCTCGTGCAGATAGCTCCGTAGGGCCGCTGGGCTGAAGGGACGGCCGGAGCTCAGCGACAGCAGATCGGCGGCATGCCCACAGCGCCGGAGAACCGCCGCCAGGTTGGCGAGGGAGATCGGCGTCACCGGGTCCGAGTGCGGGTGGAGGTCGATGAGAACGACGTTCATGTTCGGCCCATTGTCGCAGAGCACCGCCCTGAGCCGCTTCCGGCTTCATTCGGAAGATCGTCCCGACCCGCGGTTCGTGCTAGGCTCTCGCGCTGTGAACGGTCTGCGACGCATTCTTCTGCTGGTGGTGCTCTTCTTCGTCTGGGTCGGCAACATCGACGCCCTCGACCTTCGCGTGGTGGGTCGTGACGGCCGGGCGCTGTCCGGGGCACGGGTGATGGTGATCGGGACGTCGGGCTTCTTTGTCGCCGATGGCGATGGACGGGTGGTCATCGACCCCGCTCCCGAACTTCCTGTGATCTTCTTCATTGCCCGACCGGACGGCGTGGCGCTCAAACCGGTGACCGTCGGAGAATTGCCCGCCGACGGGGTCCTCGAGATCACCGTCGAAGCCGCCGGTGAGACCGTGACGGTGATCAGCGGCGCGGTCCCCGATCTCGAGCTGCCGCCGGCAACGGCGGCCACCGTGCTCGGGAAATCAGATCTCGAACAGCGGGCAACGACCTCGCTGACCCAGACCATCGAGAATCTCCCGGGTGCAGGTCGCTCGGGGAGTGGGCACGGAATGGTGCCCAGCCTCCGCGGTCTGCCCAAACATCGGACGCTCGTGGTTCTCGATGAGGGTCGGGTGACGACCGAGCGCCGAGCCGGTCCGTCGGCCAGCTTCCTCGACCCCGAGTCGGTGGACGAGGTCGAGGTCGTTCGTGGGCCGGGGTCGGTGGCCTATGGCTCCGATGCCTTCGGGGGGATCATCAGGGCTCGTTCACGGATGCCCGGTCCTCAGCAGGGCGCTGCGGTGCGTTACAGTCTCCTCGGCGGCGCTGGAATTCCGGAGCTCGGGGTGACGGCCGAAGCCACGGCCCCCGGTCTCGGCGGCGGACTGTTGTTCGGCGGCCACTGGCGCCGGTATGACGACTACTCGAGCCCGGAGGGCACGGTCGCCAACTCGGGCGCTGAGCTCTCTGGATTCCGTGCCGCCTATCAGCGAAGCGCGGGGTCCGGCGTGATCAGTGTCGGTTGGCGATCCGATCTCGGTCGGGAGATCGGTAAACCGGCGCCCGATTCGCTTGAAGAGCGGGTCTTCTACTCCAGGGACGACTCGCATCGCTTCAATCTCGGTTTCGAGACCCCGGGGCCGGGCGCATGGAATCGGGTTGCCGCCTCCGTCTTCTGGGATGACTATCGCCTGGTCCTCGACAAGGACCGCTATGCCGCCGACGGCGATCCACGATTGCTGAGAGTCTCCGACACCGATGCCAACGACTACGGTCTGCGGGTCGAGGCAGAACGGCCGGTGGGCCCGTTTCGAATGGTCCTGGGGCTCGATCTTTCGGGCCGGTTCGATCTCCACGCCGTCAACCGATCGACGACACTCGACGCCACCGGCGGAATCATCGAGTCGGCATCGGATGTGGCGATCGATGAAGCGAACCGTAATGACCTCGGTCTCTTCGCGGCGATGAACCGTGACTGGGACAGGTGGCAGCTCGCTGCGGGACTTCGGTTCGACGCCATCCGAACGAACAACCGAGGAGGCTACTTCGGCAACGTTTCCACCTCGAACACCGATCTTTCCGGCTTTCTCGCCCTCACCCGCGACATCGGCGCCGGGGTCGCGGCGACGGTCCAGATCGCCCGCGGCTTCCGCGATCCGCTGCTGTCTGATCGCTACTACCGCGGGATCACCGGGCGCGGATTCATCACCGGTAACCCGGATCTGGAGCCCGAGACCAGCCGTCAGATCGATCTCGCCATCCGCTGGCGCCGTGATCGCCTGGCCTTCGCCGGCTACGTCTACGGCTATCGGATCGACAGTCTCATCGAACGGTATCGAGTCGACGGCGACTATTTCTTCCGTAATCGGGGCGCCGGTGAGATCACCGGGCTCGAGGTCGAGGCGAGCTGGATCGTTGGTCGGAAACTCGAGCTCCAACTCAGCGCCCACTGGATCGAGGGCGAGGTCGTGGATGACCGAACCGCCAGCGACGATGTCCCACCACCGGGGCTCACGGCAGTTGTGCGCGGGACACCCACCGAGAAGATCTGGTGGATGGTCCGTGGCGCCCTCTTTGCCGCAGACGACCGTCCCGGTCCCACCGAGCAGGCGCGCCCCGGCTACGCCGTGCTGGACGCCGGTTTTGGGTGGCGCCTGTCAGGCGCCCTGGAACTCGGCATTGTCGGCCGTAATCTCCTCGATCGAAGCTATTTCGGCTCCGCCGACGAGGATGCCGTCCTCGCTCCGGGGAGATCGGTGCAGCTCAGCATCCGCGGGAGCTTCGGCGGGTAGATCACGATCCCGGTTTTCAACACCGTCCCCGGTCGTCGAACACCCGGTCTCCGGAATCGCGTACCATGGTCCCATCAAACAGCGAGGAGGCCGGTATACGAATTTTCAGCCGCGTCGGCATCGCTGTCGTGTCCGCCGGCTTCGGGAGCAACGGTAACGCCCTCGCGGTAGCGCCAGAACCGTTTGGCGGTTTCGCTTTTCGCGATGGCTTCGAGAGCGGCGACACCACAAGCTGGACGAGCTCCTCGCCCTGAACGCGCGAAGCCACCGAGTCCATCGCAGCGGGTGCCCACAGATCACACAGATAGACACAGATTGCATCGCACCATCACGGGGTGGCCCACAGATCACACAGATAGACACAGATTGCATCGCACCATCACGGGGTTGCCCACAGATCACACAGATAGACACAGATTGCATCGCACCATCACGGGGTTGCCCGCAGATGACGCAGATTAACGCAGATCCATCGCACTCCATCGCAGGGTTGAAGCGCAAAGAGCGCGAAGATCATCCATCGCGAAGATGCGCAAAGACGTCGCATATGAGAGTGGGTTGTGCCTGGCTTGAAGGTAGTCTGACTGGCATTCTCGGCCACCGGCGATGAGGAAACCAGGCTCGGAAGGAAATTGGGGGCACTCACGAGCAAGAGCGAAGAGAAAATCTCGTCGGTGTGGCGCTGATTTCGTGGCAGCGGCAGCTGTCGCGGATACGGTCTCGGTTGCGGAAACGGAAACGGAAACGGCCGGACTTTCAATTGTCGACTGTTGACTGTCAACTCTCGAATGACGCTGCCCCTGTCCCTGCCGGCGCCGCTGTCCCTGAGAATCTCCCCCACGATCGCCGATCTGGCGTACGATGGTCCGACAACACACCCGAGGGAGGTCGACATGCCACGTTCCTTCAACCTCTGTCTTGCCCTGGCGATGATGTTTCCCTTTGCGGCGGGTGCCGCCGACCACGGTTTCGTCGGGTTCTCCACCACCGACTCGCTGGTGGTCCTCGACCTCGACGCCGGCACCCCGCTGGCCCCGTCCATCAACCTGCTGCCGGAGGCGAACTACCCCTACGACGCGACCATCCTCCCGGACGGCAGCGAGGTTTGGATCTGCGGAGCCTCCGGCGACGGCATCGTGGTCATTGAAACCGTCACCTTGACCGTGCTCACCACCATCGATCTCGCGACCATCGGGGAGTACCCCGTGAACATCGCCTTCGACGCCACGGGCGGTACGGCCTACGTGAGCTCGAGGGACAACGATGCGGTCGTGCTTGTCGATGTGGCCACCCACACGCCGACGGGTGTGACCGTCCCGACCACCGGGTGGGCGGGGAAGGGGAGGGTGCGTCCCTCCGACGGGACGATTTTCATCGTCGAGTGGTACGGCAGCGAGCTCTATGCCATTGATCCCGTCTCGCTGTTGGTTACACCGGCAGACATCGGGTTCAATCTCTGGGACCTGGCCATCCACCCGTCCGGGACACCGCTCTACGTCATCGACCGGGGAACCGACCAGGTCCACGTGGTCGATCCGGACACGCTGACGGTGACGACCTCGGTGGCGGTCGGTGACGACCCCTGGGGCCTCGATATCACCCCCGACGGCTCGACGGTCTTCGTCGCCTGCGAGGACGGCTCATTGGTCTCCGTGATCGACACCGCGACCAATCTGGTGATCGAGACGATTCCACTCGCCGCCGATGCCGATCCCAGGGACGTCGACGTCAGCGCCGACGGCGCCTTTGCCTACGTTCCCAACGGGAGCGTGTCGGGCGATGACGGCGTTGTCGTCATCGACACCGCGACCCTGACCATCGTCGACACGATCACCGTGAGCGGCGACAGCAATGGCAACGTCATCGCGGTGGCGCCCGAGCCCCTGTCGGGGCTCATCTTCGTCGACGGCTTCGAGTCCGGCGACACCACAGCCTGGTCGAGCACTGTGCCCTGATCCATGATCTGATCAGAGCTGACGGCTCAACCTCCTGCCAAGGCCACTGCAGGGCCGGCTTCGCCGCCGGCCTGGAGCCGAAGACCAGCGGCGGGTCCCTGTCTGCAATCTCAATCTCTGGGAAGAGGCATCGGTTGTGAACTGTCGACTGTCGACTGTCGACATCCAACTCCCTCACCCCTTCACGGTCCACCCCTTGGCCTTCAGCAGCTCCCGAAGTCTCTCCCGGAGATCACCCTGAATCTCGATCCGATCTTCGATGATCTTCCCACCGGTGGCGCAGGCTCGTTTGAGTTCGCCGGCGAGTTCCTTGAGGAATGCCCTGTTGCGCGGCAGACTCTCTACAACGGTCACGGTCTTGCCGCGCCGACCGGCCTTCTCGATACGCAGTCGGGCGATGATTCGGTCCGGAATCGACTGTTCCATCGCGGTCGAGCAGCGGC
>JARFRM010000127.1 GCA_029287235.1 Thermoanaerobaculales bacterium
GCCTCGGCGCGACGCCGGAGCCGCCCCAGGGGCCGGGCGATGGTGGTGGCCATGAGCAGGGTCAGGACCACCGCAACCGACAGACTCACGAGAAACACTCGGAAGACGTCGAGGCGGACCGAGTACAGCGCCTGGAGGATCCTCCCCGTGGATTGGGAGACCAGCACCGCGCCCTCGACGACACCGTCGACTCTCACCGGGATCGCGATATAAAGGGTCACCGACCGCTGGCTGCCCGGTGTGATCCGGGTCGTAGCTCCGTAGCGTCCGTCCAGAGCATCGCGGACTTCCGGAGCTTCGAGGAAGCTGGCCGGCTCCCAGCCGTCACCGGCCTCGTCGACCGGCGGTTGAGTGAAACGCCGAAGCGCACGAAACGGCAGCGAGCCGATCCGGTAGAGAAACGGGTCCTCGGCGGGTTGAACGACGGGCTGTTCCGGGGGGGGGATCTCATCGCGGCGGGGTCCGAGTCGGGACGAATCGGCGAAGAGCTCACCCTGGCGGTCGACGATCCTCAGGCGGGCGAGGTGGCGTTGGCCCAGCTGAACGAGAATCCCCTGCGCATCGGACGCCTCGAATCGTCCGGTGGCCTCGAGGGCGGCGGCGAGGAGGCGACCCTCCTGCGCCATCGTCCGTTCCTGGGCCTCGAGCAGGTGCCGTTCGTAGGTGTCGAGAAACAAGACCCCGGCCATGGGGAGAAACACCACCAGGACGTTGAAGGCGAGCAGCCGAATGGAGATCCGTGAGAGCCAGTTGACGGGCATCAGACGCCGCTCCCGGGTCAGCCGAGGGTCGTCGGAGGCGATCCCGCGATCACGACTCCGGGACCTCGGTGTAGCGGTAGCCGAGACCGTAGACAGTCTCAATCTGGTCGAACCCGGCATCCAGGCTCGCGAACTTCTTTCGGATCCGCTTGATGTGCGAGTCGATGGTCCGATCCGAAACGTACGTGTCGTGCGGATAACCCTGTTCCATCAGCTGCTGACGCGTCTTGACGTGGCCGGGTCGCCGGACCAGGGCGTGGAGCATCATGAACTCGGTGACGGTCAGGGGGACCGTCCGGTCTTGCCAGCGGGCGGTGTAGCGGCGGAGATCGAGAGTGAGTTCGCCGATGGAGAGAAGCTCCTCTTCCTCGGACGGTGCCCGATCGTTGATCAGCGAGAGCCGCCGAAACAGGACCTTCACCCTGGCGACCAGCTCACGCATGGAAAATGGCTTGCACAGATAGTCGTCGGCGCCGAGCTCGAGCCCGAGGACTCTGTCGAACTCCTCGTCGCGGGAGGTCAGAAAGATGATCGGCACCGTGTCGGACAGCGTCCGCAGCCGCCGGCAGAGCTCGAGGCCGTCCATCCGGGGCATGATGATGTCCAGGATGACGAGATCCGGGAGACTCGTTTCGAAGGCCTCCCACGCCGCGTGCCCGTCGGGGTAGCTCTCGACCTGGTAGCCTTCGCGTTTGAGCGCGAACCCGACGTTGTCCCGGATGTTCTGCTCGTCCTCGACGATGGCGACGTTGCCGTTCATCGTTCGAGGGTATCGAAGTGTCACCGGCGGTGCAACGAAAAACGGCGCCCGATGGGCGCCGTCGTGGTGTCTGTGGGTTTCTCGATCCTACTTCGCGGGGGTGGCCTTCTTGACCGGCGCCTTCTTGGCGGCGGGCTTTTTCGCCGCGGGCTTTTTGGCTGCGGCGGCGCGGGGCTTGGGGGTCTCCTTGGTGCGAAGGCTGTCGATGGCGGTGGTGAGGGCTTCGACGCGCACGGTGAGCGTGTCGATCTCGTCCTTGGTCGGCACACCGATCCGGTGGATGACCGCGGTCACCTTGTCATCGAGAGTGCGCTCGAAGGTCTCCCAGTAGCTCTCGGCGACGACCTTGACACCGGTGACGGCGCCCTTGGCCTGATCGACCTTGGTCTTGCCGGCCTTCTCCATCCCCTCGCCCTTCTCGACGAGGTTCTTGACGAGCTTGCTGCCCTCTTCCTGGGCGGTGGCGACGGCGCCGAGACCGGCGAGCCAGATCTGGTGTGCGTTCTCGGTGATCTCGATCTGAACCTGTTTGGCTTTCTTCTTGGCGGTCATTGTTTTCTCCCTTTGTTCTGTGGCGCCTGGCGCCGTTGCTGCTTTCCGTTTCGGCATTCGCCGCACTGCGGCATCACCGATGGGGAGAATATAACGCGCTGCGGCATGGCTGTCAAGGATTTTTTGCCGCTTTGCGGCAAAATTGTTGTAAGTAGATTGTAATTAGATGCTTATCATCAGGCCCGAGAGTCAATTCTTGGTGAGCTTCTGGGGTTTTCTGGGTGATTACGTCAAGTTGCGGCAGAAATCGGGTGGGTTTCTTCCGGGCGACCTCGAGCGCGTTGGGAGCGGTGCAGGGCCGCTGCTGCCGCTGCCGCTTCCTGCCCATCGCAGCATCACAAATGGGACGCGGATTTCGCGGATGTCCACGGATTTCATCGCAGAGCCATCGCAACCTACAGTCGACCTGGGGCGTCCGGAAGTAGGGTGGGGCTGGCCCCACCTTCAGAGTTGTGCCGGCATGCGTCGCGTGTCCGAGAGGCAGCGGAGATGTCGGGAGGTGGGAGACTGGTCGCGTGGCGTGGAGT
>JARFRM010000171.1 GCA_029287235.1 Thermoanaerobaculales bacterium
CTTCGGGCTAGGGCCAATACTGTTCAGTTAAGCCGGGAGCAGGGGATTTCGTGCAGCCAAGATGGCTGCACCACAAGGGTTCGAAACATTGTGGGGCGGGCTTCCAGCCTGCCCACGGTCCTAACTGAACAGTATTGGGGCTAGGGCAACGTCAGCGTCCACGCATCCGTCTTGCCGCTTTCGAATCCGTCGGTGAAGATCGGTGGAAAATCGAAGATTGTGACGTCGTCGTAGGCTACGACCCGCGACCCGGAGCAGGCGTTGAAACTGCCGAAAATTCCGAGATACACCGTGTCGATCTGGGAGATGATCGAGGGCGGGTTGACGAACGGCAGCCCCGAGACGACCGGGTCGTCGGAAAACCCGTTGAGCTCGTCGTCAATGGTGCACGCCCAGGCCGCGCTGGCCATGTCGATGTCGGCCCGGAAGCGAAGAGGTGTGTTCGCGGCGTAGCTCGACACCACGGTGCCGAACTGGTCGGCGATGGTGCCGTCGTCGATGATCCTGAGGCGCACGACGCTTGTGCTCATGAAGCTGATCCAGGTGTCGAAAATCACACCGTCGGTGAGCTGGTTGACGGCGACTGTGGCTTCGATCCGGAGCCCCCCGGCGGTCACCGGTGTCGGTAGGGTGTAGTAAACCCCTCCGAAGTAGCCCTGGTTGCACGAGCCGTCGTCGACCTCCAACGGCTGGGTCGAGATGCCGTTGGAATCGGTCTGGACCAACACCCCGCCGTTGATGACGCCGGAGGGCTCGTCCGGTCCGCCGGTCGCGGGCGGAGAGCCCGGGGTGTCGGCGTCGAAGTTGCTGGTGATTACAAAGGTTTGGGAGGCGGTCACCCCAGAGACCAGGAGAAGCGCCGCGCCGATGACGATCCCACGGCGAAGAGAGTTTCTGCCGAACATGGATTTTCTCCTTTCGTGTCGATTGAAGACTGAATTCTATCAGCTTACCCGTCTACCCGACGGGCGGCGCCCTCCGCATTGCTGCGTTTGCCAAGTCCGGCAAGTCTGATTTCCGGATCAGGCTTTGGAAAGTGCCGCCCTTCGAACTGATGTATTTCGAGCGGCCATCGAGATGTCAGACCTGATTCCGGCCGGTCTGCGGGAGCTTCCGGGTGTCACACCACGATCAGCCCGAGCCTCTGGATGGCGGTGAAGCGGATTGAGAAGGGCCGGCGTACAGACGTTGCAATGCGCAATTGTTCAATGTATGGTGGCTGACAAGATTCGAACAAAGCCAGGAGAAAGTGTCATTTGTGAGTCGCTTGCGCGTCGCTCAGCCGCTTGGACGTGTGGCCGTTGTCGGCCGCGTTGAGGGGTTGGCGACGAACTCTCTTGTCGAATGTTCTCGATGACGTCTTCGGGCGGAATCGAGGAAAGGAGCTGTCATGCGATCAGGTATCTGTAACAGTCACCCATTGGATCTGATGTCCCGCCAGACGTCGCTCGGGGGCCGAATCTTCGGGAGAGGTCGCTGTCTGGCCTTCATTGTCCTGTTGATTCTCTCGGTCTCGTCCGCAACCGTGCAGGGGCAGGGTCCGGTGGAGGATTTCGACATCCGGGGTCCCCGCGACCAGACTCTTCCTTCCCTCGGCGGGGTGATGCCTCCGTCTCGCCAGCACGCCATCGACACCCTCGACCAGGCAGCCGAAGGCGAGCTGGTTCTGACTTGGAGCCGTCTGACAGGCGCTCCGAGCCGAATTTTCCGCCGGGGGCATGCCCTCACACCGGCGAACAGCGCGACTCCCCGGGCGATCGCGACGAGCTTTCTCGAGCGCTATCGCGACCTCCTCAACCTGTCCGATCAGGACATCCGTGAACTGCGTTTCTCCCGGGACTATCGAACCCGGGCGAACGGTGTCAGCCACCTGACCCTGCAGCAACAGGTGAACGGGATCGACATCTGGGGGGGAAGCATCAAGATCAACATCGATGCCGAGGGGCGCATCCTCACGGTCTCCGGCGAGATGATGCCGGACATTCGCGCCAGCATCAACACCGGCACACCCACGATTACGGATCATCGCGCCGCGCTCCTGGCGGCGGCGTCCGCCGGCGTCGACAGAATCGAGAACCCGTCGCCGCTCGGTCTCGTCTACTTTCCGCTCGCGCCCGGGGATGCCCGTCTGGGTAGGAGGGTGACCTTCGAGGATCAGGACACTTCCAAGATCTACGACGCAATCGTGGATGCCGACGACGGCACCGTGTTGTGGTGGAAAACCCTCACCTCGAACGACCACTTTCCGGCTCACGGCGATGTCTACACCAGTGACAGCCCGATTCCGCAGACCCCGATGGGAACCGGAGCGGGTACGGTGGCACGGGTCGACATGCCCTTCAACGGCACCGGGATCTTCCCGCACGACGATCCCCACTTCGACTGGTGGGACGGTGGTGCGAGAACAACGACCACGAGCAACAATGTCGATGCCTATGCCGATCGGGATGGCGATAATGCGCCTGATCCAGGCAGCCGCCCGGTGGCCGCCGCGGGTGAGGATTTCTTCTTCCCCATTGATCTGAGCCAGGATCCTCTGGTCAATCAGCAGGCCGCAGTGACCAACCTCTTCTACTGGAACAACCACATCCACGACTGGCTCTATCGACTCGGATTCGACGAAGCTGCCGGGAACTTCCAGACCAACAACTTCGGTCTCGGCGGTCTCGGCGGTGATCCGGTCATGGCCGAGGCCCAGGACAACCGCGACGGCGCCGAGCCATCGCTCTGCAACGCCAATTTCGGTACCCCCGCGGACGGTAGTTCGCCGCGGATGCAGATGTTCCAGTGCAACTCCGCCATACCCGAGCGGGACGGCGATTTCGACAACGTCGTCATCGCCCATGAGTACGGCCACGGGGTTCACTCCCGGCTGCTCGCGACCTCCGGCAACCAGGTTGGAAACGAAGGATGGTGCGACTACATCGGGCTTTCCATCGTCGCGGAGTCGGGCGACCCCTACGGAGGTGGCTACGGTGTCGGGGACTATCTCTTCAACGACAACGGCTCCGGTATTCGCAGCTTTCCCTACAGCACCGATTCGTCGATCTACCGACGGACCTATGCCGATATCAATGACGCCTCGACCAGTTGCCAGGTACGAACCTGCAGCGACGATCCCACCGAGATCTGCACCCAAGACGAGGATTGCTCCGGCAACCCCCCTGCGACCTGCGACGCGATTGGCGGCTGCATGTTTCACGAGGATTGCAGGCCCCCGAATACAACCATCGACCAGAGTCCCTGCCGCAGCCAGGTGCACCGCACCGGAGAGCTGTGGGCCAACGCCCTGTGGATCGCCAGGTTCAACCTGATCGGAAAGTACGGTTTCTCCTCCGGCGCCGATACCATGAACCGCCTGGTGATCGACGGTATGAAGCTGTCGCCGAACGATCCCACCTTCCTTGATGGCAGAGACGCAATTCTGACAGCCGATCTCGTCAACAACGGCGGTGTCAACCAATGCCTCATCTGGGACGGATTCGCACGAATGGGCATGGGCTTTTCCGCCCTCACCACCGGCGTGCTCGATCTCAATCCGGTCGAAGGTTTCGACGTGCCGACACCGTGCGCACCGGTCTCCCAGGTGAGCACCGATACGGCCTTTGGAATCGTCTGTGCGGGAGACGGTGCGACGCGTACGCTGACGGTCCTCAACACCGGTGGGGGTGATCTCATCGTCACCAGTGTCGCGCGGACTTCCGGCAGCGATGCCGTCACCGTCGATCCGCTTCCCCCGACCCCGGTGTTTCTCGGCGGCGGGGCGCAGGCGGACTTCATCGTCCGCTGCGATCCCGATGGTCCGGGAGACGCCAGTGCGACCATCACGGTGGCCAGCAACGATTCCGCGATGCCCCAGCGAGACATCGTTTTCTCGTGCACCGGCGGCGCCCCCGACCTCCAGGTGGCCATCGCCGATATGGGCGGATTCGGAGAGGTGTGCACCGGGTCCAGTACGGATCTCGATCTCACCCTCTTCAACCAGGGAACATGTGATCTCACCATCGACGACATCTCGGTGGACAACCCAAGGTTCGTGCTCCCCGCGAGCGTCAGCTTCCCGTTGATCCTGGGCCCCGACGCCGACTTCACCCTGCCGATCCGGTTCGAACCGGACAGCTGCGGGGATACCGTCGTCGCCGGCGTCCTCGAGATCGAGAGCGACGACACCGAGACCGCAACTGCGCTTCTGGGGGTCCCGCAGGCGGTGCCGACGAGGATCTTCTCGGACGATCTGGAGTCGGGAGACACCTCGGCCTGGGGCGCCCCACCCAGCATCGACGCAGGTGAAACGGTCTTTGTCGGTCTCAGCGGCAGCGTCCCATGCCCTGACATCAACACTGCCCTCGCCAACTCCGGGTCATTCGGAGCCGTCTGTTCGTCGGACCACGCGGATCTCGACCTGACCCTCTTCAACCAGGGGAGGTGCGACCTCACCATCTCGGACATCTCGCTGCTGCCGGATGCCGGTTCATTCGAGCTGCCGAGCACCTTGACATTCCCGCTCGTGCTCAGTCACGACGCTGACTTCACGGTACCGATCCGCTTCGCTCCCGACGTCTGTTTCGACCTTCCCGAGCTGCGGACTCTGCAGATCGCCAGCGACGATCCGGACGAGGCGGTACTCGACATCGACATCAGCGGGGTCTCTCCTTGCGGCAACCTGGTGATCGACTCGAACGGGCCCGGTGATCCTCTCACCTTCCCGGCGACCGTCGTCGACACCACCGGGACCCTCGGCTGCTTCTCCGATCGCGATCTCATCCTGCGCAACAACGGTGGCTGTCCGTTGACCATCGATGACATCTCGGCCGCCGGTTCGGACTTCTTGGTCACTCAGCCCGGCGTCTTTCCGGTTCTGCTTCCTCCGGGAGAGGAAACGCTGGCGGTCACGGTGCGTTTCACGCCACAGACCGATGCCGACCCCTTCGCTCCGAGCGAAGTCACCGGCACGCTCACCGTGGTGAGTGACGATCCGGATGGGGCGGCCGAGGCAGATCTGTGTGGCGAGAGCGTCGCCCAGAGCGGCATCCGGCTCCTGGTCACCGATGTCACCACCGGTACGCCGGTGCCCGTCGATGAAGTGGACTCCATCACCATCAAGTCGTTCGGGGTGAGCACACCGGCGCCGATCAACCTCCGTTTCACGGATCAGCCCGTGTCGTCCGCGTTGGTGTGCGGTTCGGAAATCCTCTACCACGTCGAGCAGGAGAATCTGCCGGAGACCTCGACCACCGGCAGCAACCCGAACGGCTCATACGATTTAAGGGTCCAGGAGGGCAACCTCAAGGCCACGGACTCATTCGGGCTCGATCAGTGCGAGTTCAGAGACTTCCAAATGCAGCTCCAGAGCAATTGAATGTGAGCGGCGGGGACGCCACGTCCCCGCCGTCTTCTTTTCCCGACGAACCGACTGCCGCTTTGGACAGACATGCTGCCCAACGGTGCGGGTGAGGCATCTTTCCAAGCGCGAGAAGGGGCGGGAATCAATCCCGCCCCGGTCGTTGACGCGCGCTGAGTCTTCGGCGCCGCGACCGCGTCCGTCACATCGTTGCGGCGCCTTCCTTGATGTTCTTCAGGGCTTCCTTCCCGGTGGGGCTCTCCGGGTTGAGGGTCAGCGACTTTTCATACATCGCTGCCGCGTCGTCGGTGTCGCCGGCCCGCAGCAGCGCCTCGCCGAGGCTGTCATAGACGTTCCACGAGTCGGGATACAGCTTGGTGTTGATCCTGAACATCCTGATCGCCTCGTCGACCTTGTTTTGCTGGAGAAAGGCGTAGCCGTAGGCGTTGAACTCCACCTCGGAGTAGAAGTAGCCGGGTGAGGCAGCATCGCGTTCGGCGAGAATCTCGAGGACGACCGCTTCGTCCGCACCTTCGCCGAGCAACGTGAAGAGGGTCCTGGCGGCCGACGCCTGATTCGTGACCTCCCTCCAGATCTCGGCGATGGAGGTGTAGTGTCGCTGCGGGTCGAAGCCCGGGCTGTCGACCAGGTCCGGGAAGCGAAGATCGAGCCGGTACTCGGCCTGAACCTCCGCCATGCCCTTGCCTTCATCGGCGGCGAGATGGATTCCGTCCCACAGTGTGCGGACGTACTCGACCCTTGCCTCGGCGCCCTCGATGGAGAGTTCGCCGTTCCAGTGGGCGGGCAGCAGAGTCGTGATGCGGTCACGCTGGGCGAGCAGGCGATCCCAGTTGGCGAGAAAGCGCGGAAAATCGTGCGGCATGCCGTCGCGGACCACGAAGCTGGCGAGGCACCCCGGGGTGTCGGTGAGCCAGACATCGGCCATGGTGTCGCCGGTGAGCAGGAGGCCGTGTTCGGGCACGAAGATCGCGGTGTCGCTCGCCGTGTGCATCCCTCCGATGTAGGACAACTCGAAGGTGGTGTCGCCCAGGTCCAGCGTCATGCGGTCGGAGAAGGTCAGGCTCGGTCGCGCCGGCTCCTCGCCGGCCTCGACCGTCTGGAGATTCAG
>JARFRM010000244.1 GCA_029287235.1 Thermoanaerobaculales bacterium
CGGCGCCCCCCGGGCGGGCGGGGGCCGTGTCTCGCTGTGCGGAGGCATCGCCTAGTCCCGCCCCAGCAACGCGTAATTTAAATACCAAAAATTAAACGCGCTCGCCTCCTCGAAAACTCCCCTTTCACAACCCCAGTTTCCACACAAACACCACAACGTCTTCGGCCAATCGCGGGGGGGTTTCCCGGATCCCCCGCGGGCGCCGGGCGCCCCCCCGCTTCCGTTTTTTACTCAGAACCGGGAAATCAGTTGAAGTCGGAAGGACTCACCGCCCGGTCGACTCCAGCGTCCAGGACGTGGTTCGACGAAAAGCCGTGACCGAGACGTTTGGCATTGTAATCGCGCAGCTTGCCGATCTCTCGCCAGAGCAGGGCCTGTGCAAACACACCGGAGACCGGGGCATCCGGCTTTGCCGGGAGGTACTCGATCCCGATGTGTTCAAGGACTGAGGCGAGTTCACCGTGAGTCAGCGGGGTGTCAGCCTCCCACGTCGTTGGTGCGAGTCCCCAGATCTGTAGCTTCTCCAGTGCAGTAATCGGGTCGGGCGTCGCCTCTTCGTAGCCGAGCGCGATGTCCAGGACCATTTGGGCGAACTCACCGTGGGTGATGGCATCGCTGGTTCGTGCGATTTCGACATCGGACTGCGCCATCGCCGAGGTGGCGAGAAACAGGACACATCCACCGATCATCATCAGCCGTCGCATGAGGACCTCCAATACCCGCACAATAATCGTACGTTCTGTGATAGCAGCTGTCAAATCAAGAACTTGCCGTCGAGCTCTTTTCAGAAAAAGCGACGACGGATGATCAGCACATCCCCGGCCTTGATGACGGGATCCGACTTCTTCCCCTTCCGGATACGGGAGACGTCGAAAGTGAAGATCTCCTTTTCCCCATCGCCGCCACGGTGGACCTCGACCGTCTGCGAGGCAAACTTGCCCTGCCCGCCGGCATGAGAAATGGCCTGCATCAAGGTCATCCCGGGCGTCAGGTCGTATTTCCCGGGTTTGGCCACCTCACCGGTGATGAAAAACTGTTCCTTTGCGGAAACCGAAATCACATCACCCTGCTGAAGAAAGACATCGCGACCCGCCTCGCCCTTCATCAATGCCGAAGTGCCATAGGTTCGGACAAACGGCTGCACAACCCCGTCCAGCTCTTGCAGCCGGCGCAGCTCGACAAACTGGCCCGCCGAGATCTTGAGACCACCGGCCTCCGCCAGGATCTTGTGCAACGAGGTTTCACCTTCGAGATAATAGGTACCCGGACGCGCCACCTCGCCCAACACCGTCACCGGTTGGGAGTGGTATTTCTCGATCTCCACCTGGAGCTGGACGTCGACGGAGTAATCCCGCTCGAGCAGCGTCTCGAGGCGAAGGGCGATCTCCGATGTGGTTTGGCCCGCAACCTCCAACCGGCCGAGCATGGGAAAGCTGATCTCACCCTGTATCTCGACGGCGAAGGCGCCCGAGATTTCATCGTGATTGTAGGCCTCGACCCGGAGGACATCTCCCGCCCCCACCCGATAGCCGGATCTTTCCACCGCCGTCTCGTCCTGAGCAACAACGGGCGCCGCCAGGATTCCGATCAACACCCATGCGAGGCAAACCAACCGCATGGGCAGAAGGTAGCACAATCGGCGACACGTGATTTCGAGATCCGCCCTCCGATCGTGGAAGCTCCAACTGGTCGATTCAGTAGCCACAATACCCGGGCGCACGCACCCGCTGGAAGAAAGTGTGAGGAATGATGACATGCGATTCACCCCAAACGGTGGGAGCGGCGCCGCCAGCCTCACAGCCCTCAGTAGCCGACGACCAGACCGAGGGTGTAGACGCTGTAGTCGTAGCTGAAGCGATCGATCGTCGAGTCACGATGTTCAAGGAGGTAGCCACCCCACAGCGAAATATATGGGCCGAACCGATAACCGAGACCGAGACCGGCGGTCTTGATCGGGTCCTGACGGTCCTCTCCGGTGAGAAGGTCCGGTACCGAGTAGTCATTGACCTGGTAGCGTCCGCGGATCTGGGCGCGGAACCGGTTGTGCTCGTATTGGTACTGGAGACTCGCTCCGGTCGCGACATAGTTGGCGTTGATGCCGAAGTTGGACGGGTAGTCCGAACGCAGCAGATCGAGACGGAGCGACGAACCGTGGCCCATATCCCAGTTGAAGTAACCGCGGGCGATGAAACCGGTGAAGTCGGGGATGACCTCGGACAAAACCCCCGGAACGTTGTAGCTGGTTTTGCGGTAACCCACAACAATCTCGGTCTTGATCACAGGGTTGACCATGCCGCGAAATCCGACGGTGATCTCGTCCGACGTCGATTCCCGAAACTCGTTGTCGAACAAGAGATTCTCACTCGGCTTGAACTCGGTGTGACGGTAGGCCAAATTCATGACCAGAATCTCGCTGAGTTGATGCAACCAGCCGGCGCCGGCAACGAGCCGCGTGTAGTCGTACCAGAGATCGGGATCCTCGTGTTTGAGATCCGTGTAGTCGATCTCGAAGTTGAGGCCGTCCTTGGCGCTGGCCCAGTACGAAAGGCTCAGTGCGGCGAAGTTCTTCTTGTACCATCGATCGCCCCAGTAGAGTTCGCCGCCGGGATCGACTTCACGATTCTCCAGGTTCCCCTCCATGTACTTGTAGGTCATGTCGAGGAGAAGACCGTTGGAAAACTCGAAACCACCGAGGAAATCGAAGAAGTGGCTCCACTTGTCATCGAGCTCGTAGTCCTTATAGTCGCGATACTGAGGCGTGTAGGAAAATAGCAGATAGGATTCGTTGATCGGGAGCTCAAACTGGAGTTTTGCGCGCGCCATCCACACCTGGTCGGAGATCGGATTGTCGGGGGTGAAGAAGATGTTGTCGCGGTACTGCCAATTCAGCTGGAGCGCGGGACTGAAGAGAAACGGGCCGACGGGGATCGCCTCGTAGCTGTTGGGATTGGCCCGTCTGGGTTCGGTGCTGGACTGGCCTCCATCGAGATCACCCTGCTGAGCCAAACTCGGCACCGCGAGCAACATCAACAACAAGCCAACAGAAGCACTTGACCATGACCGCATTATCGCCCGTCTCCTTCGCCACCCTCGCCGAGAAAATCCATTCTTCTATTTGATAAAGGATCTGATTCGCTCAGAGCGCACTCCGTTCGTAGATAACAGATTATCACCATTCAATTCCTACCGCAATTGGCGCTGCGTTTTCGAGAAGAGTCAACATCTATTTCAAACCGAGTTACGGAAAGAAAACCGCCACCGAGTTGAATCGTTAGACCCCGAGCATTCCCGCCTTTAATTCATCCGACGGGGGGTGAACGCCGAACCACACCCTGAGCAATGCTTCGCCGAAATCATCACCTTTGATGACGCCGTTTTCTTTCCCATTGAGCACCACGTAGGTACCGGTATCGGGAACTACAGTGACCTCGATCACATCGCCGACTTTCATATCGCCGAAGAGATTCTTAAAATCCACCACTCGGTCCCGAATTGCATCGTACTCCGATGGCGAGTTGGCCTCGAAACCCTCAACCCAGGCGGAGTCCATCTTCTTCTTGGTCGCCTTGTTGGTGAGGAAATGCATCACCACGCGCTTGGCCCCGGGCCCACTCACGACTTCGGCATCATTGGTCGTCGGCGCCTCGAGGTACAGCCCCGCCACATAGACCTTGACAAACATCTTCTTTCTCAGGCCCATCCCGTTCAACTTGAGGGTCGTGCCACCGACCGTGATCTCGTCATTCATCGTCACACCGGCCAGTTCGCCGGCCCAAACCACCGGGACTGCCAGCATCAACGCGACCAAAAGAGCTGCAATTCGATGCATGATTGAGCCTCCTTGAAGCCGATTCAATAGACAAACGCAATTGTAGCGGAGTATGAGAGCCAAGATTCGAGATTCCAGATTTCAGGTGCCGGATGCCGGATACCGGCCACCGGATACGAAGTTTGGAAATAGTCGATCGGCCCGCAAACCCGTCAACCCCTGTCCCCCAACTCCTGAGAGCGGATGCCCGTGATCTGTGATCTGTGATCCGGGATTCGAAACCCGATTCTTGCCGCGGCGCGTCGCGACACTGTCTCGCTTGACAAACCACAACGTAAGGTGCATCTTTTCATACAGATATACCGTGGGTTTCGAGACGCTCAACCGCCATTTCGATCGATCGCTCCCGCGCCTCTTGCCAACTCGCGGCAGATCGTGGAGAATGAATGAGTGTTCATTCACTATATGCCCACCCCGTTTCCGTCGGGGCGGCTTCAACCAATGAAATCGGGAGGTTGATCCATGCGTAGAGAGATCAGACGGGCCGCGGTGCTCGGGGCGGGCGTCATGGGCTCCGGTATCGCAGCCCACCTCGCCAATGCCGGAATTCCGGTATTGATGCTCGATATCGTGCCACCGGAGTTCACGGACAAAGACGCGAAGGCGGGCCTGACCGAATCCGACCCGGAATTTCGCAACAGATTCGCTTTAAACGGTCTTCAAGGAATCAAGAAGAGCAAACCGGCCGCCCTCTACTCCAAGCGTTTCCTGCCGTTGATCGAAGTCGGCAACTTCGAGGACGATTGGGAGAAGCTGGCCGATTGCGACTGGATCGTCGAGGTCGTCGTCGAACGACTCGATGTGAAACAGCAGGTCTTCGCCCGACTGGAAGAAGTGCGGAAACCGGGCGCCATCGTCTCGTCAAACACCTCGGGGCTGTCCATCAAGGGGATGACCGAGGGTCGTTCCGAGGACTTCAAGAAGCACTTTCTGGTGACCCACTTCTTCAACCCGGTTCGCTACATGAAGCTCCTCGAGTTGGTGGCCGGCGAGGAAACCTCACCCGAGATCCTGGATTTCTTCACCGATTTCGGACGTTTCCGGCTCGGTAAGGGGATCGTCTTCGGTAAGGACACCCCGAACTTCGTCGGCAACCGCATCGGTGTCTACGGTATCGTCTCCACCCTCAAACATATGATGGAGATGGACTATCAGGTCGATGAGGTCGACGCCATCACCGGGCCCGCCATGGGTCACCCCGGGAGCGCGACTTTCGGCACCTCCGACCTCGTCGGTATCGATGTCATGGCCCACGTGATCAATACTATCGCCGAAGGCTGCCCCGATGACGAGGAACGCGATCTTTTCACCGTTCCGGATTTCGTCAAAGCGATGATCGCCGATGGCGCCCTCGGACGGAAGACCAAGGCCAAGGGGGGGTTCACCGGAATCCGGAAGAACCCCGACGGTTCGAAGACCAAGCTCGTCCTCGACTGGAAGACCGGCGAGCGCAGAGAAAAGACCTCATACAAGTATCCGTCCCTCGGCAAGGCCAGAAACACACACGATGTCCGTACACGGATCAAGGATCTGGCCAATGCCGATGACCGCGCGGGCGCCTTCGCATGGGCCCTGCTCCGTGACACCCTGGCGTATACATCGCGCCGAGTCGGCGAGATCTCCGACACCCTCATCGACATCGACAACTCCCTCAAATGGGGCTTCAATTGGGCCCTGGGGCCATTCGAGACCTGGGATGCCCTCGGCGTCGCGACCGCTCTCGAGCGGATGAAGGCCGACGGCGTCGAAGTCGCCCCGTGGGTCGAGGAAATGCTGGCGAGCGGCCACGAGAACTTCTACATCGAATCGGCCGACGGCCGCCAGGTCTACGACCCCGCCGGCAAGTCCTATGTCGAGGAACCGAAGCCCGACAGCTTCATGGTCCTGTCCCAGATCAAGATGGATGAGAAGAAGCTCGTCTTCGGCAACCAGGGCGCCTCGCTGGTGGATATCGGCGACGGCATCGCCTGTGTCGAGTTCCACTCCACCCTGCAGCCGAAGCTCAACCCGGTCGACGAGTACATCACCGAAGTCATGACCGAGGGGGTGGCCAAGGCCGAGCAGGAGTTCCGCGGATTGGTCATCCACCATCAGGGCGAGAACTTCTCCGCCGGAGCCAACCTCCTGATGATTCTCGAGGCCGTTCAGGCCGACCAATGGGCCCTCCTCGACGAAATGATCCAGGTCTTCCAGGGCTTGACGACGGGCCTCCGCAAAGCCTCGATCCCGGTGATCACCGCTCCGTTCGGTTTCACCTTCGGTGGTGGCTGCGAGATCACCATGGGTGGCGACCGAGTCTGCGCCGCCGCCGAGTCCTACATCGGTCTCGTCGAGGTCGGCGTCGGCGTGATCCCCGCCGGCGGCGGTTGTCTGTTCATGCTCGAACGCGTCCTCGAGGGTGTCGACGAACCGATACTCTCGCAAATCCCGTTTATCCGCACCGCCTTCGAGAATATCGGCATGGCCAAGGTGGCGACCTCGGGCGAAGAGGCCCGTGACCGCAAGTTCCTCAGGGCCTTCGACAAGGTGGAGATCAACCGCGACCGGCAACTCTGGACCGCCAAGCGGATGGCCATGGCGATGGCCGACGAGGGATACCATCCACCCCAGCCCAAGAGCTACGCGCTCCCGGGCAAGGAGGGCCTCGCCACCCTCGAGATGATGCTCCACAACATGAAGCTCACCCACTGGATTTCATCGCACGACGAAAAGATCGCGACCCACCTAGGTCGGATCCTCACCGGTGGCGACACCACCATCAACGACCCGGTGAGCGAGCAGACCATCCTCGATCTCGAGCGGGAAGCCTTCCTGTCTCTGTGCGGTGAACCCAAGACCCAGGACAGGATCAAGTACATGCTCGTCAACAACAAGCCACTGCGGAACTGAAGGGGGATCAAGACATGCGAGAAGCCGTCATTGTTTCCGTTGCCAGGACCCCCATCGGGCGGGCGAAGAAGGGCAGCCTCAAAGACACCCGACCCGAGTACTTCGCTTCAGAAATGCTCAAAGCCCTCTTGGAGCGCACCCCCGGCCTCGACAAGGCCATGGTCGATGACATCGTCTTCGGTTGCGCCATGCCCGAGGGCGAACAGGGCATGAACATCGCCCGGCTCATCGGTTTCGCGGCCGGTTTCCCGGTCGAAGTGCCGGCCATCACCGTGAACCGGTTCTGTTCGTCGGGTTCACAGACCATCGCGCTGGCCGCCGACACCATCCGGGCCGGCAATGCCGACATCGTCATCGCGGGCGGTGTCGAGTCCATGTCCATGGTCGCCATGGGCGGCAACAAGCCAATCGCCTATCCGGGACTCATGGACACCATGCCCAACGCCTACGCCGCCATGGGAACCACCGCCGAGGTCGTGGCGCGCAACTACGGCATCACCCGGGAGCAGCAGGACGAGTTCGCCTACCACTCGCACATGAAGGCCGTGGCGGCACTCGAATCGGGCAAGTTCACCGATGAGATCGTGCCCCTGAAGGTTCGCACCCGAAACAACGGCGCATGGAACGAGTTCGTCTTCTCAACCGACGAGGGCCCCCGCGCCGACACGACCGTCCAAGGTCTCGCCAAACTCCGACCGGTCTTCGACCCGAAAGGAACCGTCACCGCCGGCAACGCCTCGCAGATCAACGACGGCGCTGCCGCCGTGGTCATCATGGGTGATGACAAGGCCAAAGAGCTCGGACTCGAACCCATCGCCTTCGTCCGCCAGTGGGCGGTCGCCGGAGTCGAACCCGATGTCATGGGGATCGGCCCGACAAAGGCCGTACCGAAGCTTCTCGCGAAAACAGGACTGAAGCTCGACGACATCGATCTGATCGAGATTAACGAGGCTTTTGCGAGCCAATCGGTTTACTGTGTGAACGAGCTCGGGCTCGACCCGGAGAAGACCAACGTCAATGGCGGCGCCATCGCCACCGGTCACCCGCTCGGCGCCACCGGGGCCGTCTTGACGGTCAAGATCCTCGGTGAGCTCAACCGCCGTCAGGCGAAGCGTGGGATGGTCACCATGTGCATCGGCGGCGGGATGGGGTTCGCCTATCTCCTGGAGATGGCGTAGTCCGCGTCGCTTCGAAACCCCCGGAACGTCAAGCCCCGGCGCAAGCCGGGGCGTTTTCTTTTCCCGGTTTCTCAATACTCGTTATCGCATTCTTCGAACAAAGCACCATTCTTCAGTACCGGCCTCTTGGAAGTTGGGAAGTCCATCCGTTCTATTGCCCCGGAAGAGTCGAGGCAAAAAGAACATCGTTGGGAGCAGCACTTCCTAGGATCCTGAATTCCGGCACCATTTTCACTCGATCACCACTCTCTCGGCGTAGCGCTCGTAGAGCCTTGTCTGCCTGGTCGAAAGATCAGCCTCGCGACCGTCGATGAAGACCCGTTCCACGGTGGTTCGGATCTCGAGGATGTCGCCATCGGTGATGACAAGACTCGCCGACTTCCCGGGCTCGATTGACCCGAGCTGAGCCCCGACCCCGAGGATCCGAGCGGGGGCGAGGGTGATTGCTTCGAGGGCCGCCTCTTCGGGCAGACCGAAGGCCGCAGCCATGCCCGCCTGATCGGGCAGATTGCGGGTGTTCGCGACGGAGAAGCTGTTCGCCGAACCGGCAATGCAGAACTCCACGCCGGCTTCATGGAGCCGGGCGGCGGTGGCATAGGCCGTGTCGTAGGACTCGTCCTCACGTCCGGGCAGAGCGAGGACGTTGGCCACGATCACCGGGATCTTCTTCTCAGCGAGCATCTCAGCCGCCCGCCACATGTCTCTGCGACCTGCGAGAATGAGGCGAATGCCCTCCTTTTCGGCCCAGGAGACCGCGGCCTTGATCTGCCGGAGTTCCTCGGCGTGGACGATCACCGGGGTGGTGCCTTCGATCACCGGCAGCATGGCCTCGAGCTGCGGGTCCTCTTCGTGCTCGCCATCTGCGGCCTTGGCGGTGGCATAGGCTCGGGCTCCAGCGAACAGGTTTTCGAGATCCGTCAGTTTTTCTTTGCGCTCCTTGGTGAGCTCCTCTTCCGTCTTTGGAGGACCAAACCAACTTCGGGTCGGGACGAAGGCCGGCCACTGGATGTGCATGGCGACCGGTGCGGCGGCGGTGAGGTCCTCCCAGCTCCAGCCGTCCAGCCTGATCAGGCTCGAGCTCCCACTCACCAGACCCCCGGTCGGAACGGTGAGCACATGGGTGAGACCGTTGGCGCGGGTCACCGGAATCACCGTAGAATCCGGATTCACCGCGATGGCGGTGTTGAGCCCCGGGTTGAGATTGCCGAGCTCGGCGATGTCCACGCTCGCCGACACCGACGAGATCTCGATCAGACCGACCACGCTGTTGGCGTCGATGAGACCGGGGAAGACATGCTTCCCGCGGGCATCG
This sequence comes from Thermoanaerobaculales bacterium, assembly GCA_029287235.1. Taxonomy (GTDB): domain Bacteria; phylum Acidobacteriota; class Thermoanaerobaculia; order Thermoanaerobaculales; family Sulfomarinibacteraceae; genus JAHECW01. The sequence continues at coordinate 9,209 of JARFRM010000244.1, forward strand.
ATGACCTCGGCGCCGGCCAGGGGCGCGAGACCCGCCCCGACCTCGACGATGCGCCCGGCCCGGAACGAAACCGTACCGTTTTCGATGGTCTCGCCCGCCACGGTATGGACGGTGGCGCCGACGATGGAGACGGATCCTCCAAGCGAGGCCAGCCGGTCGTCATATACGGGGGCACGGGCCGGGAGATTCGCGGTCGATGGCGATGGCTCATCCTCACTTTGGTTTGTCGTCGCATCCTTCGCATCACCGCGGATGGCCGCCACCATTTCGGTGCGGCTCTCGGCCACTCTTGCCGCATCCTCCAGATCTACGGTCCGATCAAACTCCAGGAAACCATCGACCCAGGTCTGATTCACGATGGAGTAGACGCTGAGCGGGTGGCCGGACCAGAGGACGAGATCGGCGTCCTTGCCGGGCTCCAGGGATCCCAAGCGACTCCCGAGGTCAAGTTGCTCAGCGGCGTGGGAGGTAACGGTGGCCAGCGCCTCTTCTTCACCGAGACCACCGTACTTGATGGCTTTGGCGGCCTCGAGATTGAGTCGCCGCGCCAGTTCCGGGGAATCGGAGCTGAAGCTGACGCTGACCCCACGACCGACGAGAAGAGCCCCGTTGTAGGGTGTCGCGTCGAATGCTTCGAGCTTGTAGCCCCACCAGTCGCTCTGGGTGGTGACCGCGGCGCCGTGGGCAGCGATCTCGTCGGCGATCTTGTAACCTTCGAGTCCGTGTTCAAAGGTCCTGACCCGGATCCCAAACGCCTCGGCGAGGCGCATCATCGCGAGCATCTCGTCCTGCCGATAGGCGTGGCAGTGGATCTGCCGATCGCCATCGAGAATCTCGAGGACGGTCTCGAGCTGGAGGTCGCGGCGGGGCGGGGCGGTCAATGCCTGCTCGGAAGCCGACAGTGAATCGTAGGTCTGCCAGTCATATTGGTAGTTCCTGGCTGCGGTGAACGACCTGCGGATCGCCTCGATGACACCCATCCGGGTCTTCGGGTAGCGAGGTTTCGCAGACCGGCCTCCCATGTTGGAACGTTTCGGGTTTTCGCCGAGAGCGAACTTGATACCCCGGCGGCCGCCGATCAGCAGCTCGTCGGCGGTGGCGTTTCGTTTGAGCTTGATCACCACATCCTGACCACCAATGGCGTTTGCGGAACCGTGTAGAAGGTGTGAGACGGTGAGACCGCCGGCGAGTTGCCGGTAGATGTTGACGTCGTCGGGCGTGACGATGTCCTCGATCCGGGTCTCGGCGGTGACGATGTTCGAGCCCTCGTTGGTTCCGCCACGCTGGGCGATGTGACTGTGGACATCGATGAGCCCGGGGGTGATGTGCATCCCCTGGGCATCGATGACGGTGGCCCCCCGTGGACGGTCGAGATCGACACCGACTTCGATGATGAGTCCGTCGTGGATCAGGACGTCCGCCTCCGGAACGACTCCCCGTGGACCCTGGGTCCAAACCGTGGCATTGGTGAAGAGCCACTGGCCTCGGGGCTCGCCATTTCGGCCCTCGATGACGGCCACCCGAGATTGGGGGTTGTCGGAATCGTCGCCGGTTTGCTCTTTCTCGGGCTTCTCCCCATCGGTTTTCCCGGCCTCGGCAACCGTGTGGGCGGTGCCATCGACAAAGACCTGTTTGGCGGCCGAGTCCTCGGCAAAGATCGGGCCGTTGAAAATCGCAACGTTTGCGATCTTTCCGGCTTCCAAAGTGCCGACGACGCCGGCAATCCCCATGAGTTCAGCGGGGACGGTGGTCAAGGCGGCCAGCGCTGTCGCCTCAGACAGTCCCTCCTCAAGCATCCGGGCCATGTTCTTGTTGAAGACCTCGAGTTTCTCGAGCCCATTGGTGGTCAGTGCGAACTCAATGCCGGCTTGCTCGAGGCGGGCGGCGTTGGCGGGCGCCCCCAGATAGCGACGCATGGTTTTGATGGTGACGTCCAGCGCTTCTTCATCGGTGGCGACCCGGGGTTTCTTCGGCCACGCCACTGGGATGATCAGCGGGCGTCCCGTCGCTTTGATCTGATCGGCCGCCTCCCATTCGTAGCCCGGGGCCACGATGGCTGCCGAGAGACCGAACTCATCGGCGATCCGGGCCGAGAGCAAGACATCTTCGGTCGAGGCCGCGTGGAAGAGGGCGAGCTGGGTGCCCGCCACCATGGGCTCGAGAGCGACAAAGGCCGCCACGTGGTCGGGACGCTCCATCCCGAGCGGGTTCCGCTCATAGCGATCGGCCCACTCGAGGTGATGTCGGACATCGAGGAGCGTTTGCCGGATGATCGCCACCGCGCCCATGAGGCTGGTCGGATAGCTGCCGCCATAGTCACCGTGCTCGTATCCGATGTGCTGGGCAACATCATCCTCGAGGATGATCTGAGAAACCGGACGATCGTCGGCCAGGAGCACCGCGGCTCCGGTCCCGCGGAGGACACCTCCGGACGGGGTCACAGCGATGGTGGTGAAGCCGAGTCTGCGAAGCTGCTCGGATCTCTTGGCGGTCTCACCCGCAAAGGGTGTGAGCGAGTGGCTCGCCTTCACCTCGGGGTGGATCCGAGAGATGGGATGGATGGGGCCGGTCGGGGTCGCATTCGTTGGGGGTCGCCCACTCGTGCCGGGTTTGTTCGCGAGGTCGACCACCGGATCGATGAGACCGGGATAAACCCACAGTCCTTCGCCGTCGATCGTGACCGCATCGGCGGGTGGGGCAATGTCTCTGCCCACCGACTCGATGAGGCCGTCCCGTAGGACCAGGGTGCCGTTGTCGATCCGCTCGCCCGGCGACGGAACCACGGTGGCGCCCTGGATGCAATAGACGCGCGGTCGATCGGCCCACCCGGTCGCGGCTGTGAGGATCAGACATACCACACAGAGAAACACCCGTCCGAAAACGTTCAATCTCATTGCGAAGCCCCCTCCGTTGGAGAGCAAGTATAGACCCGACGAATCGCATTTCGGCGCCATTTCGGTGGGTATCGGGTTGAAGTAGAATCGGCGGACAGGACAACTCTGAGGAGGAGATCGCATGGCGAATCTCGATCGGATGATTGAATCGGCACGACGGGCCCTGGTCGAGGTCCTCCAGCTCCGACCCACCGATCGGGTCCTGGTGGTTCAGGACCCGCAGTGTCAGAAGTGCTCGGACGCTTTTTACCAGGCGGCACTCGCCGAGGGCTGCGCCACAACAGCCTATTCCCTTCCCGCCAGCGGGCGGCCTCTCAAATCGATGCCGAGTGACATGGCCGCGTCGGTCGAAGGCCACGATGTGGTCATCAACGTCATGTCGGGCTCGAGCGACGAGGTCCCTTTTCGTATCGAGTGGTTGACCCTCCTTGAAGAACGGGCCCTCCGGGTCGGTCACAGTCCGAACATCCGCGAGGACATGATGGAGGACGGTCCGATGGACGTCGACTACGGTCTCATGGCCGATCGGGCCGATCGTCTGATCGACGCACTCGACGAGGCGGTTTCGGTTCGAATCACCACGCCCCTCGGCACCGATGTCACTCTCGACCTCCGGGGCCGCCGGTTCATCACCGATGTCAAGATCACCGAAACCGAGAGGGGCGTCAATCTCCCATGCGGTGAGATCTACTGTGCGCCCGTCGAAGACGGCGCCGAGGGCGTTCTGGTCGTCGATGGACCGATCGGCGGCGAGGGCGCGCCCCCGTCACCGGTCATCCTCGGAATCGAGACGGGCCGGGTGACGAGCGTTCGCTGCGACACCCCGCGGTGGCAGGAACGAATCACCGAACTGCTGGACACGGATGCCGGCGCCCGCACCATCGGCGAGCTCGGGATCGGGCTCAACCCGAATGCGCGGCTCGTCGGGGTCATGCTCGAGGATGAGAAGGCCTACCGTACGGCTCACATCGCCTTCGGAAGCAACATCGGCATCCCCGGCGGTGTCAACGAGTCGACCACTCACATCGACTACCTCGTCCACCGCCCGACGATCGTGGCGCTGTTTGAGGAAGAAACCGCACGTACGGTTGTCTCCGATGGCGAAATCAGGGTCTGACGGATCGGAAAGAGGCTGAACACCGTAACCGGTCCGGAGCCACCGTTGTTCTGCTAGAGTTTGAGCGGAACTCTCACTGAGTGTGGGCTTCAAGGAGGGATGGATGGCTCTGCTACCGGGCGAGGCGATGTCCAATGTCGACGCCGCGTGGCTCCACATGGAGGACCGCACGAACCTGATGATCATCACCGGGGTGTTGTCCTTTTATGAAAAGCTCGAGTTCCCCAAGCTCAAAGAACTCATCGAGGATCGCTTTCTCGGTTACGACAGATTCCGGCAGCGGGTTGTCGAATCGCCGCTCCCCATGGTCGGCCCGCGCTGGGTCGAGGACAAGTACTTCAATCTGAGGTCGCACCTGCAGAGGGTGGCATTGCCGGACCCCGGCGGACAGGACGAACTTCAGGAGATGGTCAGCACCCTGATGTCGACCCCCCTCGACGCCACCAAACCTCTGTGGCAGTTCCAGTACATCGAAAACTACCGCGGCGGATCGGCGGTGGTGGCCCGCATCCACCACTGCATCGCCGACGGCATCGCCCTGGTCAGGGTGTTGCTCGGAATGACCGACGACTCGCCGAAGGGCTCGCCCAAGGTGCGGAGGACCCGACGGCGGCGCGCTCCGCTGGGCGGTGGCCCGTGGTTGCCCGAGGTGGTCAACGAGGCTCTTTACTCGGTTCGCCGGGCTACCGGAAAGGTGGTGGACGGGACCATCGAGACCCTCCTCGACCCGGCTCGGACCGCCGAGCTTGCGGGAGAAGGTCTCAAAGCCACCGGCGTTCTCGGCCGTCTGGCCCTCATGCCGGCCGACCCCATGACCCGGTTGAAGGGTGACCTCGGCACCGCAAAACGTTGCGCATGGTCCAAGGTTCTCGCCCTCGATGAGGTCAAGTCATTCAGCAAAACGACCGGCGCAACCATCAACGACGTTCTGCTCAACGGTGTCGCAGGCGCCTTGCGTCGCTACCTCATTGCGCGGGGAGAGGAGCTCAGACCCGGGCTCGAGATCCGAGCCATCGTTCCGGTGAACCTCCGCCCGGAGGGGGCGGTGGAACAGCTTGGAAATCGTTTTGGACTGGTTTTTCTCGCGTTGCCGGTGGGCGTCGCGGACCGAACGGAGCGTTTGCGGGAGCTCAAGGCGCGAATGGACTCGATCAAGAACTCCACCGAAGCGGTGGTGACCTACGCCGTGCTCAATGCCCTGGGGACCGCCAGCTCCTCGGTGGAGAGCCAGGCGGTGCGCTTTTTCGGCTCCAAGGCGACGGCGGTGATGACCAATGTTCCAGGTCCCCGAGAGGAGCTGTATCTTGCCGGCAAGGCCATGAGGAGCATGATGTTCTGGGTTCCCCAGGCGGCGCATCTCGGTCTCGGGGTCAGCATTCTCAGCTACGCCGGGCAGGTCAGGCTCGGTGTCGTCACCGACGCCGGATTGATGCCCGACCCCAAGTCGCTCATCGAGGCCTTCCAGGAGGAGATGGCCGCCGCCCTGAACGGCAGCGACTGACGACCGGAGATCATCAATGCCCATCGAACTGAGCTCCCGCCAGCAAAGCACCGTCGCAACCGCCATCACCATTCTGTCGGCCGTGATCATCGTCGCGGGCATCGGATTGGTGTGCTGGCTCATCGGCGCTTTCGTCAATGAGTTTTCCACCGTCTTCCTGCCATTGGCGGTTGCTGCGGTGGCGGCCCTCGTGTTCAAACCGTTCTACGAATGGACCCGCAGCAAATTGCGGGCCAACAAGGTGGTGGCGTTGCTGCTGGTCTTCCTTGCAGTCGTCATCCCTGTCGCGGGATTGATTTTTTTCTTCGGCGCGCTCATCGTCGACCAGGTGACCGACCTGGTCAAGGCACTTCCCGAAGTGTGGGCTCGGACGGTGGCGTGGATCAAGACCAACTCACCGATGGTCAGTACCTTCCTCAACGAAAACCCCTACGTACAGGAGATCAAGGCATCGATTGAGGGCCAGGGCGCGGGAATCCTCAGCGGTCTCGGTGTCGTCGGACGGCAGGCCCTCTCGGCCGGCGCCGGCCTCCTCGCGTGGATCGTTGGCCTCATGGGATGGGCGGTCTTTCCGATCTATTTTTCGTTCTTCCTCATGGCCGAACCGATCAGACCCGACGCTTTTGAGGGCTATCTCCCTTTCCTCAAGCCCGAGACCCGCAAGGACATCGTTTACCTTCTGGGTGAGTTCGTGAACATCATGGTCGCCTTCTTTCGCGGTCAGCTTGTCATCGCCTCGATCCAGGGGGTGCTCTTCGCCGTCGGATTCAGCTTCGTGGGGTTGAAATATGGAGCCGTCATCGGCATCACCCTGGGGTTCCTCAACATCGTGCCCTACCTCGGAAATATCATCGGCCTCGCAACCGCGTTACCCATCGCCTTTTTTCAGGACGGCGGAGGCATCGGCCGAGTCGCGGCCGTGCTCGCGGTCTTCGCTCTCGTGCAGGCCATCGAAGGTTATTTTCTGACGCCCAAGATCATGGGTGATCGCACGGGGCTCCACCCGGTGGTCATCATCATCGCGATTTTTTTCTGGGGCACGGCTCTCAGCGGTATTTCAGGAATGATTCTAGCCATTCCCCTGACCGCGTTTCTGGTTGTTTTCTGGCGACTTGCGCGCGAAAAGTACGTCCGCGAGTTGGTGTAAATCTTCCGCAACCGCATCCGAAGAACTCGACCTGAAACCTCCCCGGTTGCTATCATCGTCATCGGAGGAGTATGAGATCAGATCGCGTTCTCGTAGCGATGACGCTGGTGTCCTTGGCGTTTGTTCCCGCCGCATCGTCGAGCGGGTACGGGGTCAACGCCCACATCCCGTCTTCTTCCGTCGCCGACCGGATTCAGTCCGCCGGGATCGAGTGGGTACGGATCGACTTCCTGTGGTTGTTGGCCGAGCCTGAGCGGGATGTCTATGATTGGTCGGTCTACGATGCCCTCGTCGATCGACTCGAGGCCCGCGGTCTTCGAATCTTCGCCGGACTGGGGGCGACCCCTGCATGGGCCACGTCCGGACCAGAATTCTCGGGCGTTCCAGACGAACCCGACCAGTGGAGCGAGTTCTGCTACCTCGCGGCGCGGCGGTACGCCGGACGCATCCATGCGTGGGCTCTGTGGAACGAGCCCAACCTCGATCGGTTCTGGGAAGGGACCCGCCAGCAGTACATCGATGTGATTCTGCTCCCGGGAAGCCAGTCAATCACCCTCGGTGATCCGTCGGCGCTGTTGTGCGCACCCGATGTCGCCCATCTCAGCAGCGCAAACTGGGACGACTGGCTCAGGGCCACCATTCGCGCCGCCGGGGATCGGCTGGATGTCGTCACCCACCACATCTACCCAAGCAACGGTTTTGCGTCTGAGGTCACCTACGATCTGGAAACCGGTGGCCCGTTGCCGTTTTCGCCGCCGTCGGTAGAGGAGGTGCTGCGGGACACCGGCTGGTGGCAGCGTCCGTTTTGGCTCACCGAAACCGGGGTCGAGAGCGACAGATGGGGCGAGGGTCGGCAGGCGAATTTTGTCGGGACCCTGCTCGACCAGTGGTTTTCGCCTTCACGAGGACATCGCAATTGGGTCGACCGGATCTTTTTCTATGAGATGAACGACTCACCCAGCCCGTCGGCCTACACCTTCGGCTTGCTTCGCGGGCCACCCGAACTGGATCCCAAGGAGGCCTATGATGTTTACTCTCAGTCGATTGCCCAGGCGGTTGTGGACGACGCCGAGCTCGTGAGCGTCGACGTGCCCCGGTTCTTCAGCTTCGGGGAGAGCCAAACGTCAACCATCACACTACGCAATACCGGCACCACAGCGTGGAGCTCGGAGCAGATGACGTGGTTTGCCGCCGAGGTCGACTCCCCCGGCTGGTCCGTCGAGGTCGAGCAGCTCTCGGGGGAAGAAAGCGTCGAATCCGGCGAGATTCACGGATATCACCTCTTGATCACTCCTCCGAGCTCACCGTTCAAGGAGATCGGCAGCAATCCGGTGTTTTCGGCCCGAATGGAGCGGGAGAGCGCCTGGCCGTTCGGCGACCTCCTCCGGCAGGAGCTCGTTCTCGCATACGCACCTCCGCCGATCATCACAGAGCAGCCGGTTTCGAAGCAGATCGTTCCGGGAGCAACGGCCAGGCTCCACCTCGAAGCTGCCGGGACCCCGCCCCTGAGCTATCGATGGCTCCGCAACGGCACCGAAGTGACCGACGGCGATCTCTTCTCCGGCGCAGACACCGCCACCTTGATCGTCAGAGCTATGTCCCACGAAGCTGAGGCTTTCTACCAGTGCATCGTGTCCAATGATGTCGGCGACGTGGTTTCCGGAGTGGCGTCCGTCACCATCGGCCAGGCTGCACCCCGCCAAAGCGGAGATCGGGTTTCGCCGAATCGACCGCCACCGCAGACCCCGCCGGCCGCTATCGATCTTCGGTTTTCGGGTCCCCCGACACCGGGTTGATCTCAGCGTCGGCGCGAGCGACTACGGCTCCGCAGGGCGAGGATTCGCCGCACGGTCCTGACCAGCTCGTCCGGGTTGACCGGTTTTGTCACGAAACCCTCGGGCGCCGGGACCGGCCGCTCGTAGAGCACCTTGCGAAACTCCGGATGGCCGGTGACGACACAGATCGGAATGTCTGCGGTGAGAGGATCGGCGCGGAGATCGGAGAAGGTCGTCACCCCATCGCGACCCGGCATGGAAAGATCAAGGGTGATGATGTCGGGTCGCTTTTCCCTGGCCATCTCCATGGCCTCGTCACCGTCGGCCGCTTCGCACAACCCGGCTCCGTGATCGGCGAAGAGTGCGAGAAGAAATGTCCGGATATCCTCGTCATCGTCGACAACCAGAACCACCGAACCCGACAGCGGCCTCGGTTCCGTCTCGAAGCTCGTTGTGTCCGGAACGCGATCCATGGAACTCCCCTTTTCCAATGTAACTCGGGGGACAACCTGATTCAATGATTCAGCGGCGAATCAGCCAATCCGTGTAGAGCTCGGGTCGGCGATCGGGGAGGAAGAGCCGGCGGGCATGGGAGTGCTCGATCTCGCTGAGCTCGAGATCGGCGACAAGGATCTCTTCGGTTCCGGATCCGGCGCGGGCCAACACCCTTCCATCCGGGCCGCAGATGAATGACTCGCCTGCAAAGATCAGTTTTTCCTCGGGACCGACGCGGTTGCAGAGGGCGGTGAAGTAGCCGTTCTGAAAAGCCGCAACCCTCAGCTCGGCCTCATACAACCCATCCGGCCACTCCCCCACCGCGCCGGCTTGCGGCACGACAACCACCTCGGCTCCGCTCAGGGCGAGTGCGCGCATCTGTTCGGGGTAATGGCGGTCGTAACAGATGGCGACACCAATGCGACCGGCCGCCGTGTCGAAGACCGGAACGCCGGTGTCGCCGGGCGTGTAGTAGCCCTTCTCGTGAAACGCCTCGTAGTCGGTGATGTGCACCATCCTCACCCGACCGAGCAGGCTCCCATCCGCATCGATCACCGGAGAGGTGTCGTAACAATTCTCGCCGTCCCGCTCGAAGAGATTCAGCACCACAACCACGCCCAACTCCCGGGCCTTCGCCGCAAACGCCTCGGTGACGTGGCCGGGAATGGTCTGCGCCAGATCCTCGAAGCCGGGTTCGGCGTGCTTCTGGGGGTGGAACCGCTCGAACGCAAGCTCGGCATAGCAGACGAGCTCCGCGCCGTCGGCGGCGGCTCTCTCGAGGGCAGCGATCCCCTTCTCGAGGTTGGTTGAGGGATCGGTGGCGGCAGGCTGTTGGACGAGGGCGATGCGCATGGAGTCTCCCGTTGTTGATTGCCGGGCTTGAGTTCGCCCGATGCTCGCGTTAGGGTACCGCACATGACCGATTCCAAGCTGACGGTCGGCCTGTTGACCGAGGTGTTTTTCGATGATCACGGAGGCGACCGCCTGACCGGCCGCCTCGAGGAGGCGCGTTCCGCCGGCGCCGAGCTCGTGGTGCTGCCGGAACTCCCGTTGGACTCGTGGGTTCCTGCCTCCCGCACTGCTGAAGACGGCGACGCCGAGGGCCCCGGAGGTCGAAGACAGCGGATTCAGGCCGACGCAGCCCGCCGAGCCGGGGTGGCCGTTCTCGGTGGGGCGATCATCCGCGATCCGGCATCCGGCAGGAGGCACAATACCGCTCTGCTCTTCGACAACGCCGGTGTCGTGCGCTCGTCCTACCGCAAGATCCACCTTCCGTTCGAGGAACACTTCTGGGAGACGGCCCACTATGAACCCGGCATCGACCCCCCCGAGGTGATCCCCGGCTTTCCCCTGCCCCTCGGCATCCAGATCTGTTCCGACGCCAACCGGACCACGGGGTGCCAGCTCCTGGCCGCTCGCGGCGCCGCCGTGATCTTTGTCCCGCGGGCAACCCCCGCCGCGAGCTGGGATCGGTGGCGCCTTGTGCTTCGGGCCAATGCCGTGACCGCCGCAGCCTGGGTGGTGACCGTCAACAGACCACCGTCCGGAGAGGTGTTGCCCCCCGACGGGCCGTCGGCCGTCATCGCGCCGAACGGGAGGGCGGCCGTCGAAACAACCGACCCCCTGGCCATCGTCGATCTCGATGCCGAAGCGGTTTTGCAGGCCCGCAGGGACTATCCCGGCTACCTGAAGTTCTTCCCGGATGTGTACCAAAGGGCTTGGGCCGCGGCGGCGGCAGAAGCCTCCGGGACTGCCGATGATCATCAACGGAACTGACGCCGGAATTCCAGGGCCTGCTGTACTCGTTGTTCGTTGTGGTTTAGGATATGAGCGGACGCGCGCCGGTCGAGTCATGCCTTCCCGCCGAAAGGACCTCCAAGAAATGCAGTCCCAAATTCGTACACTTTTCCTGATTCTCGTGTCGACCATCGCAGGCGCGGCGTTCGGCGCGGTGGAGTCCGATCCCGGTGCAGCCGCGGTTCGTCGCCTGGCGGGTGTGATCGACGCCGAGGTTGTCGTGAATCGCGTCTCGGGCTCGGTTCGGTATGCGCGTTTTGAACCCGGCGCTGTCGTCAGCGACGGGAGCTCGACAAAGGAGAAGGCGGAACTGTTTCTGCTCCGCCACGGCATGGCCTTCGGGATCGAGTCTCCGGGGATCGAACTCGTGCAAATTCGCGAACGGACCGACCGTCTCGGTCACACCCACCTCGTGTTCGACCAGGTCCACCGTGGCGTCGGGGTCTTTGGTGCGCGGATGGGACTTCATTTCGACAGCATGGGCGAACTGGTGACCGCCAACGCAACCGTTCTGCCGGAAATCGCGGTCGATCGGGTCACCCCCGAAATCACCGCCGAACAGGCTCGAGACCACGCAAGGGCATTGGTCGCCAAACAGCAGACACTTGATCCGACCGAGCTGTCGATACCGGACGCCGAGTTGGTGATCTTCAACGACGGCGTGATTTGGGGCCGCGAAGGCCTCACTCACCTCGCCTGGCGGCTCGAAGTCACCGACGGGAAGGGTGTGCGGGAGCAACTCTTCGTTGATGCCCGTGAGGGACGCCTCCTCGAGCAGATCAGCGACATCGAGTACGCCCACCGCCAGATCTACGAGAACAACGGCGGCAATCTCGTGTGGCAGGAGGGCGATCCTCTCCCCTACAGCGGCAGTGGACCCTTCCGCGACGAGGAAATCAACAATCTCATCATCGTTGCGGAGCAGACCTACAAAACTTTCGCCAATATCTCCGGCGGTACCTTCCTCTCGTACACCGGGAGTGACAGCCATCTGCGGAGCTACTACGACCGCGACGGGATGGACTGTCCCAACGCCTACTTCAACGGTTCGTCCACCAGCTTCTGCGTTGGAACCGCCACCGATGATATCGTGGCCCACGAGTGGGCCCACGGCTACACCCAGGAGACGCACGGCCTTGTCTATGCCTGGCAGTCCGGCGCCCTCAACGAGAGCTACTCGGACATCTTCGGGGAGATCGTCGATCTGCTCTACGACTCGGGCTCGGATCTCCCGAGCACCGTACGAACCCCCGGCGCCTGCTCCGCGGCCACCGCCATCGACGAGGTCGAGCTCATCATCCGGGAACCCGCCGATCTGGCGGCCTCCCTGGATGCTCGCTCAGCCACATTCAACCCCGCACCGCCGTGGGATGTGACCGGAACCGTCGAGCTCGCCGACGACGGCGTCGGACAGGGCAACGACGCCTGTGATGCGCTCGTCGACTTCACCGCCGGGAAAATCGCCCTCATCACCATGGGAGCGTGCACCGAACGATTTCTCACCCCCGTGACCAACGCCGAAGCGGCCGGCGCCGTCGCCGCGATCGTGGTCAACCCTCTCAACGACAACGTCACCACCATGAGCGGCAGCGGCGGACTCTCGATCCCGGCGGTCTTTGTCGGCAGAAGCGACGGCGAGGCCATCCGTGACGCTCTCGACCGCGGTGTGGTCGTGACCTTGCGCTCCGGTGGTGACGGGTCGCTGCGATGGCTGGTTGCCGAGGACAGCTCCTCTTTCGGCGGCGCGATCCGCGACATGTGGAATCCGGAGTGCCTGTCCGATCCGGGATCGGTCTTCTCGAACCGCTACTACTGCAGCGATGGCGACAACGGCGGCGTACACACCAACAGCGGGGTCCCGAACCACGCATTCGCCATGCTTGTGGACGGAGGATCGGCCAACGGCGTGGCCGTTCCCCCCATCGGCATGACCCGCGCGGCCCATATCTATTGGCGGGCGATGAGTCAGTACCAGTTCCCGCTGTCGGACTTCAGGGACCACGCGGACGCCCTCTCGGCAAGCTGCAGGGATCTGGTGGGCGCACCCCTGCCGGATCTCCTCTCGGGTGAGGTCTCAGCCGTCGTCATCAATCCTGAGCACTGCGATGCGATCGACGCCGCCATGCTCGCGACCCAGATGAGGGATTGGCCGACCCAGTGCCGATTCAACACGATCCTCGATCCAGACCCACCGGCTGCGCCGGGCGATCTCGAAGTCTTCTCCGAGACCTTCGATGCCGCCCCGACAACCTGGACGCTGGCCAACGACGGCGTCTATGCCGAGTATGAACCGCGCGACTGGACATGGACCGAGGCGGTGCCCGACGGCGGCGATGGCGGCGCCTTCTATGCCATTGACAGCCCCGAGATCGGGGACTGCGCCGCCGGGATCGACGATCAATCTGGGGTCATGCATCTCGACAGTCCGGCGATCACCCTGCCGCGTGGACTGCGCCCGTTCCTGCTCTTCGATCACTACGTGGCCACCGAAAAGCGGGTGGATGGCGGCAACCTCAAGATCAGCGTCAACGGCGGTGTCTTCGAACTCATCCCCGCGGAAGCCTTTCTCTTCAACCCGTACAACGACACTCTGCGTGAGCCCCAGTGGAACGACAACCCCCTGGCCGGCGAGGCCGCATTCGTCGGGACCAACGCCACGACCTACCGCGGATCGTGGGGGCGATCTCATGTCGATCTCAGCGGATATGCCGGCGCCGGTGACACCATCGTGCTGCGGTTCGATTTCGGCACCGACGGCTGCAACGGTCAGGACGGCTGGTACATCGACAACGTGCGGGTGGTCATGAATCCCAGGGAACGACAGGGCGGGGCTCGAGTCAGCCCATAGCTTCAAGAAAACCGGACCGGCAGACGCCAGGCCGGCCCGGCTATCGGCAACGCCCGGCAGTCAGCGATAGACGCCGGCGACCCCGGCCTCGCCCTTTCTCACCTTCGGCAGTATCAGGGCGTTGAAGACCAGCTTGAAGGTACCCGGTATCGAGGCCCGGAACTGGGGCTGGAATCCGAAGAGAACCAGTTGTCCGAAACCCGCGCGGACCCACACCATGGCGGGGCGCTCGGCGAGGAGATCGACCGATTCCGCGTATCCGCTGAGGAGGATGTCTTCCTCGGGGAAGACCCCGAGCACCCGTCGATCCGCGATCAGCTTGGGCACTCCCGTTCCGAGCACCGGACGCCCCCGGGTGAAGACGCCGAATTGGGAGGGCATTCCCCAGGTCACCGGATGATCGGCGTTGAGTTCCACCGCCAGGAGCGACCCCGGGGCATAGAAGCCCTTCTCGATGAGCTGAGCCGCATCATCCCGAACCGGTAGCTCGATCTCCATACCGTCTTCACCCTCACCGAAGGTCAGGCCGTCGAAAAACAGCTGGGTCGACCGTCCCCATGCCACGACGATGCCTCCCTTCTCGATGAAGGCCTCGAGACCCTTGAACCCGTCCTCACCGAGACCCTTGCGGTACTCCGGTCGGTAGTCGTTGACCCGGTAGGGGCCGCTCGACTCGTACTTTCCCTTGGTGAGCACATTCTCGTCGGCGTCGGGGAAGATCACCACATCGAAGTTCTCGGCGAGGTCGGCCTCGACCACATCACCCGGTCTGAGCAGGGTGTGGGCCACACCATAGGTCTCGAGGACGTACCGCGTCCATCCTGCGTCCATGTCGTGGTACCAGGTTTCTATCAGGGCAACACGGGGCTTTGAAACTTCGACCATTTCCGTGACTGGTTCGGCCTCGATGGGGGTGGTCCTGGCGGCGGGGATCAAATCGAGGACATCGCCCCGCGGGTTCTTGAGGATGAACGTGCCCGGGGGGAGATGGGTGTCGCCGATCGTCAGGCCATCAGGGGCGCGAGAGACCCGGACACCGGTCTCGAGGGCTGCGAACGCGACCCGGAAGCTCGCGTTGTCGCGCGGATCGAGGGCCACGCCCCAAACAGAGTCGAGATCCGGGCTGATCGGTGGCGTTGCCTCGAAGGGCACGAGAGAGGCCTCGAGCGCCTTGGACCGGGTCTCGAGCTCGACCGAGGTCACCCCGAAATGCAGGGGGAGCGACCAGCTGGTGATGTCGTACGGGCGGATGACCTCTCCGCCGGGTGTGTAGTGCCGAACCGGATATCGTTGATTCTCCATCACTTCTTTGATGAACGGCCGGTAGGCCTGCGCCATCGATACGACGATATCGCCCGCGGCGAAACTGTGACCTTCGACCATCACCGGTGTGGTGAGCCGCGCCACCTCGACACCATGTTCGACAAGCAGCTCGACCAGGTGATCGCGCTCGCTCGGATCGTGTTGGGTTGCAGGAATGACGTAGTGGTACGGGGGCTCGGTGCGGCCCCTTTCGACCTCGGCGCGGCACAGGTCGTTTCGAGACGTGAGAATCTCGTCCCGCATCGTCGAAGCGGTCTTCAGGGCGCCACGCCACGACGCCAGTTCGTACTGAACGATGTCACCCAAACGCCACCAGCCACCGGGCCACGGGCTCGGCATGTTGACGCTCTTCTTGTACTCGGAGAGCCCCTTTCCGCGAACCCGACGCTCGTTCTTCTCCACGAAGACAGGCGTGGCGATCCTGGCGCTGGCGGCCTCGGTGAGGATGCTGATCACACCTTTCCAGTGCGAGGTTGTGGTGGCGCCGGGCCAGTACTCGTCAAAGGTCCAGTTGCTCGCAACGCCGGTGAGACCCGAGGCTCCGATTTCTCGAGCCATGGCGGAACCGAAGACATCGGACCAGGTCCAGAGGCCCCCGTCGATGTTCTCGGCGATGGGATCGTGATAGCGGGGTACGAAGTATCGCGGGCCGGTTCCGCCCATCTGGTGTTTGTCCAGCAAGACCTGGGGATACCACTCGGTGGAAAAGACCCGGCTCACAGCCTTGCTCTCGTTCTGGGTCAGCGCGACAAAATCTCGGTTGTTGTCGTGGCCGGCATAGTGGTGATACAGCCCGGGCATGGATCCGCCCTCATAGCCGGTATCCAGGTTTTCTCGATAGTGATTGACGATCATGTCCATACCATCGGGATTGAGCGTGGCCACCACCATGACCACAACCTCGTCCAGCCAGCCGAGGACGTCAGGATCGTCGGTCGTGGCCAGTTGATACGTAAGCAGGGGCAGGGTCTGGGCCGGCGCAACCTCTGTCGAGTGCATGGAAAGGGTCGCCATGACAAAGACCCGAGCGTCCTCGATGAGCGCCTCCCGTTCGTCATCGGGAATGAACGGATCGAGGGCCAGACGACGGTTGATACCGCGAAGCTCGTCCAGACGCCCGAGGTTTTCCTCCGATGAAATGAAGACCATCTTCATGGGACGATCGAGGGTGGACCGCCCGATCTCTTCAACGGCGACCCGCGGTGACGCATCTGCCGCGAGCTCCACATACTCGATCAACTGCGAGTAGTCGATCAACTGACGATCGGTACCCGGTTGAAAACCGAAGACCGACTCGGGATCGGGAAATCGGGCGGCACTCTCCTCTGCCAGAGCCAAAACGGAAAAAGAGATAACGACTGAGCAAACAAGTGACCAAACGAGAAAACGACGCATCAGGACCTCCATCCTCGAACAGAGATCATTGTAGGCGTTCCGGTGGAGAATCGTGCGGGGTCAGGAACCTTCGCTTGTCCCCACGAAGCCGGGCAGGGCCGCTGCCTTCTGGAGCAACTCGAGTTCACGTTGATAGGCCGCCGCCAGCAACCTGGCCAGACGTTGGTTGTCGGGATCCAGGGAGAGCTCTTCGGAAATGGCTGCGATCTGTGCTTCGATGATCTCGAGGTTCTCATCGACGGTGTTGCGGGTCTCCAGGGGAAGCTCGTCGCTGCGGGTATCGAGGACCTGAAGGAGTTCGGCTCGAGCGCTCTCGAATTCCTCCTCGTCCGATCCCAACGCCACCAACGCCGCTCGTGCCGCCAGACCGATCCTCGAGCTCAGAGGCGCAGGACTCAGAGACCGCTCTTCTCCGCGGTGGCCGAGAAGAAGAGCCGCCATGATCGCAAAGGCCACGATGAGCCCGGAGCCCACGGCAAGAGGGATCCACCACTCGGCCCTTGCGGAATCGTCCAGATCGTTCGTTACCATTTCCCTCCCGTGTCTAGGATGTCATAACACCGGGAAAGGTTGCCGGCGAGCAATTTTGGATTCTCAACTCAGGCAGCATGAGATCGAGAACATAGTCCAGGAAGTCAACAACAAAAAGTCGAGAAGAGGGTGCTCATCCGCTCGCCTCTCCCACCTCAGCTGCCTGGGCAGCCTCCGCCTCTTCTTCTAGCTGAACGCGAGCTGCCGCGGCGCGGCCGTTGTCGAGCATGATGGCGATGGGTTTCGTGGTGTCGCTCGATTCGAGAATGATCTTTATGATCATGGTCAGGGGCACCGACAGCAGCATTCCAACCGGTCCCAGGACCCAGCCCCAGAAAACCAACGAGAGAAAGACGACCAGGGTCGAGAGTCCGAGGGTCCGCCCCATCACGTTGGGCTCGAGGATGTTGCCGAAGCTGACGTTAACGACCAGGAATCCGAGACCCACCGCCAGGGCCGATCCCGGGCCGAGTTGAACGAGGGCCAGAAGAACCGCCGGGACCGCCGCGATGAGCGAACCGATCGTGGGGATGAAGTTGAGGAGGAAGGCGAGCAGACCCCAGACGAGGGCGAAGTCGAGGCCGATGATCGCGGTCCAAACGGCCACGAGGGCACCGGTCGCCAGGCTGATGATCGTCTTGACGGCGAGGTAACGCTGGATCTGGGTGGCGGCGTTCGAAAGCTGGAGGACGGCTTTGGAGTCGTCACCGAAAGCGACCCGGAGCTTGGTCGGAACCCAGACTCCCTCGAGAAGCATGAAGACCACGATCAGAGAGATCATGAAGGCGTTGGACAGGAGGGAGGCCAAACCCTTGAGGCCGGTGCCGACCCAGCTCATGATCGATCCCGGGCTGATGACCTCCTGAATCTCGGTCTTGTCGATTTCAATGTTGAATCTCTCGAGGGAGCCGGGTATCGACTCCACGAGTCCGTCCATCCGAACCTGATACTGAGGGATTGCGGCGACGAAGAGGTTGACCGATCTGCCGAGCATGATACCGACCACGGTCAGCACTGCGAGCATGACCACGACCACCATGAGGATCGCCACCGCCGCCGGCACCCGCCTGCGCTGGAGCCAACTGACTCCGGGCGCTGCGATGATGGCGAGAAAAAGGGCAAGCATGAGCGGTATCACCAACGCCTGGGCGGCCCGCAGTCCCGCAATCACCACCACCGATGCCGCCAAACTGATGAGGGTGACCGAAAGCCCGGTACGAAGAAGGCGTGGTTCAGTCAACGATCGATCCCCTTCCCATCCGACTGCTTCCGGCCGATCACCATGTCTTCGGTGGAATCTCGGTTCCGTAGATGTACTTGTCGAACCATGGGTGGTAGTCCTTGCCGGTGAGCGCGTTGGCGAAGAGGATCACATCTTCGGTGATCACCTTCAGCCCCGGTTTCTTGGCCGCCTGCTTGGTCATGAAATAGAGCATCTTCTTGAAGATTGGGTCACCCATGTCCTGCCGTAGCGCGTGCAGAACGTAGGGGCCCTTGCCGTACAACAGTTGGGTGTAGCACTCGGTGTGAACCGGGTCGCCGTTGAGCGCGGAAGCCCCGTAAACACTCGCGTACTCGCTGCACTCATTGACATCGATCTCCCATTCCCGCAGCTGGACCTTGGCCTTGGTCTTGTCCTTCGCTCCCTCGGACATGAAGAGGTACGAGAGGTACTCGGCAAAGGATTCCGACAGCCAGTTGTCGTAAGGCGTACCCCAACTGATGAGATTGCCGAACCACTGGTGGGCGATCTCATGGGCGTAGCGGCTGTTCTGACCCTTGGATGCGTAGCGCTTGATAATGTTCGAACGATCGTCGAGACCCGAGCTCGTGGGGCTGAGCCCCTCGGATGTGATCTCGACCAGCCCTGCCGGCGCCTGCCAGAAGAAGTGGCGATGGTACGGGATCTCGATGACCTCGAGTTCTCCGTAGGGAAATCGTTCCATCCCGTTGGAGTAGAAATCGAGAACCGCGAGGCCATTTCGGATGAGGTTTTTGGCGCCGCGCTTCTTTGCGCTGGCGTAGGAGTAGATTCGAATGTCGAAGCCCCCGCTCTGTTCCCGGGTCATGACAAAGTCGCCGACGATGACAAAGGGAAAGGAAATGGGTCTTTCCTCGAGCGATTCGACACAGTTCATGCCGTTCTCGGTCCACCGCCGAACGGTACGGCCGCACGCCATGGGGATGAAGGGCTCTTTGACCTTGACCACCGAGTGAAAGCTGGCGGCGGTGTCATAGATCTCGAGCTGCGGCAGGTACGACATGTTCCCGAGCACGAGGTAGGCGTCGCCGCTGAAGTTCTTCAGGAAACCACCCTCGGCCTCGACCCGCAGGTTCACCGAAGCTCCAGGCGGAAGGGCCTTCGGGAGCAGAATGAGCAGTTCGTCGTACTTGTGCGAGAACTCGAGCACCCGGTCCCCGCCGTCGGTCACGCGATTCACCGTGATGGGAAACTCCTGGTCGTTCCAGGGTCGGTACCGTTCGGAGCGTCCGTTCATCAGCGAGAATCTGACGAGCCGCACCGGTTCGACGCCCGCCTGGATGGTGGTGATGGTCTTCTCGTCGGCGAGCTCGTTGTCCAGCGAGACGAGTTCGAGATCGATGGCGGTCTGCAGCAGACGCGGAGTCGGCCGGGTTTTCAAATCGATTCCCGCCGGCTGTTGGACGATGAGATCGAGGTAGTAGAAGCTGCCGCCGACGCCCGACCCTTTCTTCAACTCGCCATAGAGTTCCTGGCGTTGGTTGACCGGATCGAAGATGAAGATCGAATCCTCGCTTCCGTTCCAGAGAATCGCGACGACAACCGGTTGACTCATGGAGTCGAGCACAAACGGGGCGAGCATGTGGTCGATCCCGGTGTATCGGGTCCTTCCCCATCGCTCCACCGAGCGGTCGACGATGTCGGCGAGTCGGGTGCTGGTGACGTTCTTGCCCTGAAAGAGGTCCGCGGGCACCTTGTTGGTGAAGAAGACGCCGCCTTCGAACTCCCGCTCGAAGACACCGTCGTTGACGGACTTTCCGCCGACCTCGTCACGGATGGTGGTGAGGTTGGCCTGGTGAAACGGCCCCGGGACGATGGAGATGGCCGCCTTGCCCTGACCCTTGAAGGCAAAACCGACCGAGCTCTCGGCCCCGAGCACACCCTCGACCTCACCGACGATGGAAAAGGCGGTGTTGCCGAAACGGAACTCGAAGTTCTCGACCTTCTGGGCATTGCCGGCCATGGTCGGATGCTCGAGACTCGCGAGTGCCGGCGCGAGCGTGCCGCCGAAACCGGTGGTCGCCGCCGCGAGGAGCATCACCAAGATGAAGTGGATTCGCATACTCGTCCTCCGTCGCCGAAAACGCCCATGGTCCCTTCGAGGCTACCGGGTCCCGGCGAGACCTTCACATCAGAACGGATGAGAACCGATCAGAAGAGTGTGTAGATGAAAGGCGCCGCGGCCGATCCGGACAGCACGATGAGCAGTGCGACCAGTAAGAGGACGACGATGATCGGGGTCAGCCACCACTTCTTGTTGTTGAGGAGAAAGTGGACGAACTCGGCGACAATCCCCTGCTGTGGGGCCTCGGCCTCCCGTTCGAACTCGGCCTTCGTCTTGTTGTCATCTGCCATGATCCACCTCAGAACTGACGAAAGTACGATTCAGGGCCACGGGTGCCCGAATCTCGTTCGACCCACGTGCTCTCGCCGGACACGTCTCTCCGCCGATTCATCGGATCATACCCGACCACACGCATGGCCAGTCCGATTGGGGTCATTACCAGATAGTAGACCAGCGCCAGCACGACGTGCGAGACCACGAAACCGATGGGCCAGGCCGCGTAGGACATCCCGAGGAAGACGAGGCGCATGAATGAAGGCAGCAACCAACCGATCACGGGCACCACAACCGCGGCCACCCACAGACCGGTCGCCGTCTTCGGCATATCGAACTTGAACCAGGCCACCGCGCCGAAGAAGGTCATGAATCCAAGCCAGATCAGACCGAACTGATTGAGCTGTTTCCGGGTCGGGTGGCGGTTGATGCGGACAATGCCCATCTTCCCTCCCTTCAATCCAGCTCAAAACGAGAGAGATAGCTCTCCCGGTCGATCTCGCTCTTCGGCTGGTCGGTCTTGAGAAGAACGAAGTTTTCCAACACCAGAACATCCATATCGGTGCCCATGAAGCAGTTGAAGGCATCCTCAGGAGTGCAGACAATCGGCTCGCCGCGGACGTTGAACGATGTGTTGATGAGCACCGGGCACCCGGTTCGCTTGTGGAAGCGAGTCATCAGTCGATGGAGCCGCGGGTGCCTCTCGGCATCAACGGTCTGGACCCGCGCCGAGTAGTCGACATGAGTCACCGCCGGGATCCGCGACCGCACGACCTTGAGCTTGTCGAGTCCGACCGCGCCGTCATCCTCCACCGGCAGTCGCTGCTCGGCGGCGACCGGCGACACGATCAGCATGTAGGGGCTTTCCGCCCCTCCGGCCATGTCGAAGTAGTCGCCCGCCTCCTCGGCGAGAACGATCGGAGCGAAGGGTCGGAAGGACTCCCGGAACTTGATCTTGAGGTTCATCACCGACTGCATCGAACGACTGCGGGCATCGCCGATGATGGAGCGACAGCCCAGGGCACGCGGACCGAACTCCATCCGCCCCTGAAAGAGTCCCACCACCTTTTCATCCTCGATGAGATCCACCAAATGCTCATCAATCTCGTCCGGCTCCGTGAAGCGGTGATAGACGGCGCCACGGTCGTCGAGGAATGATTGAATTTCGTCGTCCTCGTAGCGCGGGCCGAGGAGCGATCCCCCCTGCCCGTCGGGCCGGCCCGCTTGACGGTCCTCCCCGAGGAGTTGGTACCAGATGAAGAGAGCCACCCCGAGGGCCCCACCCGCGTCTCCGGCCGCTGGTTGAATCCACACCCGTTTGAACGGTCCCTCGCGGATGATGCGGCCGTTGCCGACGCAGTTGAGCGCCACGCCACCGGCAAGACAGAGGTTGCTCTTCCCGGTGACCTCGTGGACGTGACGGACCATTCGCAGCAGGATCTCCTCGGTCACCTTCTGAATCGAGGCGGCGAGGTCCATTTCCCGCTGGGTGACCGGTGACTCGGGTTGCCTCGGGGGACCACCAAACAGCCGGTCGAAGGCCTTCGAGGTCATGGTCAGGCCCTGGCAGTAGTCGAAAAAGTCCAGATTCAGACGAAAGGAACCGTCGTCGTGAAGCTCGATGAGCTTGTCGAGTATCAGCTCTGCGTATCGGGGCTCACCATAGGGCGCGAGACCCATGAGCTTGTACTCGCCGGAGTTCACCTTGAAACCGGTGAAATAGGTCAGCGCGGAATAGAGCAGGCCGAGGCTGTGGGGAAAGCGCAGCTCGTGGCTGAGCTCGATGTGCTTCCCACGCCCGACCCCGAAGCTCGCGGTGGCCCACTCACCCACCCCATCGAGGGTCATGATGGCCGCCTCCTCGAAGGGCGACGGGTAGAAGGCCGAGGCGGCGTGGGCCTCGTGGTGCTCCGTAAAGACGATCCGCTTCCGGTAACCACCCTCCAGATCCCGACGAATCTCCCGCGGCAGGTGAAGCTTCTGGTTGAGCCACAGCGGCATCGCTTTGAGGAAGGAACGGAAGCCCACCGGTGCAAATGCAAGATAGGTTTCGAGCAGCCGTTCGAACTTCAGAAAAGGTTTGTCGTAGAAGCCGACATAGTCCAGATCCTCGGCCGACAACCCCGCTTCGTCGAGGCAGTAGGAAATGGCCCGGGATGGAAACCCGTGGTCGTGCTTGATTCTGCTAAAACGCTCTTCCTGCGCCGCCGCCAAAATCCGGCCGTCGACGATCAACACCGCGGCCGAGTCGTGGTAGTAGGCTGAGATTCCGAGGATCGCCGTCATCGCCCTCAAACCTCCGGCGTGCCGAGTATGCCGAGGAGGAGGTCGCGTTTTTCGTCCATCAGTTTCCGGGACCGGGCTTCGAGAACGAGCCGCAGATACGGCTCTGTGTTCGATGGCCGAACGTTGAACCACCAGTCCTCGAACTGGACCGTCACCCCGTCGAGGTAGTCGATCTCGCCGTCCGAGAAGATCTCGGCGAGCTGCCGGATCATCCCCTCCTTATCCTCGACCTTGAAGTTGATCTCACCGGTGGCAAAGTAGCGCTTGAGCGGTGCGACCAGCTCCGAAAGGGGCTTGCCCGTCTCGCGCAGGTAGTTGAGAACCTCGATGACGGTGCCGATGGAGGAATCGGCGGTGTAGTTTCGGCGGTAGTAGAAATGTCCGGCGAGCTCTCCGCCGAACGGTGAGTCGTGCTCGCGCATTGTGGCCTTGATGAAGGAGTGCCCGACCCGCTCACGGATCGCCCTTCCGCCCGCCTCTTCGATGGCCTCCTTGGTCGACCACGAGGATCTCAGGTCATAGACGATGACGGCGCCGGGCTCATCGGCGAGAAAGCGAGGCGCGAGCAGGCCGGTGATGATGTCGGCCGAAATGGCGTTGCCCTTCTCGTCGATGATGATGGCTCGATCGGCGTCGCCGTCAAAGGCCACGCCGAAGTCGCAGTCGTTTTCCTTGACGGCCCGTTCGACATCAACCAGGTTCTCCGCTTTGAGAGGGTTGGCCTCGTGGTTGGGAAAGGTTCCGTCGAGCTCGAAATAGAGCGGGGTCACCTCGAGATTGAGGTGCTCGAGGATCGGGCGGTAGAGGGTCCCCATCCCGTTGGCGGCATCGGCGGCCAGTTTGAGCCTCGGTTCGGTGCCGACGAGCTCACCGAGGATGTGCTCGGTGTACTCGGCGAAGACATCGCGGATCTCCTCACCGGCTTCGGGCTCGAGATCGGTGGCGACATCGGCCGACAGAACGAGTTGCTCCAGCCGGTCGATCCCGGTTTCGTACGACACCGGGATGGCGTCGCGACGCGACATCTTGAAACCGTTGTAGACTGCCGGGTTGTGACTGGCCGTAATCTGGATCCCGCCGGATGCGGCCAAGAAACCGGTGGCGAAATAATTCTGCGGTGTGTCGGCGATTCCGATATCGATCACGGCAACCCCGCGAGCCCGCAGACCGTTCTTGACGGCCAGCGCCATTGGAACCGAATGCGAACGCATGTCACGGGAAACCACCACGACCGGACCCAGCGCGAGGTCGTCCTCATCGAGGAGGTCCTTGAAGTAGTAGCCCACGTAGAACGCCGTGGTCTCGTCGAGTTGGTCGGGATAGGTGCCCCGAATGTCGTAGGCCTTGAAGATTCCTGCCATGGTTGTTGTCCCCCGGAAGATCAATCAGCGGTCGCGCGAGGGCCAAGCCTACCATTTTCGGCGGGTGGATCGACGAACACCTGGTTTCTCAAGAACCGCTCCACATCCCACGGCGGCGCTCCACCTCCGAGCCACTGATGGAACCAGTCGAGGTGAGCGAGATAGTAGAAGGCCATTTCGTACCATCCCGGCCAGTGACCGGCATCGGGGAAGACCACGAGTCGTGACGGCACCTTTCGAAGCTGGAGATCGGTGAAAAACTGGAGACTCTGGGTGTAGGGAACACGGAAATCGCGCTCTCCGGTGAGGACGAGGGTCGGGGTCTTGAACCCGTCGGTGTACTTGGAAGGTGAGAATCGGACATAGGCCTCCTCCTCCCAGGGCAGCCCACAGAAATCGGCGGCCGGAAACCACTGCTCCTCGGTGGCGGAGTAGAAGGATCTGAGGTCATAAAGACCCATCATCGAGGCCAGCGCCTGAAACCGGTCGGTGTGGCCGGCGAACCACATCATCATGTAGCCGCCCCACGACCAACCCATGGCGCCCATCCTCTTCTCGTCGACATAGGGAAGATCGGCCAGGGCGTCGGTGACCCTCATGAGATCGTGATAGACCCGGCCGCCGTAGTCGCAGGAGATGGCGTCCACATAGTCTTGACCGAAGCCGGCCGATCCGGTGGGGTTGGGAAACGCCACGATGTACCCCTTGCCGGGATAGACCTGCCAATCGCCCCGGTAGCGGTCCTTCCATGGTGCCTGGGGCCCGCCGTGCACGTTGAGGATCAAGGGATACCGAGTGCCGGGGTCAAAGGCGTGCGGCTTCACCAGATAGACCTGGATCCGATGGCCGCCCTCACCCTCCACCCAGATCACCTCGGCATTGCGGATGTCGACCTCGTCGTTCAGCACCTCGTTGAAGAAGGTCAACTGTTCGGCCGCGCCACCGCTGATCGAAACGCGGTGGAGTTCGGGGGGAGCGCCGACCTTGGATCGGTTGTAGATGATGGATTTGCCGTCGGCGACCAGGCCCCATCCCGCAATGGCGCCGTCATCGTGGAGGCGGTCGATCCTGCCGCTCTTCCGATCGATTCGATACAACGGGTTGGTGCCACCCACCGCTGCCTGGAAGAAGATATCGTCGGAGTCTCTCCCCCAGCTGAGGTTCTCCACCCAGTTGTCGAAGGACGAGCGATCGGTCAGATACTCGGTGCTCCTCTTCTCACGATCGTAGACGGAGAGCCGGAAGAGATCGGACTCTCGACCCGGCTTCTCCTGACTGAGAAAGGCGATGAACCGTCCGTCGGGTGAGTAGTGCGGATCGCCGTCGAATCCCGGATTGTCGACCGTGATGTTCACCGCCGAATGCCCCGGCGCTCCTTCGAGGTGCACCGGCATGAGCCAGAGATCGCTGTTGGTGGAGGTGGCGGCGACCGGGTCGCGGTTGGAGACGATGCAGAGCTCACGGCCGTCGGGTGAAAAGGCGTATCCCCCTCCACCACCCACCGAGAAGGTCGGGCTGTCCCACTGACCCGGGGTGAGATCGCTCACCGCAGCCCCGGTCTCGGAATCGACCAGCAAGACGTGTTGGTATCGACCCTCTCGCCAGCTTGTCCAGTGGCGATACAGCAGCTCGTCGGTCATGTAGACGGCAAGGGGCCCGGCGGCGACGGAATCCCGGATAGTGGTGTTGCAGTCAGCCTCGGCTCCGCACTCGGGATAGACCTCGGCGGTGACGGCGAAATATCTACCGTCGGGCGACCACACCGGGTCCGAAAGACCACCGGGGAAAACGGTGAGTCGGCGCGCCTCGCCACCGTCCATGGGCAAGAGGTAGATCTGACTGCCGTGATCGTCGCGACTGGAGAGAAACGCCAGGATCGAACCGTCCGGCGAGAACACCGGAGACGAGTCGTGGTGGCGGCCGCGGGTCAGCTGGCGAAGACCACCACCGTCGGCAGCCATGGCCCAGAGTTCGGTCCAGCTGGTGCCGCTCTCGAGCTCGTACCGCTTGACAGCGAAGACCACGAGTGTTCCGTCGGGGTTGATGACCGGCGAACCGACGAACGCGGTCCGGTAGTAGTCCGCGATCTCGAAGGCGCGCTTGTCTTGAGCCGCGATGTCCAGTGCGAGCGCCAGAATCAGAACCAGAACGCAGGTGGTGGTACGGGACATGATTGCCTCCAGCGGGAGAATCATACTCGTCTCTCGATACCGGACACCCGAGAATCGAGCACGGGGTATCATTCTCCCATGTGCGGTCGTTACACCCTCACCGTCGATGCGTCGGTACTTGCCACCCTCTTCGACATCGAACCTCTGATGGAGATCGAACCCCGCTACAACATTGCACCGTCCCAGCTCGTGCCCATCGTGCGGGCGAACCCCCAAGGGGAACGGGAATGGGCCATGGTCCGTTGGGGACTGATTCCGTCCTGGGCCAAGGACGCCAAGATCGGCAATCGGTTGATCAACGCGCGGGCCGAAACCGCCGCGGAAAAGCCTTCCTTTCGATCCGCCTACAAGCGCCGTCGATGCCTTCTCCCGGCGGACGGTTTCTACGAATGGGTCACATTTGAACGCGGAAAACGGCCCAGCTACATTCGGTTTTCGGATGGTCGCCCCTTCTCCTTTGCCGGGCTGTGGGAGAGCTGGGCGCCCCCCGAGGGCGAGACCGTCGAGTCCTGTACCATCCTGACGACTCACCCCAACTCACTGATCTCCGAGCTGCACGATCGAATGCCCGTGATCCTGCCTCCCGATCGTTTCGAGGATTGGATTTCTCAGGGCCCGCTGAGTCCAGAAGGCGCCGAAGCAATGCTCCTGCCCTTCCCCCCCGATGAGATGGAGGCCGTTCCGGTGAGTACGCTCGTCAACTCCCCGAAGAACGATGATCCTCGGTGCGTCGAGCCGGTCGGCAGCCAGGGGACGCCGGATTTCGACTGAAGACGCGAGATCAAACCCGGCTGCCGATCCTCGCGTATAATCCGCGGACACAATCGACGACGGAGGAATCATGAGCGACAAACAGTGGTACGTGGCGGTTGACGGATCCAGCTACGGTCCTTTCAGCGAGAGTGATCTTCGTGCGAAGTTCCAGGCGGGCGAGTACACCGGTCAACACCACGTCTTTACGGAGGGCATGCGGGGGTGGATTCCCGCCGAATCGGTCGACGAGTTCAAGAACATCGGCGGCGCTGCACCGGCCCCTCCCCCACCCGCGCCCCGAGGAGCGGTCGCCGACGAGGTCGATTTCGAGATCTTCGGCACCGAGATGCAGTTCGTCGAGGTCGAACTCGACCCCGGCGAAAGCGTCGTCGCCGAGGCCGGCGGGATGATGTACATGGAAAACGGAATCGAGATGAACACCATCTTCGGTGATGGCGGCGGCCAGGACGGCGGCTTCATGGACAAGCTTGTCGGCGCCGGCAAACGCCTGCTCACCGGCGAGAGCCTGTTCATGACCGTCTTCACACATCAGGGTACCGGCACGGCCAAGGCCGCCTTTGCCTCTCCCTACCCGGGCAAGATCATTCCGGTGGATCTCGGGAAGGTCGGAGGCACGCTGGTCTGTCAGAAGGACGCGTTTCTCTGCGCCGCCAAGGGGGTCACGGTCGGGATCGCCTTCCAGAAGAAGATCGGCGCCGGACTCTTCGGCGGCGAGGGTTTCATCATGCAGAAACTCGAAGGCGACGGGATGGTCTTTGTCCACGCCGGCGGCACCATCGTCGAGCGCGAGCTCGGACCTGGTGATCGACTCCGGGTCGACACCGGCTGCCTCGTGGCCCTCGAGCCATCGGTGAGCTACGACATCGAGTTTGTCGGCGGTGTCAAGTCGGCCATTTTCGGCGGTGAGGGTTTCTTCTTCGCCCAGCTCTCGGGTCCGGGCAAAGTTTGGCTTCAGTCATTGCCCTTCTCCCGCCTCGCGGGCCGTGTCTGGCAGGCCGCACCGCAGGGCGGAGGCTCGGACCGCGGTGAGGGCTCGGTCCTCGGCAAGATGGGTGGCATCGGGGGCTTCTTCGATGGCAATTGACGGCTAGAACACGCCGATCGCAGCGACAGGCGCTGCCTTCGGAATCGTCGTCAGTTCTTCGACCTGCAAGATCAGGTTTGTCGGCGACTACGATTCCCGGCAGCGTTTGGCGAAGTCATCGAGGACCTGCAGATACGGTTCGATGGAAGGGATGAAGTGGCGCTCCTCGTTCGAGTGGGGCCCGATTCCCGACTGCCCCCAGACCACCGCGTTGCCCCCCGGCGCGAAACGCGCCGACGAACCCGGTCTTTTCTTGCCGATGACGGCGGGTCGACCCGACACGGTCTCGACGCTGTCGATGAGCCGGATCAGATGAGGATTGTCCGCCGGACAGGCGACACCGGCTTCCATGACGTCGAATTCGACCTCGATGTCGAGCTCGCGGCACAGACCGGAGATCTCATCCCGGATGGCGTGAAGATCATCGGCCGGGATCGG
The DNA here is from genome assembly GCA_029287235.1 of Thermoanaerobaculales bacterium. Classification (GTDB taxonomy): domain Bacteria; phylum Acidobacteriota; class Thermoanaerobaculia; order Thermoanaerobaculales; family Sulfomarinibacteraceae; genus JAHECW01. The sequence goes on from JARFRM010000244.1 coordinate 37,745, forward strand.
CCGCAATTCCAGGCCGAGTTCCCCCTCACCCGCGGTGATGTTGTATACCCCCGGCTCACCGACCGTAAGGAAAGGGAAGCGTGCTGCGGACTCCCATCCGTCGAGGCTCGCGAGAGTGAGATGGCGACGGAAGACCGATGCAAGTACCGTCTTGAGCTCGATCAGACGATCGAGGAGGTCCACCGGGGCGGCGCCGGTTCCGGTGTGGCCCTTTTTTCCTCGCGCGGTGAAACGCAGCCGGGCGACACCGCGGTTTTCCGTGCAGACCATCCCAAAGAGCTCATTGCCCTCCTCCCCGGTCCGCTCGCCGACAAGCATGACCTCCGGCTCCCAGGCGTGCCGCTCGGCGAGATCTTTGAGAATGTGCGGGGTTCCCCACGGCTCACCCTCGCCGTTCTCCTCGTTGCCGATCAGGATCGTGTTGACGGGCGGATATGGCGGTCCCGCCGCACACGCAGCCTTCATCCAGATCATATTGCTGGCCACGACCGTCTTCATGTCGGCGGTTCCCCGGCCCCAAAAATAGTCGCCGTCGATCCGCGGCTCGAACTGCCGATCGTCGGGTTCCGGTGGAACCACATCGAAGTGGCCGCTCATGGTGATGGGAGCGAGAAGCTGACCGGGGAAGCCCGCCACCAATGAGGGATATCGCCCTCCTTCGTAGACCTTCACCTCCATCCCCGCGGTCCGAAGCCACCCGCCGACGAACCTGGCACATGTCAGAACCTCGTCGAGTCGTTCGTCAGGGCAGTTGGTCACCGAGGGGATCCGGACCAGCTCAATCGCGAGCTCCACCACCTCACGGGTCCGATCGGACCCGGTCTCCATGGTGATGGCGGAGCGCGATTCCTCCAGCCGGACGGGCATGGAGGGCTGGCGACGCGCCATACCCCGGATCCCATCGAGCAGTCCTGGGAAGACCGATGACCGGTTGTCACGAATCTCCGGGAGGACGGCGATCGATTCCACCTCCCGGGCGATGGTCTTTCGCCGGCGCTTGACGAGCTCGATGAGAAGATCGTTCGGAACCACCATCGCCCCCGAAGGAGCCCTCTGAAATGAGCTGAGCTCCCCACGCAGCCATGTCCGCATGGCGTCGGCCGGATTTGGGCCACCTCCCGCCATTTCGCGCAGGGGCTCGAGCTGGCCGCGGCATCCGAGTCCCTCGGCCAGCGGGTCGAGGTCGTCCAGAACCGATGCGAGGAGTGAGCGGATGTTTGCGGACCCGCGCCCGTCGGGGCGGCTGACCGCTGCATCGAGTCCTGTGCGGGCCGCTTCGGCTTCGTCCCGACGCGTTCGAACGAGGTCATCCGCACCGTAGGCGTAGTCCGTGCCCTCCTCGCCCTGGGCGTAGATCCGCAGCATGAGGAGCTCCTTGAGGAGGATCTTCGCGATGGCGAGCTCGAAGGTGTCGCCGCCCTCATCGGTTCGAACCTCGACCCGGTTCATCGGCAGATCGACGCGTGCGCAGAGGTTCTCGACGATGAGCTCGCGTTCGGCCTCCTCCAGACTGCCATGCTCTCCGGATACGTAGATTCCGCGCCGGTAGAGCTCCCGGAGCTGGTCGCTGGTGGCGAGGATGTTCTGGCGAACCGGATCGACATCGGAACGTGCGCGCGCCGGCGTCCAGTTGTTGGCCCCGAAGCGGACGCCGCGCCGAACCAGGTCATAGGAAATTCGAAGATAGTCTTCGTGACTGGCGTAGAGTCCGGGGACATCGAGCTCTTCCGGGTTGGGAAAGGCCAGGAGCCGCTGTGAATCGACCTCGGTGAGTACGACGGACGGCCTGCCCTCGATCTCCTCCCAGCTCAGGGGCGATGCGGCGCTGATGGCGATGAAGAGCGGGCAGTAGGGCCGCAGGGCCCGGGTGGCCCGGATCACCGCCTGGTTTCGATAGTCCTCCATCGTCAACCGCTGCCGATCGGCGAGCGGCAGGTGGAAGTAGTCCCACGAAAGGAGGGCCTCCGGAAAGCTGTGATTGGTGTGGATGCCGGCGGTGGCGAGCCGGTCGCCGAAGAGATCGACACAGTGTTCGAGGTATCGGCGTTTTGCCAGGTTCCAACCCGAGGGAACGCAGTCGGGTCTGACTTCGACGGGATGGGGGATGTTGCCGTTGAAGGTTTCGAAGGACTCGTTGTGGGTCAGCTCGAGCTCCGCCAGGGTGTTGAGCAGCACCGCCTCGAGCAGGCGGCTCTCGGCGGCAGTGGCCACCGCATTGAAATGGGGTTTGGTGGTGAGCTCGATCATCCAGTGGAAGACCTCGAGCTGAAAGCTGTCCCGTGCCCAGACGGGTAGGCGTTCATCGCGGAGGTAGTCGGCGAATGAGCGCCGCTCGGGACCGGAGCCAACCGTCGCGACCGGTTGCCAGTCGGCATCGAGGATGTTGAACTCGACCTCGAGTCCTGAAGTTCCACCATCGGGATTGGTCTGGCGTGACGACTCGATGGCCATCTGCACCTTCTCGGCGAACTTGAACCACTCCACTTTGTGACCGGGAACCATGTTTTCGTCTGCCCTTCGGTGTTTCATAGTGCCGGATCATCCGCACTTCGGAATGCCCGCCAAGCTGGTGTGATTGTAACGAGACACTGCCGTATGAGTACGGCAGAGATCAAAATCCCGATTCGGAGTCCTCATCATGCACCATCCCAACGTCGTCAAACTCGCACACTCACTGCTGTTCACAGGATTGCTCGCGGTCCTTGTTGGGCCGGTGGCATCGGCAGGACAACCGGTACTGGAGCTTCAACTGGTCACCTCCCAACTTGATCGCCCGGTGGTCATCACCCACGCCGGAGATGGCAGCGGGCGCCTCTTCATCGCCGAACAGGATGGGGTGATCCGGATCGTGGACGCCGGCGGAAACCTGCTGGCGCTGCCGTTTCTCGACATTTCTGGTCAGACATCCTGCTGCAGTGAAAGAGGTCTGCTCGGCATCGCCTTTCACCCCGACTTCCAAACCAACGGCTTATTCTTTGTTCACTACTCCGACAACGCAGGCGACACGATGATTTCGAGATTCTCGGTCTCCGCCGGGAATCCGAATCTCGCCGACATCGCGAGCGAGGTCGAGCTGCTTGCGGTGAGCCAACCATACCCCAACCACAACGGCGGTCAGATCGCTTTCGGTCCGGACGGGTATCTCTACATCGGCCTCGGTGACGGCGGCAGCAGCGGAGATCCCCAAGACCGGGCCCAGAATCTGGGGCTCCTGCTCGGCAAGATCCTCCGAATCGACATCGACAACCAGGATCCGGGGCTGGAATATGCGATTCCTCCCAGCAACCCCTTTGTCGGTGTTTCGGGAGTTGCCGAGGAGATTTGGGCCTATGGTCTCCGGAATCCATGGCGGTTCAGCTTCGATCGGCAGACCGGCGACCTCTTCATCGGCGACGTCGGCCAGAACCTCTGGGAGGAGATCGACTTCCAACCTGTCTCAAGCCCGGGCGGCGAGAACTGGGGTTGGCGCTGTTACGAGGGCAACGTGGTGTACAACAGCGCGGGCTGCGGACCAGTCGGGGACTATGACTTCCCCATCCTGACCTATGACCACGGTCTCGGCTGTTCCGTCAGCGGTGGGTACCGATATCGTGGTGCCAGATTCTCGAATCTCTACGGTCTCTATGTCTACGGTGACTATTGCAGCGGAAGGATCTGGGGCGCAACACACGACGGCGGCTCAGGGTGGTCCGAAACCGAACTCCTGGATGTCTCGTTCTTCCTGAGCACCTTCGGCGAGAACGAAGATGGCGAGCTGTTCGTGGCGGAGCTCAGCAGCTTTCCCAACGGCGCGGTCTACCTGATCGTCGACATGCACGTCTTCAGCGACGGCTTCGACACCGGTGATACGGCGTCGTGGACCGATACGGTTCCGTAACCGGGCCATACAACGCAGAGGCGAAGGGCCATCACACATTGCAGTTTCACCGCAAAAATCGCCAAGAGCGCTAAGAACATCGCAAAGACCATCACCTTTAAGAGCCATCGCACCATCGCACGGAGAAACCCCAGATAGCGCGGATCCTCGCAGATTTCATCGCACCGTCTGGACAAGGCATTCTTCGCGCCTTCGCGGTTCGTTCTTCCGTCTCTACAGCGCCGACAGACCCTCCCACAGCCGTCGGGTGGCGGCACTGGTGACCTCCGGCGGGAGGGCGTAGGAAAAGCGGATCCAGCGCGAGCCGTACTCGGAGAAGTACGAACCCGGTACAACCGCGATGCCGAACCTCTCGGCAAGGATCGCACCGAGATCCGCGCTGTCGCCGAGCCCGGTCTTGTCCATCCACGGACCCACATCGAGGAAGGCGTAGTAGCCCTTCCCGAGGATGGTCCGGATTGAGTGCGCATCGACAAACGCTTTCATCACCGCCCGGCTGGCGTTGGTGGGCTCGACGATGGTCGCCGCGGCGCGGTCGAAACCCATCCGATAGGCGACGATGGCCACGGCCTGGCTGTGGAAGGAGGGAATCACCGCGTGCGACGCGCGGCTCTGCATGAACTTGATCATGGCGGTCGACGCCACCAGGTGACAGTTCCGGATGTTGCTAGCGCCCAGCGATTTGGTGATGCCGTCTAGGAAAATGCAGCGGTCACGCTCGGCGGGATCGAGGGCCAGAAGAAACGCGTTGAGGTCGTGCGGGGCCTCGTCGGTCACGCGGTGGTAGATCCAGTCGAAGAGCACGAATGGAATCCCGGCCGCGAAGGCCGCCCGGGCGAGTTCGAGCTGGCGCTCCGGCGCCATGCTCCTCCCGGTGGGGTTGTCGGGGCTTGTGATGACGAGCATCGCCACCCTTCGCCCTTCGTGGAGGGCAGCCTCTTCAATGCAGGTTGTGACGGCCTCGGGTACCAGGGTCCAGGCGTCATCCTCGTCGCCGGGTGCGAGGAGGACGTTCGCGCCGACGGCGTAGGGACCCCAGTTGTACGAGATCCACGGCACCCGTGATACGGCGATGAAGTCGCCCCGGCGGTTGAAGCCGAGAAACTGGGCCGCCTCGTACGCCTTGACGAGGACATCGCGCCCGCCCTGCCCGGCAAGCACGTTCTCGGGCCCCCACCCGGTGGCCGCATCGAGGTGCCAGTAGTCCTCAACCACCGCGCGGCGAAACATCGGGGTTCCGAAAGGCTTGTCATACCCGGTGCCGTGTTCGATCTGCAGTTCGTGCGCCGCGTCGAGGATCTCCCGCGGAACCCCGGGAAGACTCGCTCCTCCATCACCCTGGCTGGCGTCGAAGACCTCCGCGTCGGGATCGCTCTCCCTGAAGACGGCGAGCGCTTCCTTGATCTCGAACATCCGGCTCCCTGGGATTGCGGCCATTTTTTGCGGCGAGTCGTCGATATTGGTCAGTTCCTCGGGGCGAACCACCAGTTGTGGTTTGTTGTTGTTCATCAATACTCCCTGGGTGTCATTGTGCCATTCCCGCGGCGCGACGGCGAAACGGAGTCAGCCGATGGAAAATTCGGCGCCGATCCGGTGACGGCGCAGAAGCTCCTCGCGGACCTCGTCGAGTCGTCCTTGTCGAGCCAACTGTCGGGCGACCGAACGGGTTCGAACCACCAGCTCCGGGTGGCGGAGGAGATTGGCGAATCTGAGACTCTCCACACCCCACTGCCGCATCCCCGTGAGCTCGCCCGGTCCGCGGTGTTCCAGATCGGCTTCGGCAATGGCAAACCCGTCGGTGGTCTGCTCGAGCACGCGCAGTCGCTGCCGGGCGCCCTCGGTCGGTTCGTCGCTCGTCACGAGGATGCACCACGACTGACGTGCGCCGCGCCCCACCCGGCCCCGGAGCTGGTGCAGCTGCGACAGGCCGAAGCGGTCGGCGGACTCGATCACCATGACCGAGGCCGCGGGTACGTCGACTCCCACCTCGATGACCGTGGTGGCCAAGATCGCTTTGAGCTTACCGGTACGAAACCGTTCCGAGACCCGCTCCCGATCTTCTCTGCCGAGTCGTCCGTGGAGAATGCCGATCTCGACCCCGTCGAGGGCTTTGCGTACTCCCGCCTCGTGCTCTTGAAGCGCGGCGGCGGCGATGGTGTCCGAGGTTTCGATGAGGGGGTAGACGATGTAGCACTGACCACCCTCCTCGATCTCCGACCGGAGAAAACGGAAGATCCGCTCCCTCGCATCGCTGCCCCGGATCTCGGTGCGGATCGGGCTTCGCCCAGGAGGGAGCTCGTCGATGATCGAGAGATCCAGGTCGCCGTAGAGGGTGAGAGCGAGCGAGCGAGGAATCGGGGTCGCGGTCATGACCAGCAGGTGGGGTGAATCACCCTTGTCGAGCAGTCGCTGACGTTGCGCAACCCCGAACCGGTGCTGCTCATCGATGATCACCAGACCGAGGTCGTGATACGCAACGCCTTCCTGAAACAGCGCGTGGGTGCCGACCAGCACGTTGGTTTCACCGGTGGCCACCTCTGAACGGATGGACCTACCCTCCGCGGCGGAAACCGATCCGGTCAGGAGGCGAACCCGCGCGCCTTGAGCCCCGAGGGTGGCGGAGATGGAATGATGGAGCTGTTCGGCCAGAAGCTCGGTCGGCGCCATGAGGGCCGCCTGCCGGCCGCTGCCGAGCACGGCAAAGATGGCGAGAATGGCCACCGCGGTCTTGCCGGAGCCAACATCGCCCTGGAGGAGTCGAGCCATCGGTACGGAACGACCGAGATCGTCGAGGATCTCACCGACGACCCTATGTTGCGCCGAGGTCAGCGCGAAGGGAAGCAGCTTTCGCGCCTTCTCCTTGAATCCCGCCGAGAGCTGAACCGGGCTCGCCGTTTGCTCGAGCCTGCGTGCCCGATCACCCGCGACCACCGAGGCTATCGCCAGCAACTCATCAAATGCGAGGCGTGTGTGCCCGCTGGTCGCGCCTCGGTTCAGTTCCGCGACTACCCGATCCCGCTTGTCGGCTTCGTCCGGAAGCTCCGGTCGATGAAGAGAGTAGAGAGCTTCGGCGAGCCCGGGCAAAGCGAGTTCACGGCGCACGGTCACCGGGATGGGATCCACCACGCCGGCGAGACACCCGAAGGCCTGATCCAAGACCTTCTTGAGTCGTTTCCCGGCCAGCGGTCCCAGCTTCCCGTATACCGGCACGAGCGTGTCCACCGCACTCGATCTCGAAGCGATTTCAATCTCGGGGTTGACCAGTTGCAGGCGTCCGGTTCTCGCCTGCCCCAGCGCCCCGTAAACGAAGGCGTCGACCCCCGACTCCAAACGCTCCACGATCCACGGCTGGTTGAACCACCGAACCGGGATACATCCACTTTCGTCTTTGAGCTCGCCATCGGCAATGTGGAGGCGGCGGCGAAGATATCGCCCGGAGTGAACCACGAGCCGACCGTGCAACAGCACCGGTCCACGCCTCTTTCGGGCATCGTCGATGGTGAGGACGCGCCCTCGATCCTCATAGCGACGGGGAAGATGGAAGAGCAGATCTGCGACCCGGGAAATCCCCATGGATGCCAAAACGAGCGCGGTCTTGGGCCCGATGCCGACCACGCATTCGACGGAATCATCCGGCCCGAGCGGCCGCTGGTCGGGCACCCCTCTACGCCTGGGTGGGGTCAATCTCGAACCGGCACTGGATCGTACCGAAAATCACCGTGTCGCCCGCCTCGACGGGATGAGCCTTGCCGGCCGCAAGTCGGACACCCTTGACAAAGGTCCCGTTCATGGTCCCCACGTCCTCGACCACGCTGTAGCCCTCGTCTCTGCGAAGGATCCGGGCGTGTCGCCTGGAGATCGAGCGTTTGCCGTCCACCGATGTCAGATCCACGTCGGGGTGGATGCCGGTGACCGGATCCAGTCGTCCCACCGTGGTCTCGCCCTCCTCGGCGAGAGGGAAGACCATCCCGGACGTCACCTCGATCAAGCGCGCGTTGGGGTCGGGCGCACCTTTGGCCTCCTCTACCGCCTCCGAGGCAAGATCGATCTCGTGTCCCACCGCCTCCTCGAAGAGGTCCGTCGTCTGACGGAGCCGCCGTACCAGCTTGCGCATGATACGAATGGTGATCTCCGGGTTGTGCTTGAGAATGAAGGTGAATCCGGAGCGGTCGATGCTCACCGTTTCCACGTCGGTGAGCGCGGTGGCGGTCGCCGATCGCGGTACGTCGTCCTCGAGCATGCACATCTCGCCGAAGAAATCGCCCTTGCAGAGCACGGCGAGAATCCGTTTCTCGCCACCGAGGGTCTTCGTGATCTCCACCTCGCCC
>JARFRM010000259.1 GCA_029287235.1 Thermoanaerobaculales bacterium
CGGGGGTGGCGTTCGAGGCCCGACTCCAGGATCTTGTCCGCCTGGACGGCCTCGCCTTCTCGCCGGAGCAGCTCGCCGAGTTGGAAAAAGATCCGGGAAGAGGGGTCCTCCCGGAGCAGATAGCGGAGCTGCTCGATTCGATAATCCATAGCTTTTCAAAAAAGGCCCCGGGCCGAATGGCCCGGGGCTCAAGATCTTTCTTCTCAGGGTGTGTCTGCGCCGTTTCCTGACAGGGTCTGGGTGTACACGCCGTGGTTGTCGGGATCGTTGCTGAAGATCGTCAGCTCCCCTTGAATCGGCCCGGCCGAGTTGGGACAGCAGTACACGCTCAGCGAGGTGTCCTGGCCGTTGGGCCCAGGAATCGACAGCGGCCCGGCGGTTTGCAGAGTGGGCGGATCGTCGAAGAAGAACCCCTCACCGAGGTTGACGGAGCTGATCTCCAGAACCGCTTCTGAGAAGACATTCTCGATGATGAGGATCTGAGGATCGGAGCAGGAGCCCACGATCACGGGGTCCGGTTGGAAGAAGGTCAGCTGGTTCACCCGCAGATCCGGGACCGGCACGCAGGTCTGGTCCTCCGGCAGATAAACGAGTGCCTGACCGAGGGTGTTCTGGCAGTTCAGCGGAAGGTTGCGGACCTGCACATCGACCGTGGTCGGCGCGAACTCCTGTCCCGGGAAACCGTTGGTCGTCGTGCATGTGTTCATGCTGAAGAAGTTCGGACCGAAGTCGTCGGGCGTTGGAATGCCCGTGACGCGGATGTGCTCGGAGCTCACCACCGTGACCGATGTTGTCGGCAACGTGAACCCGTTGATGGCGACAAGGACCTCATCGGCAAAGCGGACGCCATAGATGTCGATCTCCGACGGGTCGGTGCCGGCGCCGCTTCCGATCTCGGTGATGAAGATCGGGTCGACATCGGTGATGGTCGGGTTGGACCCGAGCAGGGAGTAGGTACCGCCGGTGGCTTCGCGATTGCTCTCGTTGAGCACGACGCGGAAGCTGCCCGTCCGATCGGCACAGGTCGGCGCCAGGCTCGGCGGCGACCGCAGGGTGATCTCGGTCCCGGTCACCGCGATGACGTCGAACTCGATGTTGTTGCTGAACCAGACGGTGAGCGGATCCTCGAAACCGGCGCCGAAGAGCGTCAGGAGATCGCCGATCTGACCTTCGGTGGGGTTGGCCTGAGAGATGTAGAGAACTTCGCCGAAGGTGAAGGTCTGACTCGAGGTCGCGGTGTTTCCGGTCTGGAGGTTGGTCACCCTGACGGTGACCGGCAGCGGCGGCAGCTGCCCCTGTTGGCTGTAGTCCGGTGTCAGGCAGGTGATGATGTCGTTGTCGGCCGGCGTTTGATCATCGATGACCTGAACACCGGTGGCTTCGAGATCGCCGAAGTGCACCTGCATCGGAACCTCGAATCCCTTGCCGTTGATGGTCACGAGGGTGCCGCCATCCAGGGGACCGGCGGTGGGAGAGATGCCCGTGATCACCGGTTGGGCGATGTCGGATCTGACGATGAAGACATCGTTTTTCAAGACGGGTTGGGCGCCGATGCGGGTCAGCTTGATGCCCGCATTCTCGTCGGCGGTCAACGGGGTGAGGCTGAATCGAGGTGTGATGACCTCGATCTGGTTGGGCGACCAGCGCTCGATGGTGGCCAGAAGCTCCTGACCCTGGAATGTGAAGTAGACCTCGTCGAAGTTCTCCACCAGATCCCCGTTCACATCCACACCGAAATTGAGTCCGAGAATGGTCACGAGCTCGCCGCCCGAGGACCGGCCCCAGAAGGGCTCGACACCGAAGACGATGGGATCGCCGATGATCACGCCGTTGGATATGAAGGTGAAGGCGGCGGGGTATGACTGATTCTGCTCCTCCGGGGTTCCGACCTCGACGACAACCTGGACATCGGCGTCTGAGGCGATACTGGTGTCAGCCGCGGTCGGCTCGGGCGTACGCAGGGTGATCGTGCCGGCGCTCGACGCCGGAATGCTTGGGACCACCTGGTCGATGATCGCCTGGTATCTCGTACCCTGGACGGTGAAGTAGACCTCGACGGGGCTTCGAATCCCCTTGCCGGTGAGCACCACGGTCTCGCCGCCGGCGTACGAGCCCACGGAGGGGTTGATGCTCCAGATCTGAAGAGTGCCGGAACTGTCCGGGTTGCGGTAGGCGACCTGAATTTGCGAGGTGACGGTTCTCACCCGCGCCTGAATGATGTAACCGCCGGCCTGCGTCGCGCCAAACGTGACGCTCGCCTGGCCACCTGCGGTCACGACGGTCGCCAGGGTCTGTCCGTTGGCGACGAAGACCCCGCCGTTGGCGGTGAACTCCACCTGGGTGCCGTCGGGTGCAGGTTCGCCGTTTGACGTCACGGTGGCCGTCACCAGAACCGAGGTGTTGACGAGAGGATTGTCGTTGCTGGCCTGCAGCGAGGTGATCAGCCAGACGTCGCCAGACCCCGGCGGCGGCGTCACCGTCGGCGGTTTCGGGCTGCCTCCCGAACACCCCACAAGGAAGACCAGACCACACAGAATGAGACAGTTGAAGAAGCTCTTCATGGCTCCGGACCCCCTAGTCGTCACGGACTTCCGCAGAAGAAGTTGAATTGTATGGATTGCGGTATCGAGGCAACGCTCTTGCCTGAGACGGTCTCACCGAACATCTGCAGCACGAGGCGCTGACGGATGTTGCGGTTCGCGGTCTCGGGATCGATCCCGCCGTTCTCCGGCAACAGGTACGCCAACGGTTCTTCGTTGAGATACTCCACCGGATAGACCCGCCAGTTCTCCAGGTCGGTCGCCCCGCCGGCGGGGACCAGGATGCCCTGGTCGAAAATCGCCTGCGGCGACGCCGAGGTGCCGCCGTCGTTGCGCTCGGGAGTGATCACCCAACGCAGAAGGCGCACGTCCTGGCTGCTGCCCAGGGGCACGCCGGGCGCTTTCCCCGTCGAGACCACGTTCATCGTTTCGATGACCACGTCGACCCCGGAGAAGAGATAAGCGCAGATGTCGATATCGGGGTTGTACTCCTCGATCTCGACGGTGATGTAGACCGCTGCCTCGGTGTCGTCGAGGGTGCTGTTCCCGCCGCAGGAGCCAAGCACCAGTGCGGCAAGGAGAACGACTCCGACACTCGTGATGCGTTTCATCCGATCCCTCCTCAGTACTTCACGATGCGCGGCGTAATGAAGATCAGAAGCTCATCGTGCCTCTTGAAGGTTCCCTTGTTCTTGAACAGGTTTCCGAGCAGCGGAATCTTGTACAGACCGGGGATCCTGTTTTCGTTTTCCTGATCATTGATCTGATAGATGCCGGCGATGACGGTCGTCCCGCCATCCCGAACCAGCAGCTGTGTCTGGGCGTCGCGGGTGAAGATCGGGACGTTGTTCCCGCCGACGACGGCGGCCGCAAGCACCGCCTCCTGCTTCTTGATGTCGATATCGAGATTGACGGTGCCTTCAGCGGTGATCTGAGGAGTCACCTGAAGCCTCAGCGTCGCGTCGACATATTGCACCGTGACCGTGTTGTTGGCGACGGTCTGCACCGGAATCTGAAGACCCGATCGGATGGATGCCTGCATCAGATTCTGAGTGGTCACCCGCGGCGTCGAGACGATGCGCAGGAGACCGTCGGTCTCGGCTGCCGACAGCAGGAAGTCGAGGTTGAAGGTGTTGAGGATGTCGCCGAAGGAGAAGGCCAGGAAACCCTGGTTGCCTCGGGCGAGTTCGACATCACCGGAGACGTTGATCGAGTTCGGGAAGTCAAGCCCGGTGTCGTTGCCATGCTGGGCATCCATCACACCGGAGAACCCCCAGCTGACGCCGAGCTCACGAGAGAAGTCGCGAGTGGTCTCGACGATGCGACCCTCGATGACGACCTGCGGTGTCGGTTGGTCGAGGCTTTCGATGAGCCGCAAAGCACCTTCGACCCGATCCACGACATCGCGAATGATGAGCGTGTTGGTTCGCTCGTCGGTGGTCACCGAGCCACGGTCGGACAGGAGGTAATTGTCGTTGGACAGGAGCCCGGCCACATAGCTCGCTTTGGCGTAGGACAGAGGCTTGAGAACGGTCTTCAGGGGTTTTGCCTGCTCGCGCTGCTTGTCGAGGCTGACCTTGGCGGCCTTCTCGGCAGCGAGCTTCTGGTTGGTTGCGACCCTGAGAACATTGTTCTCGAGCACGTAGTCGAGGTTGTTGATCCGCAGGATCAGATCGAGGGCCTGGTCCCACGGGACATCCCGCAGCTCCACGGTCACCGAGCCACCGACCCCGGGGTCGACGATGATGTTCAATTGGGTGAGGGCGGAGAAGGTCTTGAGCACGTCACGGATGTCGGCGTCTTTGAGGCTCAGGCTGATCGGTTCGCCGGTGAACTGCTGCTCGTCGGTCTCGACCTCGGTGGAGGCATAGGTTTCGGCCCTGGCACTCGGTTCGTTGAGCACCTGAGCGGCCGGGGCGTGCTCGATCATCTGCGATGAGTCCGCCACGAAGGGGTTGCGCTCGGAAACCGGCTCTTCTTCGACGGCCCATTCGGATTCCATCGAGCTCGGTTCGGACCAGTCATCGACGTCGGTGCTCTCACCGGTATCCGGGAGGTCGAAGAGTGTCGAAGAAACCGCGGCTTCTTCGGCAGGGGGCGGCGTTTCGTAGCTTGATTCCGCCACAGGTTCGATCTCGTTCTGGGCAACCACGTACTCGGTTTCGGTGACGATCTCGGTCCTGGTGATCACCGCTGGAACCGGCTCGATCATAGATGCGCCGGGGGAGGAAACTCTGAGCACGGCTCCATCGGCGGTCTCCGAGAAGACATGGCGGGCCTCGCCATCGAGATCGACGACGATCCGCGTCACCGGCTCGGGCACGGTTCGATTCTGCGCCACCCGCACCTGACGAACGGGACCGGACCCCACTGGATAGATGCTCCGGTTGAATCGCTTGATCACCCCCGGCAGATCAATGACCAGCCGATCGGGATTGGGAAGTGTGAAGGTCGTCCCGGAAAGAACACCATCACCCCTGAGCTCGATGACCGCCCCATCACCGGAAGCGATGGCGATCACCTCCAGCAAATTGGACGCTGCACCCGTTGAAGGAATGGTCGCCTCACCGGTGGGGGGAGCGGGCTCGACCGGCGCTACAACGGCAACCACCTGTTCGGGCTTCGGCCTCGGCGCCGGATCGCTACCCGCGGAAAAAGACGTAAAGACCAGATCCAGACCACCCGACGTGGTGTCGAGTCGAAGCTGCGACGGTTCCTCGAGCCACACCGTCAACCGGGTGACTCTCTTGCCGAACTCGTCGACTTCGGACAACTCCGCGCGCTCGATCCCGATGGAGGGATCTACCAGAGTCCCGGTGCTTCGCTCCCACTCGACCTCGGGCATCTCGATGACCCAAACGCCGGGCTGGGGAGAGTAGTGGACCGTCTCGAGAGCGTGATCGGTCCGCAGGTGGATCACGGGCCCCGAAGACCCTGCTTCCGCCGTCAGCCCGTGGAGCGTCGGCAGGGAAGCTGCCGCGTTGCCGGGATATATGAATCCCAACAGCACGCAGATCGCCGCCACTACCAGGACGCGGACGTTCATGTTCATCATGCCATCCCCCAATTCGATATCACTCGAACGGCTAATCCGTGATCTCACGTACGACGTCCTCGTACGGTTTGAGCTGTTTCGGGTCGTTCGACTGCTTCCTGAAAACCACGCGGTCGAACTGGATCTCCTTGACCTCTCCGTCATAGAGCTTGGTCCCTGGCCGGAGGATATAGGAAATGCTGTCACGCCCCTGAACAAACGCGAGAATCCCATTTGGCGTCTCGATGATTCCCTCGAGCCTGAGCTCATCGACGGCCATCCCCGGCAGACCGGGCGGCCGAGGTTCGGCCTCTTCGTCGAATGACCTCTCGAATCCTTCACGAAGCGAGCGGAAAGGATCTCGACGGCCGGCCGGATCGTAGGAAAAGCTCTCGCCCTCGAGCATCTCCCGCTCGCCACGCAGGATCTGTTCGATGGCCGAAGTATCGACGGCCTCTTCGCCCAGACTGTCGGCGGCGACGCTTTCAGTCTCGGCAGGCTCGGCCTCCTGCGCCGCCGTCGGAATCGCGGCGAAGCCTGCGACCGCGACCGCCACAACGCAAACAACCAACCGATTTAAATTCATCTCAGCCCCGCTCATTCCTTGTAAATAAAGGTACGCTGGGTGAAGGTGGCTTGAATGGTGTATCCCTGAGATCCCTGGCCTTTGACCGGAGACACCACGAGATCGGCAACATTGATGATGCGAGAAAATCCGCTCAGCCGATCGAAGAAGAGGCCGAGCTCATGGTAGGTCCCGTCAAGTCCGACCGTGATCGGGCGTTCGAGGAAGAAATCCCGGTCGATGACTTTGCCGGGCACGAAACGCGTCAGGCGGAAATTGCCTCGTTCGGTGAGGTGCTTGAGACGCTTGATGAGATCATCGGTTTCCCGCTTGGTCGGCAAGATCCGACGGAGACGATCCAGATCGAGCTCGTAGTTGCGGATGTCTTCTTCGAGCCTTGGGAGGTCGGCCTTGGCCGCCAGTCCCTTCTCGATCTCGCGTTCCAGTTCGTCGATCTTATCCTGCGCCTTCTGGCAATCCTCTTCGATGGGCTTGAAGACATACATCTGGAGCACCACGAAGAGAGCCACGCCGAGCACGAGCCCGACCAAAAGAGCGACCCACCAGGGCTTTTCGTTGAGATCAATGGCCATGGCGCTTGACCCCCACTTCGTCAGGTGCCATCGGCCGGAGAACTCGCTTTTTCGATCTCCGGCGGTTCATATGTGAAGACGGCCGATAGAGTGAAGGAAAAATCCTCCCCTCTACGTGCGAGGTTCTTGACGACCGGTTCTTCGAAAAACGGCGACGCGTCCAGATTCGAGTAATAGTTGGCGACCGCGTTTTCGTCCATCGCCTGACCCGTGAGGGTGATGGCGTTTCCGGACAGCTCGAGCTTGGTCAGCCAAACCAGATCCGGCAGCGCACGGGACACCTCGTCCATGATGCGAACGGGGCCGTGCTGTTTGTTCTTGAGGTCATTGATGACATCGACCTTACGTTTGAGCAACGTCCGCTTTGCCTCGAGCTCCTCAACCTTGTCAATGAACGGCTTGAGCTCGTCACGTTCCACCGTCCGCTGGCGTTCGGTCTCTTTGAGGTCGGCTTTCTTGGACGTCAGCAGATACCACCACGTACCGGACACGGCCAAGGCGATGGCGATCATGGTGACAAGAATGATGTCGCCCTGCTTGGCGCCCAACGAAAATTCCGGTCGTTTCCGCTTGGTGACCGCTGCGGTCGGCGCCTCCGAAATCAGATTGATTTTGATCATCGGCTCAGTCTCCGACGGTCCGAATTGCCAAACCCACCGCCACGGTCATGGCCGGGGCGTTGCGGTTGATCCAATCAGGATCGAAATCCGACTCGTTGTAGCGGATGTTCCGGAACGGATTCAGCAACTCGACGTTGGCCTGGAAACGTTCCTGGAGAATGGACTCGAGATTCGCCACCAACGCCCCGCCTCCGGAGAGCATCACGCGATCCAACCGATCCACCGACGAGGTGGCGACGAAGAAGTCAATGGTCTTCTGGAGCTCAGCCGCGAGATCTTCCGATGCGGAGCTCAGGACACTGTCTACTTGAGCTCCGGATACCTGTCCGACTTCCCCGCCGAGCTTCAGCTTTTCGGCGTCCTCTCGTGGCAGATTGAACTCGCGTTGAATCGCCTCGGTGTAGAGATTGCCGCCAAAGGCCACATCCCGCCAGAACACCGAATTACCGTCATGCAACACGTTGATGTTCATCACCGAGGCGCCGACGTTGACCAGCGCGACCGTCTCGCCGCGCGATGAGTAGTTTGATTCGAATGCGTTTTGGACCGCGAAAACATCGACATCAACCAGCACCGGCTCTTTGCCGGCCTGGACGACCACCGAAGTGTAGTCGTTGATTCGGTCCCTTTTCACCGCCACCAGAAGCACATCCATCGAGTCGCTTCCACCGGTCTCAAGCACGACGTAATCGAGGTTCACGTCGTTGATATCGAACGGTATGTACTGCTCGGCTTCCCACTGAATCGATTCGGCGAGCTCCGCCTCGGTCATGGAGGGAAGTTGGATCTTCTTGATAATCACGGAATGGCCGGACAATGAACCACCGAATTTCGTGTTCTTGATCCCATTCTCCGAGATCAACCCGGTGAGTGCCTCAACCACCAAGGACGAATCCATGATTGCGCCGTCGACAATCGCCTCAGGCGACAGATCTGCAACGGCAGCGTGGACCAGTTGGAATTCGTCGTTTTTGAGCGGCTTCAGTTCAACGATCTTGATCGCCGAGGAGCCAACATCACAGCCGACAACTTGTCTTTTTCGCTTTCCAAACACGGTTCACACCTTATGTCGCAAGAGTTCGAACCTTCTGATACATCACACCTCTATCAGGCAGAGTATCAAAAGGGATATTTAGTGTCAAGAAAATGTGAATCCAAAAAAGCAATAAAGAACGAATCATTCTTTCATTGCGAAATCGAACCATGATCCGCCTCCGGTGGGAGCCAGAAAAGGGAATCAGTTTCTCTGTTTTCCGTCGATTTCTCGACCAAATTCGGCGCGACTCAACTCACATTCACACGTGGTTTTTCGCGCGGAAAGACCAAAAACTCGGTCATTCGGTAATGGACGACCTTGCCATCAGGGACCGTTTATGCTATGAAATGCGTCCCCATTCTCTTGGGGACCTCGAGGAGGACGATTGAAATGGCGCAGCGATGTGAAATCTGCGGCAAGGGACCGATGACCGGGAGTAATATCTCCCATGCACACAACGTCACAAAGAGACGCTGGCAGCCCAATCTGCAACGCGTCCGGGCCGTCGTTGAGGGCCGTGCGAAGTATGTTCGGGTGTGCACCCGTTGTATCCGTTCGGGCAAGGTCGTCAAGGCTCCACGGCTGTAACGATCCCAGACAAGCGGGATGAATCAGGCGGCTGACGGCCGCCCTTTTGTCGTGGCCGAAAACCCTCGTGATGTCTTTGTGTCATCGTGGTTGCGGCGTTGCGCTTTTTCTGTGCCTCTTCGGTTCAAGGCGATCGCGTCCCCAAGAGTCAGGCTCGTGCCGTCGCCTGGCCGCGGCGCTCGACGCGTCGCATGCCGTTGATGTTGTCCAGGCGTCTGAGGATACGATCGAGCTGTTCCGCATCGCGAACGACGATGGTCATCGCGCCAAAGCCGCGGTCGTTGTGCTCGGTCCGAAGCTGACAGCTCAAGATGTCGCTTCCCTCGGCCGAGATGACCTGTGAGATCGCCGCGAGCATCCCCGAACGATCATCGAAGACCATGTCCAACTCGACCTGATTGGGCGAAGCCCCCGACGTGGCCGCATCGGACGCCCACCGGACCTCGATCTCCCGTTCAGGGTGGTACATCAGGTTCTTCACGTTGGGACACGTCCGGGAATGCACCGCGACGCCCTTGCCCCGGGTCACGAAACCGACGATTCTTTCACCCGGAAGCGGCTTGCAGCATTTGGCGACGTAGACCAGGAAGTCGGCATCGCCGGTGACCTCGAGGGCCTGGCTCTCGGCCGTGGAGGGCTCTCGCTTGGGAGTCAGCACCTCGTCTTCAGCAGCTTCATCCTCTTGGGGCAGAAGTTGCGCGATGATCGCGGGCGCGGCCAGCCTCCCAAAACCCAGCGCCGCGAGAAGATCCTCCTCTTTGGAGAGGCCGTGCGATGAGAGAACACTCTTGAGCTCGTCGGTGCCGCTGACCTTGCGCCACGAAACACCGGTCTTCCGGAACTCGCGCTCAATGAGCTTGCGACCAACCTCCACCGCTCGTTTCTTCTCCTCCCGTTTGAGCCAGCTCCTGATCTTCGATCGAGCACGGTTTGTGCCCACGAGATTGAGCCAGTCGTGGTGAGGCTGCTGCTGCGGTGAGGTGGAAATCTCGACGATGTCGCCGTTTCTCAGCTCGGTGCGCAAAGGGACCCAACGACTGTTGACCCGGCCTCCGACACAGGTATGGCCGACCTCGGAATGGACCCGGTAGGCGAAATCGAGGATGGTCGCGCCACGTGGAAAGGAAAAAACGTCACCGCGAGGTGTGAAACAGTAGACGTCATCGGGGTAGAGATCGACCTTGATCGAGTCGAGGAACTCCCGGGGAGAGGCGCCTTCCGAATTGTCGAGGAGACTGCGAAGCCACGAAATGCGGGAGTCCTCGCTTCCGGCCCCCGATCCATTTTCCTTGTAGCTCCAGTGAGCCGCGATGCCGAACTCGGCGATCTTGTGCATATCCCAGGTTCGAATCTGGATCTCGAAGGGGTGCGCCTCCGGGCCGAGCACCGTGGTGTGAAGCGACTGGTACGCGTTGGGTTTCGGGATCGCGATATGGTCCTTCATCCGGCCCGGCACCGGGGGCCACTGTTGGTGGATCAGACCGAGGACCCCATAACAATCCCCCACTGTCTCGACAATCACCCGGAAGGCCAGGAAGTCGAAGACATTCGCCATGTCCACCTCTTGCCGCCGGAGCTTCTGATAGACCGAATACATGTGCTTGACGCGCCCGTGGACGGTCCCCTTGATGCCGTTGGTGAGAAGCAGGCCTTCGATGATTCCCCGAATCTCGGCGAACCATCGTTCGGCGGCGTCGGCGCGATCCTTGATCTCGTGCTCGAGGCGGCCCCACTCTTTCGGATGGAGATAGCGGAAACAAAGGTCCTCCATCTCCATTTTGATGCTCCCGATGCCGAGTCGATTGGCGATGGGCGCGTAGATATCGAGGGTCTCCCGTGCGATGGCGACCTGGCGATCGGGCCGCAGAAAGCTCAAGGTCCTCATGTTGTGCAGCCGGTCGGCCAACTTGACCAGGATGACCCGTACATCGTCCATGGACGCGAGGAGGAGACGGCGGAAGTTCTCGGCTTCGGTGGCTTCGCGAGAAGTGAACGAGCTCTCGAAGTCGGACAGCTTGGTGAGCGCCTCCACCAACCGGGTCACATCCGGACCGAACTCGAGTTCGAGCTCCTCGGTGGTCGTATCGGTGTCCTCGAGGAGATCGTGCAACAGCCCGGCGGCAATGGCGACCTCGTCGAGCTCCATCTCGGCGAGCATCCAGGCCACGGTCAGAGGATGGATGAAGTAGGCCTCCCCCGATCGTCGCACCTGGCCCTGGTGGCGATTCGCGGCAAAGACATAGGCATGGCGAAGCAGATCCTCATCCGGGTCGGGCCGGTAGAGCTCGACCCGGTTGAGGATATCCTCAATGCGGATCTTCGCCGAAGAGTCCATCCAACCATTGTACGTTCAAGGGTCAAGTTCCCCCCCTATCCCCGTTCTCGATCCCGATCCCGCGTCCGATGAGATGCACGGCGGCAACGGGCATCCCTGGTTCATCGCTATCGACGCCGACTGGAAAGTCGGCGCTTCAAGCCCGCTGCTCGACAACCGAGGACGCCGGATCGCCAAGGGCGGCCCGGAAGGCCGGGGTCCAAAAAAACCCCGCGGCACGCCGCGGGGTTGAATCTCGAGCTTATTCTGCTTTGCCCCTGCGATGGAGCTAATACCTAATACCTAATACCTAAAACCAAAAACAGAGCACCTTCGTCCCTACCGCCGCCGACTCTTCTTGCGCTTGCTGTCCCGACGGGCGGCGAGCAACCGGTGCATCCAGAGCGCCACCGGCGAGGCGACGAAGATCGACGAGTAGGTTCCGACGAAGATGCCGATCAGCAGCACGAAGGCGAAGGTGTTGATCACATCCCCACCAAAGAAGTAGAGGGACAGCACCACCATCAGGGTTGTCCCCGAGGTGATGAATGTCCGAGAAAGGGTCTGGTTGATGGAGGTGTTCATCAGCTGCTCGAGGTCCTCACCCCGGTGCAGCTTCAGATTCTCACGGACCCGGTCGAAGACCACCACCGAATCGTTGACCGAGTACCCGACGAGGGCCAGCAACGCGGCCACGGTGGGGAGGTTGATCTCGCGACCCGTGATCGCGAGCGCGGTCAAGGTGATCAAGACATCGTGGAAGAGCGCCGCCACGGCGCCGACGCCGAACGGCAACTGGAACCGCATCCAGATGTAGATCAGCATCCCGAGGAGGCTGAAGCCGATTGCCGCCCTGGCCTTGTTCTGGAGATCAGCGCCCACCGCGGGCCCGACACTCTCGGCACCCAGGAGAGCAAACTCACCGAGCACAGCCCTCTCCTTGATCAGGGCACGACTCTCGTCGGAGACCCCGTCGATGGTGTCGAGCTGGTCCATCGAGGTGAAGATCCCCTGTTCCTTACGGAAACCGAGCACCGCATCAGCCATGGGGCCATAGTGGAGAGCAGCCCCTTCTTCATCCAGCCCGGTGCCTTCCGGATCCTCGGCCGCCAGAAGCAGGGTCAGCGACTGAGCACCCTGAGTGTTGAGATCGAAGCCGTCTCCGATTCCCGAGTTGAGGTCCCGTTTCAGAAGTTCGATGATGGGACCCGTGAAGTCGCCCTCTTCGCCCTCGGGGTTCTCGACACGAATCAGGATCTCGTGTTTCTCGGGTTCATCGAAACGCTGCAACGATGGCGTGCCCACCTCGAGATCAGCCATGCTGTCGCGCAGGAGACCGAGATCGGGCTCACCGCGAAACTTGATCGTGACCTGCGTGCCACCCACGAAGTCGATGCCGAGGTTGAGGCCCGGGCCGAGGAACTGATAGGCCAGCCCACCGATGATGATGAGCAGGGACAGACTGAGAGCGATCTTTCGATAGCTCAGAAACGGAATGTTGGTATCGCCGATGATTCGCATTCGAGCACCTCAGATACTCAGCGTTTGCACCCGGTCGCGGCCGGCGAGCATGATCATAAAGATGGTCCGGGACACGAAGACCGCAGTGAAGACGCTTGCAAAGATCCCGATGGAGAGCGTCACAGCAAATCCCTTGACCGGCCCGGTTCCGAACTGGAAGAGGAAGAGCGCCGCGATCAAGGTCGTCAGATTCGCGTCGAGAATCGTGCCGAAGGCTCGGGAGAAACCGGTGTCGACGGCCGACCTCACGGTCTTGCCGACCCGGAGCTCCTCGCGAATGCGCTCGAAGATCAGGACGTTGGCATCCACCGCCATCCCGATGGTGAGAATCACGCCCGCGATGCCGGGCAGGGTGAGGGTGGCGCCGAAGTAGGCCATGGCGCCCATGAGGATGAGCAGGTTGATGACGAGCGCAAGGTCGGCGTTGAGCCCGGCCCGGCGGTAGTAGATCACCATGAAGATCATCACCACCACCAACCCCGAGACCGCCGCTCGAACACCTCGAACGACGGAATCGTGGCCCAGCGACGGCCCCACGGTCCGCTCCTCCAGGTAGACGATGGACGCCGGCAGGGCGCCTGCACGCAGGATCAGAGCAAGATCCTCGGCCTCTTCGATGGAGAAGTTACCCTCGATGATCCCCGAGTCGGTGATCCGGGCACGGATGGTGGGCGCCGACATCACGTTGCCGTCGAGGACGATGGCCATGGGAACGCCGATGTGGGAGCCGGTGTACTCGCCGAACTTGTCGGCGGCCGACGGCACGAGATCGAACTGGACGATGGGCATCCCGTACTCGTCCTGGCTGCGTCGAGCGCTGCGCAGCTCACGCCCGGTGATGATCGAGCTCTTCTTGACCAGATAGTAACTGCGGCCGAGGACCTCGCCCGCAAACCCGGTCCGGTTGCCGCTCACCACCTCGCCGTCGGCCGGTGGCAGGCCGGCAGTACCGGCCAGCAGACTCGGACGATCCGGCGCCGGTCCCTGCATGACCTCTTTGAACTCGAGGAACGCCGTCGACTTGATGATCTTCTTGACGCGTTCGGGATCGTCCACGCCGGGCAGCTGGATGAGGATTCGATCCCCCTCGATGCCCTGCCTCTGGATCAGGGGCTCCGCAACGCCGAACTGGTCGACCCGGTTGTTGATGGTTTCCAGGCCCTTGCGCACCGCCTGATCGCGGATGACCCGCTCGACGTTGGGTTTGAACTGAAAAGTCCAGGTACTCGCGCCGAAACTGAAGTCGTAGTCGAGGAAACTCGATCCCGCGATCTCTTCGAGTTGGCCCCGATCGGTCCCCGGCGGCACCTCGACGGTGAATCGACGTCCGTCCATATCGGACTCGGTGGCCCCGAGGGTGAGACCCTCCTCACCGGCCAGACTGACCAACCGTTGCGCCGCGTCGTCCAACTCAGCCTTGATGGCATCGTCGGTCTGGACCTGAAGCACCAGATGGACCCCACCCTCGAGGTCGAGCCCCCAGTGGATTTTCTCCTCAGGTGGCCAGAGCGACCACACGGCGACCGCCACGACAGCCACGATCACGATGACTCGCCACAGATTCTTTTTTTCCACGCTCGCCTCCGCCGGTCAGCCTTCGCTCGCGGTTCCGTCGCTGCCGACGAGGCCGGCGACCGCCGATTTGCTGATTCGAATCTTGGTGTTCTCGGCTACTTTGACAAGGAGACTTTGATCCTCGACCGTTGCCACGGTTCCGTGGATGCCTCCGCCGGTGACGATCCGATCGCCCTTCTTGAGTCCGGCGATCATCGCGTCCTTCTTCTTCTGTTGTTTCTTTGCCGGCATGATGACGATGAAATAAAACACCGCAAAGATCAACACGAACGGCAACAACATGGACAGGGGGCTTCCCCCCGCGGCACCTTCCATTGGCTCACCTCGCAGTCGCTACGGACCCCAGATTTCGTGGCTTGTGATTGCGGATACCTTCGATCCGCTGCCGAAACCGCCCGTAGCGGCCCGCCATGATAGCTTCCCGAGCCTCTCGCATCAAGCTCAGAAAGAAGGTCAGGTTGTGTACGGTCAGAAGAACCACCGACGTGACCTCCTTCGCAACATAGAGATGGCGTAGCGCCGCACGCGAGTATCCGGCACAGGTCGGGCAGGCGCAGTCGTCGTCCAACGGTCCGAGATCGTCGGCGAACCGCGCGTTCTTGATGTTGATTTCGCCGGTCGAGGTGAAGACCTTCCCCGTCCGCGCCGAGCGTGTCGGCAGCACGCAGTCGAAGAGATCGACACCACAGGCCACCGCATGGACCAGATCCTCCGGGTATCCGACTCCCATCAGATACCGGGGTCGGGTTTCCGGCAGCATGGGTGTCGCCATGGCCACTGCTTCGTGCAACTCGTCCGACGGCTCACCCACCGCCAGGCCACCGATGGCGAAACCGTCGAAATCGTGGGCGGCCAGCTCTTCGGTGCACCGGCGCCGGAGCCCTTCGTCGAGGGAGCCTTGCTGAATGGCGAAGAGCCCGCCTTGCCAGCCGCCGGTGTCCTGCCGCAGCCGCTGGGCTCGATCGAGTCCACGGTGCGCCCAGTCGATGCTTCGATTGACCGACTCTCCCGCGGTCCCGAGATCTACCGGGTACGGCAGACACTCGTCGAGGACCATGGCCACATCGACGCCGTACCTCGATTGGGTCTCAACCACGTTCTCCGGTGTCAGACGGTGGGCCGACCCATCGAGATGTGAGTGAAAGGTCACTCCATCGTCGTCCAAACGGCGGCGCGCCGCGAGCGAGAAGACCTGATAGCCGCCCGAGTCGGTGAGGATCGGGCCGGGCCACGACATGAGACGGTGGAGCCCGCCCATCCTTTCCACCCGATCAACGCCGGGCCGAAGCAGCAGGTGGTAGGTGTTGGCAAGCACGATCTCGGGCGCCAGCCGCTCGAGCTCCCACCCGGCCACTCCCTTCACCGTGCCTGCCGTGCCGACCGGCATGAATGCCGGGGTGTGAACGGTGCCGTGCGGCGTCACCAACTCGGCGGTTCGAGCCCCGGATTCCGGATCGTTGCGGGTGACAGTAAACGAAAGCATGGCTGATTCTACTCGCTGATCCTCATGCTGACGAGGTTGACCGGAATCACCTCGAAGATCCGCCGGCGACGCCCCGTGTCCTCCTCGACCACGACCGGGGCCGCCGCGATCACCCCATCGATCTCGTCATCGGGCAGATCCTTGCCGCTGTCGGCCACCACCGCCACCGGAACCGAACTGGCGGCGGCGTGTTCGAGCAGAGTCCGGGTCCCGCTCGCGTTGACGAATCGGCGAGAGCTGACTGCATCGGCGCCGACGACGACCTTGATCCCGATCCCGACGAGCCACTCAGAAATCATGGATTCCGGCGGAGCATGAAGATGCTCCATGGTTTCGGCGAGACGTTTCATCTGATCCGGCCCGCTTCCCACCGGGACACCATCAAAGATCACCGTCTCCCCACGCCAGCCGTAGCGCCACGCACCCTCGAGAACCGCCGCCACCGCCGACGAGCGCGAGATGGTGACGATCCTCGCGGCACCCTCGATGAACTCCCGAGCGGAGGCGGCGAAGCGCTGATCGAGCTCGGCAAGGAGCTTTGATCGTCTCTCCAACCGCTGCCGAGTCACGGTCAGCCGGTCACTCGCGAGCACCCGGGCAAGGTTGCGGAGATTGGCCATCGCCGGCTGCCCTTCCAGCAATCGCCGTGCCCCGGAATCCAGATCAGGGGCGGTCCAGTGCCCGGTGTCGGCAAGCAGACCCGAGATCAGCCGGCGCTCGATCTCCGTGGCGCCGTGACGACGGTCCTCCGCGGCGCGATGGAAGAGATGACTCAGTTCACTCACCGATTCAAAGGGTACAATGTCGCTCTTCGAGGAGGACCCATGAGCGACAATCCGACCACTCCGCCCAACGCGCCGCGGCTGACCGTCGACAAAGAACTGGCGCTCGGTGAGTACGCCAACTTCGTCAGCATCGCCCACAACTTCTCCGAAGTGTTGCTCGACTTCGGTCGGACCATGCCCGGACGCCAGGACATCCCCGTGGTCGCGCGCATCATCATGAGCCCGTTCCACGCCAAACAGCTCATGCGGGCCCTCAACCACAACCTCAAGCTCTACGAGCAGAACTTCGGCCCGATCAAAGAACCACCGGCCACGGCCCAGGAGCCGCCTGCGGGTGGAGCAAACTGAAGGGGCGCACCGTCAGGTGCGCCCCTTTCGCGTCAGTCGTTGAGCTTGAGGATGGCGAAGAACGATCGCCCACCCATCTGCGGTCGCTGGACATACAGGCGCAGATAGCCGCCATCGGGCACATCGGACACGATCGCTCTCAGCTGGTCGACGGTTTCGATGGCCTCACCGTTGGCTTCGAGAATCACGTCGCCTCGGATGAGATTCTCGTCGGCGGCCGGCGACACCGGCAGTACCCGGGTGATGACCACACCTTGGATCTCGTCATCGAGACCGTACATCCGGCGGATCTGCGAGTCGAGTTCGCTGACGCTGATTCCGAGACGTTCGGCGGTGTCATCTTCGCGTGACGGCTCCGCATCGGGCGATTCTGATTCACCGATGGCATCGCGGGCCTCGAGCTCGACCTCGAGCTTCCGCTGCTTGCCGTCGCGGACCACGGTGAGCTCGACCTCCGTGCCCGGCGGCATGGCCGATATGGTGTCGATGAGCTCTCTCGTGTCCTCGACGGGATCGCCGTCGATGGCCACCACGATGTCGCCATGCTCGACGCCTCCCTTGTCGGCCGCGCGTCCGGGAGACACCTCGACAACCAGGGCGCCCTCACGACTGCTGAGCCCAAAGGCCTCGGCGCTGTCCTGATCCAGATTGTTGACCGTGATGCCGAGGAACCCACGAACGACCATCCCGTTCTCACGAAGTTGGGGGAGGATCCGGCGCAGGATGTTCACAGGCACCGCAAAGCCGAGGTTCTGGCCGCGCGCATTGATGGCGGTGTTGATGGCGATCACCTGACTGCGAATATTCACCAACGGGCCACCCGAGTTGCCGAGGTTGATGGCGGCGTCGGTCTGGATGTAGTTCTCGAACGACGTACCCTCGCGAGAGAGGCCGAGGACCCGGCCCTTGGCCGATACAACCCCGACCGTCACCGTGTGATCCATATCGAGGGGATTGCCCACGGCCATCACCCACTCGCCGACGCGGACGGCTTCGGACTCGCCGAGCGCGAGGTAGGCGAAATCGCGATCGGGCTTGCTGACCTTGAGCAGCGCGAGGTCGGTGGCCTCGTCACGACCGATGACCTCGCACTCAAACCTCGTTCCATCCACAAGCTCGATCTCGATGGTGTCGGCGTCCTCGATCACATGGTAGTTGGTGACGATCTCACCATCACCGGAAATAAAGAACCCGGAGCCGGCCGATCGTCGAACCGAGGGCTCGTCCGACGGCCCCTCCGGCCCACGGAAGAACTCGTGGAAGGGGTCCCGGGGCATTCGACGGCCACGCTCCGAGGGGTCCTGGACATCCTTGATGGTGACCGACACCACCGACGGAACCACCCTCTCGGCCAGGGTTGCGAAATCCGGAGCTGCAATGGTCTCCGCCATCGGCTGGACCTGGGTGTTGCGTTCGGCGTCCACCGGAGGGGTCAGATTGAGACCTCCTGCGATCACCATGCCAAAGAGCACCGCTGCGACCACGACGGCCGCCAACGAGTAGTACTTTTGTTTCTCGCGTTGCATAATTCCTCCCCGGACTCCCGGGTCGCAAGGGGTTTCCCATACGACCTCGTTCTTGGGTAACAGCAATCACCGTGCCAAAGTTCCCACCGGGGTGCAATGTTGCGCCCTGCCAGAATGACACTCTTTCTCTCTCCTGGCCCGGTCGCTTCTCATGCTGCGACCGAGAAAACGGCGGGGTTCACGAGTCTGCGATGTGAACCTGGTCCTTTCCCGCGGCCTTGGCGTCATACATGGCGAGATCGGCGGCCCTCAGCAGGAGGTTCTTCTTCATGTCGGTGGTGCCCTGGCGGGGCAGATGGACAGGGTAGACCGCCACCCCTATCGAACACGTCAACGGCTCCCGCCAATAGACCGGGCCATCCGACCACGAAAAGCTTCCCTGCAGAAACTGGGTCTTCTCCAACGCAGCCTGGACATCGGCAGCGGTGGCCTTGGCCTCTTCGAGATCGTAGCCGGGCAGAATCACGACAAACTCATCGCCGCCGTAACGCGCAAGCGTTGCACGTTCGGTGGACACGCTCTGCTTGAGAAGATAGCCGAACTCTTTGAGCACCTGCGATCCCGCGAGAGGCCCGTGGTTGTCGTTGACCGCCTTGAAGTTGTCGAGAGCGAGGAAGAGAAGTGCGACCGTCCCATCGGTGACATCCGCCCGAACCAGATCCTCGGTCTGGCGGTGGTGGATGAACCGATCGTTGTAGAGCCCCGTCAGATCGTCACGCCGCGCCATCTCGTTGGCCCGTTGAGCGTCGAGGAGATTTTCGATGGACACCGAGGTGTAACGGGCGAAGATCTCGAGCATCTGGAGATCCCGTTCGCTGTAACCACCCTCGTCGACGCGGTTGACCAGCTCCAACACACCACACACGGTCCGCTCGATGCGTACCGGAACCGCGATCGCGTTCGCAGTCTTGAAATCGTTTCCCTCGTCGAACTTGGAGTAGAAGGTGGGATCGTTAGCCGGGTCGTTCATCACATAGGGCTCACCGGTGCGATAGACACGTCCGGCAACCCCTCGATCGGCTCTGAGGTGGCGTCCGAGAAGATTCTGCGCCGAGGAACCGAAGGTCGCGACGAAGTACAACGAGGTGTCGGCAGGGGTTGATCCACGGTCGAATGCCCGATCCATGAGGATCGATCCCGAACTCGATGGCACGAAATCATTGGCCTTGGAGAGGATTTCGCCGAGGAATGAGCTGACGGCGAGCTGAGACACCGCAAAAGCCGAGTACCGACGACGATCGAGAAACGGCTCAAGATCTTCTATTGGAAGACTATAGACCCGCGGAGACTGCATCTTGATAGTCTATCACCTCGTCCCGATGATTCTCAGGCGCGCCGCATGAGGCGTTTGAGCCTCGCCTCGAGATCCTCCACCGTGTGCGAGTGGTCGGCCCGGCCCGGCGCAAATCGTACGGTCTCGAGGTCACGCCGAAGATCCTGCATTTGTTCCTTCAGAGCTTCACCTTTGCCGGTGGTGCGGGCATCCAACCACCATCGCTCGAGGGTCAACTGGAGCTCGCGCGCACGGTCGGCGGGGCTCTGGTCCGCTCGTCGGGGAGGCAGCGCGGTGCGCGCCTTGCGGCTCAGCACCCAGGTCGCGCCGGCTCCCGCCGTCACGCCGAGGGCGAGGGCGAGGGCGAGGGCGCTGATGATCCACACCCAAGATGGAACTCCCGCGGCAGCGTTCTCTCCTTCGGAACTCGGGCGCCGCGGTCCCTCCTCGCCGGAAGGAGTCGGAGTCACGATCGGCGTCGGCGTCGGCGGAGGAGCGCCGACAGTGAGGGTGAGAGGACCGACGGACTGGGTGATGAACCGACCCGATACGGGGTTGAAGACCGCGAGATCGACGGCCCCGAACTCGATGACTCCCCAGCCCTGGGGGACGACCGTCACCTGCCAGGACCGGGAGCCGTGAATACCACTGCTATCCACCGTCACGCGACTGTTCTCCTCCGGTGGGTAGGTGTCGCAGTCGGAACAGCTGGGCCACGCGGCCGGCGCTTCCACAAGGGGCAGGTTGCCACGCCCCTCGAGGGTGATCGTCATGACCGCCGATTGTCCGTACTCGATCTCGGCCGGTTCGATTTTCGTACTGTAGCGAAGATCACCGACGGCACCGGAGAATCCGGGCGGCGCCGGTGGCCTCGCCGCGACCTCGACTCTGCGCGCCGGGGTCGAGCGTTCGATGAGTTGGCCGGAATCGAAGAAGCCGAAGGACCGCACACCGATGGCGGCCTCGACCGCCGGTATCTCGAGCGGTCCGGCCTTGAGAGGGACCAGAACCGACCGAAGAACCCGGTAGCGGTGGAACCTGGTTCCATCAACCTCCACCGTCTCGGGCATGACCTCTGCCGGGTTGTCCAAACGCTGAGCCCAGAAACCCGGGTAGGACGGGGCCGAGCGCCAGTCGAAGTCATAGAGAGAGCCCGCGTTCGAGTCGAGATAAACCGTCGCCACGAACGGTTGACCGACAGCCACCTCCCGAGCGCTGAGATCGTGGCGGAGCACCACTTCGACGCGTGGCGGCGCGCGACGAGGGATGAGCTCGGAGAACGGATCGCTGGAAAACGGCGACCGCCGCCCACGCCGCTGGGAGGGAGCGATACTTCCCTCGACGACCTCGGCGTTGACCGCATTCGCACGCAACTCGACCGCGCCGGCGCGGGCGGTGACTGCCCCCACCGATGCCGGCCCCGGCTCGAGGGCGCGCAGCACGTAGGTGAAGGTCTGGGAACGGGAGGCCACCCCGTTGACGAAGCTGAACTCGGATCCGGTGGATGGACCGCCGACGACCTCGAGATTCTGGAGCTCTCCCAGCTTCGGGACCTGAAGATCGGCGGGCGGTTCGGTGACCCGCACCGTCAGTTGCGCCAGGTCATCGACACCGAATCTTCTCGGCTGGAGGTGGACCTCGAGGCCCGGCTCAGCGGCCATCGCCTGGAACGCGGCAAAGGCGAGCACTCCGATCACGAGCCCGACGAGGACCATCCGCCACCGAGAGCTCACCAGTCTTTCTCCACCGTGGTCGCCTGCGGCGTCGGTGACTGCATGGCCTCCCGTGCTTCCGCCTCGGCGCGTTCGAGGGCCTGGAAGAGCGCCTCGTTATCGGTAGGAGTCGGGGTCGGCGCCGGCTGTTGCTCCGGATCCTGCTGCTCTTGCTCCTGATCCTGATCCTGCTCTTGCTCTTGCTCTTCCTGCTCTTCCTGCTCTTGCTCCTGGTCTTCGTCCTCCTGCTGTTGCTCCTGCTGTTGCTGCTCTTCGAGCATGGCGAGGGCGAGCTCGTAATTGCGCTTGGCTTCGACGTCGTCGGGATCGAGGAGCACCGCCTCGCGCAACCACCGCACCGCCGTCTCTGCTTGCTGGTGCTGCAAGGACGAGGTGCCCGAGTTGTAGGCCGCATGGGGAACCCCACCGGCGTGAGCCTGCTCGAGGATCGGCACCGCGACCTCGAGCTGGCCGCCGGCGCCGAGGGCGGTCCCCAGGTCGTAGAGCCTCTCGGGATTCTCGGGATCGAGCATGGCCGCGCCGGCAAAGGACCGGGCGGCACCCTCGACCTCGCCACCGCGCCAACGACTGACGCCTTCACGGGCCATCCGTCGGCTCCCTCCGGGAACGACCCGCTGCCAGGCGGGCGGCTCGAGCGCCGGCCCGGCCTCATCTGTCGCCGGCGCGGGCGCCGCGGACATCGGCGGCGTTTGCGGTTGCGGCGGCCCTGCAGCGGCCGGCGGTGAGCTCTGCTGCGCTCCGACCGGTGCGGCGACGAGGCCGATCAGCGCCGCAGCAACCGCGAGGCGTCGCCAGGGTGAGAGCAGAAAACCGGCGGTCAGGAAAGCCGCCGCGATCATGAGGAAGAGCGGAAACTGCTCCACCTTCTGGACCGTACGGTTTGCCTCGGCCTCCCGGGTCCGGAGATTTTCGACGATGGTGGCGAGCTGGTTCACCACATCGCGATCGGCAAGATCGATGGACTCACCATCCACCGCATCAGCAATGGCGGCGAGGACCTCCGGGTGGGCCCGGGTGATCACCGGCTGGCCGTTCTGGTCCCTCTTGTGGTGGACGGCGCCATCGGGTCCAACTTCCGGGATCGGGCCGCCCCTCTTTGTGCCGGCCACCACGGTCAGGACGCCGACCCCGGAGTCCTTGATTGCCGACACGGCCGCATCGACATTGCCCTGTAGATTTTCTCCGTCGGTCACCAGGACTACCACCCTCCCCTCCCCATCGGGAGGCAGCAACTCCAAAGCGGCAGCCGCCGCCCGCTCGAGATCCGAGCCCGGCCGCGCCACCATACCCGGATAGATGCCCGAAAGGAATGCGGCCACGGCATCGAGATCGGTGGTGAGAGGTACCAGCGGATATGCCTCCCCGGCGAAGACCACGACCCCAACCCTGTTACCCTCCAGCAACGGCAACAGCCTCTGCGCGGTCTCGATGCTCCTCACCATCCGCGACGGTGGCACATCGGCCGCCAGCATGGAGGCGGACACATCGAGAGCGAGAACCAGATCGCGGGTTCGCACGGACTCCTCCGCCGGAAGCTCGCCCCACTGGGGACGCGCCAGGGCCAGGATGATCATGACGGCGGCGCCGCACCACAGGAGCATCCGCACCAGACCGGTGGCCGGCGCGCCACCCATGACCCGATCCCACACCGCCGGTGAGGCAAGATTCCGCTGCAGCCGCAACCGCGTCATGTGGCGAAAAACGACCACCGCGCCGACCACCGCCGGCAGTACCAGCAGACCAAAGATCCGAGGCTCGCCGAAGCTCACCATGGTGTCTTCCCCGCAAACCCTTCAAGCGCGACCCCAAAAAGAAGAACAACCAGGGCAGCCCAGGCCCAGGGTTCGAAACGCTCGCGGTAGCGCACCAGCTTTGTCGATGTGAACTCGGTCTTCTCGAGGGCGTCGATGGCCTCGAAGACCTCCTTCAGGGCCTCGGAGTCACGGGCTCGGAACGAGCTGCCACCGGCGATGCGGGCCACCTCGGCCAGGAGTTCCGGGTTGATCTCCATCTCCATCTGCCGCACCTGCCGGCGCACACGGCCGGTGCGCGGGTCGCGGTCGACGATCGGCACCGGAACCATCCCACCACGGCCGACCAGAACGGTGTGGACCGTGATGTCGAGCTCCGCCGCCATCTCGGCCGCATTGACCGGATCGAGCTGACCGGTGTTGTTGGAACCATCGGTGACCAGCACGACCACTTTGGAGTCGGCCTCTGAGTGGCGCAGGCGGGCCAGCGCCGTACCGAGTCCGAGGCCGATGGCCGTCCCATCCGGCAGGCTCCCGATCTCAACCTCATCGAGCAGGTGTTGGGCAACCGTGTGATCGAGGGTCAGGGGGCACAGGGTCACCGCCGCTCCGGCAAAAACCACAAGCGCGAACCGGTCGTCGGCGCGCCCGTCGAGGAAGCTCCCGATCACCTCCTTGGCCACCCCGAGGCGATCGGTGGGTTCGAAGTCGAGGGCGGACATGGAACCGGAGACATCCAGCGCCACCACGAGGTCGACTCCTTCGGCGCGCTCGAGCCGCCGAGACAGAACCTCCTGGGGGCGTGCGAGAGCGATGGCGAGCGGCGCCAGGGCAAGCGCGACCAGGACCCCGGCCATCACCGTTCGCTCCGGGATCCGTCCGGTGCGCCCTAGGGCGAGGGCCACGTCGGGGAAGGGAAATCGCTGCCACCGACGGCGGAGCATCCACAGGACTGCGAGCACAAGCACGGCGATGGTGAGCACCAGCCATCCGGGTGAAGCCAGGCGCATCATGAGGCGACCTCCGCGGCGGCTCGTTCTTGATTCGCGTCGTCGAGGAAGACTTCCACCGATCGGGCCGCATCGAGAGTCTGGCCGATGGC
Organism: Thermoanaerobaculales bacterium; assembly: GCA_029287235.1. Taxonomy (GTDB): domain Bacteria; phylum Acidobacteriota; class Thermoanaerobaculia; order Thermoanaerobaculales; family Sulfomarinibacteraceae; genus JAHECW01. The sequence goes on from JARFRM010000259.1 coordinate 24,388, forward strand.
GCCGCGAAGCTCGTCCTCGGTGGAGGGGCGGCGACCGAAGCGGATTCCGTCGGCCACCCCCATGACCCGTTGGACCAGGCGCTGGGTGGTTTCGGGCCACCCCCTGTCACGGGCCAGCAATCGCAGCTCGAACGAGGTCATCTCCTCGGCCGGTTCGCCGGTGCGTCGCTCCAGATAGTGTCTCAGACCTCCCGCCAGTCGATCGCAGACCCCGTCGGCCGGTTCGCGCCCCACCCGCCCCTCGAGCTCCGAGGCCAACGCCTCGAGCTCGGCCAGGGGCGGCAGTATCGCCCGACCGGCCACGACCGACCGACCGCGTCCTCGCCACAGCCAGACCACACCTGCGAGCAGCGGCAAAAGCACGCCGCTGATGGGAAGAACCCACTCCCACGGAAACCCGCGCACCCCGATGGGATCTCGAAGCGGCGCCGGGGCCTGATCCTTCTCCTCGCCGCTGAGGATGGAGTCGACGGAAACGGCTGGCGGATCCTCACTTCCGATCCGGGTGGTCTCGCCGTCGGATGATCTCGCCGAGACCGTGATCGAGGGCAATGCCTGTTCGCCGAGCTCCATCGGCGCCAGAATGAGCCGCCACGCCGGTGGACGCACCCCGGGCACGGCGTCCGGGCCATCGATCAGCTCCCAGACTCCACCAGGCTCGAGGGCCACGGTGAGCTCGCCCCAGAGCCAGCCGCTCTCGCCCCCGCGGGCCGAGGCCATGATCTCGACGCGGTCGCCCACCCGCACGGAGGTCTGCCCGACCTCGAGCTCCAGAGCCGGCCCATCGGCCGCCGCCGAGGCAGCCGCGCCCAAAATGATGAGCGCAAGGAGGGATCGGCAAACGCGCTCAGTGAACACGACGTTCTCGCTTTTCGAGCATCGCGCGAACCACCGGCAGATAGTCGGTGTCGGTGACCAGATCCACGGCATCGATCCCCGGCGGAATCCGATCCGCGGTTTCACCGGGCCGGGAACGAACGACACCCGGGCGTCCCGTTTCGGCATCGATGACCGGCAGCCGTGAGCCCTTCAGACCGGTCCGCGAGAGCTCATCGGCGGCCCGAACCAAGACGACTTCGTGGCGGGACGAGAGCGCCAGGAGTTCTCGTCGCGGAAGGGGACAACTCCGATCCACCACCGCGATGACGATACCTCGCCGGTGGAGAAGATGGCCCGCCGCACGCACCGCGTCGGAAAAGGCCGTGCCTTTCCCCGACGGCACCGCGCCGAGGACCTCGCGCACCACCCGGAGACCGTGCCGCCAACCGAGACGCGGGGGGATCACCGCTCTCAGGGACTCATCGAAGAGGATGGCGCCCACCCGGTCGCGGCGGGCCGCCGCCAGGGCGAAGAGGCTCGACACCTCGGCGATGAGGTCGTGCACCGTCATCACTCCGGAACCGAACCGGGTCGATGCCGACAGATCCACGAGCAGCAGAACGGTGAGGTCGCGCTCTTCCCGATATCGCTTGACGTGGAGCTCGCCGGTGCGCGCGGTGACGTTCCAGTCGATGGTGCGCACGTCGTCGCCGTAGCGGTACTCCCGAACCTCCTCGAACTCGAGACCCAGACCCTTGAAGGCGCTCTGATACTGGCCGGTGAGGCCGGCTTCCATGGACTGGCGGGCGCGGATCTCCAAACGGCGCACCTGGGCGCGGAGCTCGGCCCCGGCTTCGTGCACCGGGTCCACCGGGCGTGGACGGCCGAAATAGGCGGCCAGTCGCCGTCTCAAGGGACCTCCACCGCCAGTAACATCCGGTCCACCACCTCTTCCACACTGACTCCTTCGGCCTCGGCCTCGTAGGTGAGTACGATCCGGTGCCGCAGCACCATGGGGGCGAGATCCTTGACGTCCTCCGGTGTGACATAGGCGCGGCCACGCACCATGGCAAAGGCACGGGTGCCCAGGGCGAGGGCGATGGAGGCGCGGGGAGAGGCCCCGAATCCGATCAGGGGAACGAGATCTCCAAGACCCACCTCGGCAGGCTTTCGGGTCGCGGCAACCAGACTGACGATGTAGGAGCGAATCCGCTCGTCGAGGTAGACCTGCCGGACGGTGTCTTCGAGCTCCGTCAGCTTCTCGAGATCGGTCACCCTCTCGGGCTTTGGGAAGGACTCGGCGAGGTGGTACTCGAGGACCCGCCGCTCCTCCTCCGCCGACGGGTAGTCGACCAGGACCTTGAAGAGAAAGCGATCGAGCTGTGCCTCGGGCAGCGGGTAGGTCCCCTCCTGCTCGATGGGGTTCTGGGTCGCGAGCACCACAAAGGGCTCGGGCAGCAGATCGGTTGTGTCACCGATGGTGACCTGACGCTCCTCCATGGCTTCGAGAAGGGCCGACTGCACCTTGGCCGGCGCGCGGTTGATCTCGTCGGCGAGAACCAGATTGGCGAAGATCGGACCCTTGTGCGGTACGAACTCGGAGGTTCGCGGATCGAAGACCTGCGTCCCCGTCACATCGGCGGGCAGCAGGTCGGGTGTGAACTGAAGGCGTTGAAAGCTGCCCCCCACCACCGTGGCCAGGGTGCGCACCGTCAAGGTCTTGGCGAGCCCGGGCACACCCTCGAGCAGGACGTGTCCGCGACACATCAGTGCCGCCAACAACGATTCCACCAGCCGGTCCTGACCGACGATGACCTCCGAAACGGCTCGCTGCACCTCACCGAGATGCGCGGCCGCACGATCCACCTGATTTTCAAGCTCTCTGTTTTCCATAACCCCCCCGCAGACCATCAGGCCTCACGGAGGCAATAGGCAAGGATCATGCCACCCAGCGGGGCTGTTTTCGGGGCCCGGAAGGCGTCGAATCGGCGGATCGGGCGTCAGATCGGCATGATGGCCGCTTCCGCTATCCAACTCTTCGACGATGTTCGCGCGATGACCTGGCGTCTCCTCCACCCCAAAGCCTCTTGACGAAAGTACGCCGTAAAGCCCGCTCACCGGGGCGTGCCGGGCACGGCATTGTGCAGGCACAATCTCCCGGCGGCCAAACGCGCTGCGCACAATGCCGATGCCGGGCAACCCTCGCGGTAAAACGATCCGGTGCATCTCTCCCGGCTCGGAAGGAGGCCGCCGGCGCGCGAGCAGCGTGGTCACACACTTTCCGGCCTCCTCGAATGACCACGCTGCTCGGGCGACGCTGGGACGTCAAGGGCGTCCCAGAAGGCCGGGGCTGAGGGTATGCCGGGGCTGATTTTCCCCCTTCGAAGCCTATCAACGGTAAAATGGCTCCGATGTCGGTTCAGAATGTGGGTCGCTACGAAATCGAGAGGACGCTTGGCCGGGGCGCCATGGGCATTGTCTATCTCGCCAGGGACCCCCTCATCGACCGCAAAGTGGCTCTCAAGACCCTCAGGCTCGATGTCGATGTCGATACTGCCGACGAGTTCCGCGAGCGCTTTCTCCGCGAGGCGCAAGCGGCGGGTCGCCTCAACCACCCCGGCATCGTCACCATTCACGATGTCGGCGAGGATCGCTCGAGCGGCGTGCTCTATATCGCAATGGAGTACATCGAGGGACGGGACCTCAAGGAGATCCTCGCCTCGGGGCACCGTTTTCGTCCCTCGGAGGTGGCCCGCATCGTCGCCGACGTCGCCGTCGCCCTCGACTACGCCCACCAGATGGGAGTCATTCACCGAGACATCAAACCGGGCAATCTGATCCTCACGCACGACGGCAGCGCACGCATCGCCGACTTCGGGATCGCCCGGATGGAGAGCTCCAACCTGACGGTCGACGGCCAGTTCATCGGCACGCCCAACTTCATGTCACCGGAGCAGATCTCCGGGGCGCCCATCGACGGACGATCCGACCTCTTTTCCCTCGGCGTCGTCCTCTTCACCCTTCTCACCGGTCAACGGCCGTACACCGGCGGGACCATGCACCAGGTGACCCAAAAGATCGTCAAGGACCCGGCGCCGATCCCCTCCATCGTCGAGGAAGCCGTACCCGCGGCCTTCAACCCCATCGTCGTCAAGTGTCTGGACAAGGACCCCGACCGCCGATTCCAGACCGGAAGCGAGCTCGCGTCGGTCCTCGCCGCTCTCGCCCGGTCTCTGGTCCGGCGCGAACCGGGCGACGACCACGGCACCTCGATCCATTCTCCGGATCTCGACACCCGCGCCGGAGAAAGGATGCCCGCGTTGCGCATGCCGATGGCGGGCGCTCACGGCGAAGGTCCGGCGGGTCGGTTCTGGCGTCGGATCAAGGACCGGATCATCCTGCCCGAGCCGTTCTACTGGGAGGTCGACCCGAGCTGGGGTTGGACAATCATCGGAATCTGGGCGGCGCTGTGGTTGGTGGTCCTCGGTTTTCTCGCGACCCAACGGCTCCCCGAACCGTTCGTGGCGCCGTCCGCCGGTGCGACCCGCAACCTGAGCCGCACCGCGGGCGCGTTGTTCTCCGCCACCGACGCGTTGGCGGCGGACGAGCTCGATCGAGCTCGATCCGCCGCCCTCTTCGCCCTCGACCAAGCGCCGGCCTCGCCCGCGGCGCGGGCCGTCGCCTCCGAGACCGAGCGGCGCATCGAGTCGGAGAGGACCAGCGCGGCAACCCAGGAGCGGGTCGCGGAGCTGGTGGCCGAGGGTCGACACGCCTATCGATCGGGCAACTACGTCAACGCGGCGGGGCTCTTTCGCGAAGCGCTGGAACTCGATCCTCAGAGTGAGCTCGCTGCGGACTATCTCGAGCTCGCCGAGGACCGAGCGCGACAGGCCCGCAGAAAGCCCTCCACGTCGACGCCCTCTCGAGTCTCCGGACCCGAGCTCCGGCTCTCACCCGCGGGCGTCCCTGAGCGAAAGCCTGAACCGGGAAATGCGAGAATTACGGTCTACTACGACTGTCCCATCAACGCGGGAGCGGTCACCATCGCGATTGACGGGGAGACCATCGCAGACATTCCCTTCGATCACACGAAGAAGGGTTTCCTCGGCCTCAAGACCGAAGGCAGCGGCCTCATCAAAAGGGTGTTCCTCGCGCCATCGGGACGGAGAAGCGTGGCCGTCACCGTCACCGATCGAAAACGAGGCGTCATCGGGTCGAAGACTCTCCAAGGGAATTTGACGAAAGATTCAGAGTGGACCCTGAAGATCGAACAGCCGAAGAGCAACGCAGAGGCCTCGATCTTCCTCGTCCGGACCAGTCGATGACCCTGCGGCAGCTCCAACTTCAAACATCATGGGGGAACCTGCGCCTGGTTGGTGGATCCCGCGCCGGTGAGAGCACCGTCATTCTCCTGCCGCAACTTCACCTCGGTCTCGACCCGGGCCGGGCGCACCGCGCGGCTCCACCCATGCGGACCATGGTTCTCAGCCACGGCCACATGGATCACATGGGAGGGCTCGGCTACTGGGCGTCGCAGCGGTATCTCAACTCCATGCCACCGGCCACCCTCATCGTTCCCGAGCCCATCGTGGGCGATGTCCGGTCGCTGCTGGAACTCTCCGCTCGCCTCGAGGGCGGCCAGCCGTACCGGGTCACGGTGGTCCCGGTCTCCGAAGGAGACCATCACCAGCTCCGCCGCGACATGGATCTCCGCTTCTTCGCCACCGACCACTGGGTCCCCACCCTCGGCACACAGGTCATCTGGCACAAGCACCGACTCCGTCCCGAGCTCGCTCATCTGTCCGAGCCCGAGATCGCGGAGCGGCGACGCGCCGGCGACGAGGTCACCTTGGATGTCAGAAACGACATCCTGACCTACTGTGCCGATTCGGGCCCCGGCCTTCTCGACGCTCGGCCCGACGTCTTCGACGCGGAGGTCGTGCTCGTGGAATGCTCGTTCTTCCGACCCGCCGACCGCGATCGCGCCGCCCGCTACGGACATACGCATCTGGCCGATCTCCTACCTCAACTGAAGAACCTCAAGTGTCGCCACCTGGTGCTGCTGCACGCCTCCCGACGGCACCGGTTGCGCGAGGTCGAAGCGATCATCGACGAAGAAGTGCGGCCGCATTTCGCGGGCGAGCTGCATCATCTGAACGTCGATTGGGATTGAATTCTCAGTTCTCAATCCTCAATTCTCGATTCTCGTTTTCCATCGCAGGTCGTCGCGCTTGGGCGATCTTCGCCTATCGGGACACGCAAAACGCACTCGAACGACACTGAAGGGCAGGCTGGAAGCCCGCCCCCACAATCATCGAAGCGCGCTTCTGGGGAGAGGTGCGCAGGCACACAAGCTTCGTCGAACGAAAAGAGAGCCAGGCACCGCCGCCGCACGTGCTCTTCCTGCTGGTCGGGTAGGTCCTTCCAAACCATCGTGGAGCCCGCCTCAGCCGGTTTCGTTCAGCGTCCCTGCAACAGCCAGGGTGAGCTCATCCGGTCTGATGTGCTTCCTGGTGGCCTCCACGACCTCTTCGCGGGTCGTTGCGAGCAGCTGCCTTGGATACTCGTCCAGGCGCGAGACATCCTCGCCTGCGGTGAGGGTCGTGACCAACTCGCTGGCGATCCCGGCGTTGGTGGCGAGACCGACCTGATAGGCGCCGGCCCGGGCCTGGCGCTCATCCTCGAGCTCGGTCTCTTCGGGTCCTTCGGCGACATACTCGGCCACGACCTCTCGGCAGAGCTCGACGGCACGATCGAGGTTTCCGGCGGCGACGCTGCAGCTGATGGCCCACGGCCCGGGAAGACCCAGGGTGCCGAAGAAGCGGCTGTAGACGCTGTAGGAAAGACCCGCGTCATCGCGCACCGCAACACCGAGGCGGGAGGTCAGAGCGGACTGCCCGAGGCACGAGTTGGACAGCCCCGCAGCGGCGAAATCGGCCTCGCCCCGGAGAAGCCGGCCGCCGAGACCGAGGAAGAAGTCGAGGTTGGGGCGATCGGACAGGTGGATCCGGGTCGCCCCATGGCCGTCGTCCACCAACGCCTGATACTCCGGCGTGGGCGGCGGGCCACCCGTCCAGCTCTCGAGTCCATGCGACAGCTTCGCTGCCACGGCATCGGGATCGACATCGCCGACCACCGCCAGAACCAGCGAGGCAGTACCATAAGTGGCCAAGTGGAAGTCTTCGAGATCGTCCCGCGTCACCCCCTCGAGCTCTGATTCCCGAACCTCGATCGGCCGCTTGTGCAGCGGGTGACCCACCGGGTACAGCCGGCGACTGAGCCCCGAGTACGCCTGAGCGGAGGTGTCCTCTCGTTCGCGCCGAAGCTGGCCCAGAATTTTCAGGCGAAACCGATCGAGCTCGTCGGCGGGAAAGACCGGAAACCTGAGAACCTCGATGAGCAGTGCGGCCAGCCGGTCGAGCTCTTCGGCCAACCCCTGGGCGGAGAACGACACCACGGTCGGGGCGTTGCCCATGGCCCGGACCCCCAGGTGCAGGCCGTGATCTTCGAGCTCTCTCGCCAGGGCGAGTCGGCTGTGACCCGTGGTCCCCCGGTCGAGCATGGCCGCGGTCACGCTCGGCACGGTGAATCGACCGTCGGTGGCGGCGGTCAGCCCGGCGCCGACGGTGCCGGCGATGGTGACGGTCGGCGCGTGGGGATTGGCCAGCACCGCGAGGCGCGCCCCACCGGGCAGGTCGCGCAGATCGACCCGGTCGGCGAACGGCCGGTGCAGGTAGCAGGGTCGAGGTTCGGGCTGGAGTACCGAGGCCGCCCCGCCCCCGCCCTCGGGCACGAACCACCCCACGGTGAGATTCCGGTCCCCGAGATAGGTCTCGGCGACCCGCCGAACATCATCGCCGCCGACACCCGACACGGCCTCGAGCTCACGTGGAAAACGCCGCCAATCGCCCATCGCCACCGCTTCGGTGAGCCCCCCCATGATCTGGGCCGGCGACTCGCGATGGAAGGCGAGATCGGTCCGGGTCTGGGTCAGTGCGCGCGCCAGCTCGTCCCCGGTCGGCGGGGCCGCTCTCAGGGCTGCGATTTCGTCCCGAATCTCCGCCTCCACCGATGCGTGATCCACCCCCGGGGCGAGGGTCGCGAAGACCTGGAGCACACCGGGATCGTGGAGCTCGAAGGTGAAGGCATGGACACCGAGGCATCGGTTGGTCTCCACCAGGCGTTGATAGAGCCGCGATGTCACGCCATCGCTGAGGGCCTGGGTGAAGACGTTGAGGGCGGGCATTTCCCGATGCAGTCCCTCGGGGATGTGCCAGGTCATCGCCAGGCTTCCGACCTCACCCATTCGCTCGATGACGAAACGTCGCTCACCCCGCTGTCGGCTCTCTCGGATCGAGGGATCGGTAAAACCGCCCGGTGCGGCCGCACTGGCGCCGAAACCACGTTCGACCTCGGCCAGAGCGGTCTCCTCGTCGATGTCCCCGACCACCAGGACCGTGGCGTTGTTCGGATGGTAGTAGGTGTCGTAGAATCCGCGAAGCACCGCCGCGGACATCCTCTCCACGTCGCCACGCCAGCCGATGGTCGGGTGATGGTAGGAGTGCTCGAGAAAGGCGTGGGCGAAGGAGGCCTTCATGAGCAGGTCAACGGGTTGGTTTTCGCCCGTATCGAGCTCGTTGAGGACCACCGACCTTTCGCTCTCGAGATCTTCGTCACGAATCAGAGCGCCCCGCATCCGATCGGCCTCGATGGCCACCGCCAGAGACAACTGTTCCACCGGCAGCACCTCGAAATAGGTGGTGCGATCAAGCCAAGTCGTGGCGTTGAAGGAGGCCCCCACCCGGTGAAGACTGCGGGCGATCTCGGTGCCCCTCTCGGCGTTGAAGCTCTGAGAGCCCTTGAACATCAGGTGCTCGAGCATGTGGGTCGCGCCGGTTTGTCCGGCCACCTCATGGCGCGAACCGACGTGGTAGACGACGGCGAAACCAACGACCGGGGCGACCGGTGTCGGACACACCAAAACGGTGAGTCCGTTCCCCCGATGGCGCCACTCGCTGATGGATTCGAACCTGTCCTCGAGAATGAAATCGTGCACGGACACTCCTACTCTGGTCGATATCTCGGCGGGATCCGTCGATTCTGCAGGGCGAAGCGTCAGTCGATGACGTCGTATGGAAGCTCGATCGGAGCTCCCATCAACCGCACTTCGAGCACAAGCTTATCAATTCGTTCGACGGGCGTGGAGGGATCCTGCAGACCCTGGAATCGCAGCTCACCGCCCATGGGCACCTGGAGATCGTTGACGAGGACGATCTGACGATCAGCGGACCCCGTGTCGAAGCTCACCGTGACCCCGAACTCTCCGGCGCAACCCTCGGGTTCCTCACAGTCCATCACGACCAGCCAGGACGAGAACTCGCCTTGATTGGCGCCCCGAACCCGAGCCTCACCGACCCGAAGGTCGGGTGATCTGACGGCGAGACCGGCGAAATCGAAGAGGACCGTTTCGGCGGTTTCCAACAACACGGGCCCGGGCTCGTCGCTTCGCCGGTGAATGGAGAACCACACCACTGCCGCCGCCACGACCAGAACTGCGAGCAGGATCAGCAGACCGCGGGCGTCACGCACCGGAAGAGCTCAATCGATCGGGTCCCGTCTGACCTCCGCACCACCGACACCACCCCGGTCCAGGGGCAGTGAACTCGGATGGGGCGCGGTCCGGTTGTAATTGGGCTCGATCCTGGT